>JBBQFB010000035.1:0-23770 GCA_038321545.1 Gaiellales bacterium
CCTCGCGGCCGATCTCGATCGCAACCACGTCGAAGCGCGTGGGATCGAGCGCGGCGACCACCGAGGCCGCAGACGCGAGCGAGATGTCGTGCTCCGACGAGCGGCCCCCGGACAGGACGGCGACGCGGACGCGCCGCTCGGTCACGGACCGAGCCGCCCGACCTGCATCGTGACCGTCGAGCCCTGGTTGACCGTCTTTCCGGCCGGCGGGTCGGTCGACTGCACGACGCCGTCCTGCGCCGGGTCGAGCGTCGGCACATCGGCCGACTCGACCGTGAAGCCGAGGTCCTCGAGGTTCGTCCGGGCGTCATCCTCCGTCTGGCCGGCGACGGTCGGGATCTGGGTCGTCGGCGGGCCTGACGACACCACGATCGTGACCTTGGAGCCCTTGTCGGCTTTCCGGTTTGCGCCCGGATCCTGCGAGATGACGGTGCCGTTGGCAATGGTCGCCGACGGGGCGTTGTCCACCGACACCACGAATCCAGCGCCCTCGATCTGGCGCCGCGCCTCGCCCTCGGACAGGTTGATCACGTTCGGCACGGTCACCTGTGCGACGCCGCGCGAGACGGTCAGGGTGACGTTCGCGCCCTTGTCGGTCGTGGTTCCGGCCGGCGGATCCTGGGAGATCACCTGGCCCTCGGGGATCGTGTCGGAGCTCTTGCCCTTCTCGGCGACCTTGAACCCATCGCCCTTGAGGATCGTCGAGGCACTGTCGAACTGCTTGCCGACGACATCCTTCACCGCCACCTGTTCGATGCCGTCGGAGATGGTGATCGTGACGTCGGAGTTGGGGGCGACGAGCGTGTCGGCGACCGGATCCGACTTGATCACCGTGTCCTTCGGCCGCTTCGAGAAGCGGTGCTCCTGCGTGACCTTGAAACCGGCGTCCGTCAGCTGGGAGACGGCCACGGCGGCCGGGAAGTCGATCACGTTCGGCATCGGTACCTGGGCGGCCGTGCTGGCCGTGGTCTCGCCGCCGCCGCCGGAGTCGCCGAGATTGAGGAACAGGTACGCGGCCAGCCCCGCGATGGCGGCGAGCAGGATCAGCACCACGACCCACGGCCAGGTGCGCCGCGGCGGGGTGGGAGCCTGGGCGACCGGGTACGAGCCCGAGGTGGGCGGCGGCGGCGGGGCGACCATCGTGCGGCCGGCCGCGGCGTACTCGCCCGCCGCCATCGATGCGGTGGCCCCCATGACCCCGAGGCCCTTGCGGACGCGGTCGAGGTCCATCCCCATCTCGTCGGCCGAGTGGTACCGGCGCGCGGGATCCTTCGCCATCGCGCGCTGCACGACGGCCTCGAGCTCGGCGGGAATCGACGGTACGATCTGCCGCGGCGGCACCGGCGTCTCCTGCACGTGCTTCATCGCGATCGCAACGGCCGAGTCGCCGGTAAACGGCACGCGGCCGGTGAGCATCTCGTAGAGCACGACGCCGACCGAGTACAGGTCCGACTCCGGGCCGACGTGCTGGCCGCGCGCCTGCTCCGGCGACAGGTACTGCGCCGTGCCGACGATGGAGCCGGCCTCGGTCATCTCGGAGTCGCCGGCCCGGGCGATGCCGAAGTCGGCCACCTTCACGCGGCCGTCGCGGAGCACCATCACGTTGTGCGGCTTGACGTCGCGGTGGATGATCTCGCGGCGGTGGGCGAACCGCAGCGCGGCGAGCAGCTGCAGCGTGATGTCGATCGCGCGGCGCTCGGGCAGCGGGCCCTCGCGGAGGATCACATCCTTGAGCGTCTCGCCGTCCAGATACTCCATCGCGATGTAGTACGAGCCCTCGGATTGGCCACGGTCGTAGATGGCGACGATGTTCGGATGGTTCAGCCCCGCGGCGGCGCGCGCCTCGCGTGCGAACCGCTCCACGAACTGCGCGTCCTCGCTGTAGCGGTCGTGCAGCACCTTGATCGCGACGTCACGGTGCAGGTCGACGTCCTCCGCCAAGAAGACGCGGGCCATGCCCCCCGAGCCGATGCGGCGGATCATGCGATAGCGGCCGTCGAACAGCCGGCCTTCGACCGTGGTCTCGTCTCCGGGCCTCATCGAACTCCCCCTGATTGTCTCACGCGGCGTCCGGTGATCACGCGATCCCCCTCACAGGAGCTCATTCAGGATGTCGCGGGCGATCGGCGCGGCGACCGTCCCGCCGAAGCCGGTGGAGTCCTCGATCACGACGGCGATCGCGACCTTCGGCGATGAAACCGGGGCGAACGCGACGAACCAGGCGTCCGACAGCGGTCGGCCGGCGGAGTCCTTGCGACCGGTCTGCGCCGTGCCGGTCTTGCCGGCCACGGGAAGGTTGCCGATCTGCGCCGCCTGGCCGGTACCCTCGTCGACGACGCGCTGCATGATGCCGGACAGCGTCGATGCCGTCTGGGCCGACACGGCGCGCCCGATCTCCGCGTTGCCGGGCGTCGCGACGACGCGCCCGGAGGGACTGCGGATCTTGTCGACGGTGCGCGGCTCCATCAGCAGGCCGCCGTTCGCGATCGCGCCGGTGACCATCGCCATCTGCAGTGGCGTCGCCAGCAGGCCGGCCTGGCCGATCGCGACGCGCGAGACGTCGACCTTGCGGTCGGGGCCGGCGATCTGGCCCGGGCGGCGGTAGATGCCGCTGACCGCTGTCTGCTCCCGCGGGTAGTCGATCGGCACCGGCGAGTAGAAGCCGAACGCCTGCATCTGCGCGACGAGCTTGTCCTGGCCGATCTGCTGCCCGATCTGCGCGAAGGTGGTGTTGTAGGAGTGCACGAGCGCGTCGGCGAGCGTGTTCGGGTCGGGCGCGATCTCGCCCGACGCGTTGCAGAGCTGCGGGCCTGCCGTCTTGACGCACTTGCCGCCCTTGAACGTCGACTCCGGCGTGAACGTGCCCGACTCGAGGGCGGCTGCGGCGGTCACGATCTTGAACGTCGAGCCGGGCGGGTAGAGGCCCTGCGTGGCGCGGTTCAGCAGCGGCGCGCCCGGCTGGTCGAGCACCGACTGAAAGTCGGTGTCGACGAGGTTCGGATCGTAGGAGGGCCACGAGGCCATCACCAGGATGCGGCCGGTCGCGGGCTCCAGCGCGACGACGGCGCCCCGCTTGCCGCTCGCCCGCAGCTCGCGCATCGCGATGCGTTGCGCGCCGGCGTCGAGCGAGAGGATCACGTCGTTGCCGGTCACGGTCGCGCCGCGGACGGTGTCGAGCAGACGCTCCACGCCGCCGGCCAGGTCGGTGTTCGCCCCGGTCAGGTAGTCGTTGCGCGCGCGCTCCACGCCGGCCCGGCTGGCCTGCACCGAGGAGTAGCCGACGATCGCGGCCGTCTCGCCCTTGCGCGGATAGCGGCGGAAGTAGATCGTGCGCCCGTTGGCCCGCCGCGCGGTGTTGGTCGCCAGCGTGACGCCGTCGGCCGAGATGATGCGGCCGCGCTTGATGGCGAGCTCGCGATACACGAGCCGCGGGTTGTCCTGGCGCGCCTCAAGCGACGGAGCGGCCCACACCTGCCAGTAGGTCGTGATGAGGATCAGCGCCACGAAGCCCAGTGCGAGCACGCGGTACAGGCGCGAGATGCGGGCGTTCACTGGCCCGCCCCGTCGCGGTTGACGCGCTCGGAGACGCACAGCAGCAAGGCCAGCAGCCCGAAGTTGGCGACGATCGACGAGCCGCCGTACGACACGAACGGCAACGTGATGCCCGTCAGCGGCAGCAGCTTCGTGACACCGGCCACGATCACGAACGCCTGGAAGCCGAGCGCGAACGATAGGCCGGCGGCGAGCAGCTTCGTGAACCCGTCGTCGGCCATCGACGCGATCTTCATGCCCCGGTAGACGAACGCCAGGTAGACCAGCAGCAGGCCGGCGGCCCCGGCGAGGCCGGTCTCCGAGGCGATCACCGAGTAGATGAAGTCGGTCTGCGCGTCGGGGATCACCGTGCGCTTTCCGACCAGGATGAAGCCGCGGCCGAAGCCCGTGCCGAAGATGCCGCCGTCGGCGATCGAGTACAGCGATTGCACGATCTGGTATCCGGTCGTCCGAGATGTGGCCCACGGGTCGATCCAGATGTCGATGCGGTCCTGCACGTGCGGTGCGGCCCGGACGGCAGCGAACCCGCCGACGAAGAACGCCACGATGCCGCCGCCGACGTAGAGCCAGCGGCCGGTCGCCAGGTACAGCATCGCGAGCAGGATCGAGAAGTAGAGCAGCGACGAGCCGAAGTCGTTGACCGCGACCAGCAGCAGCAGCGCGACGCCCCACATGACGAGCAGCGGCAGCAGATGGCGGAGCGCAGGCAGGCCGACGCCGAGCACGCGGCGGGTGGGACGCTCGAGCACGTCGCGGTTCTCGCGCAGGTAGCCGGCGATGAACACGACCAGCAGCACCTTCGCGAACTCGCCCGGCTGGATCTGGTACCCGCCGAAGCGGATCCACAGCTTGGCGCCGTTCACCTCGGTGCCGATCGCGACGGTGGCCGCCAGCAGCAGCACGGCGGCGGCGCCACAGGTGTAGCGCAGGCCCTCCAGCCGGCGGATGTCGCGGAACGCGAACACGACGATCGAGAAGACGACCAGCCCGACGATGATCCAGAGCCCCTGGTCGCGGGCCAGCACCGGGTTGATGCGGTAGATCTCGACCTCGCCGATCGCCGCCAGCAGCGCCACCAGCGGCAGCAGGTACGGGTCGGCGCGCGGCAGGGCGATGCGCAGCACGAGGTGCGCGACGCCGTACAGCCCGATGAACAGCGCGGCGTACGACAGCGACGCGGTCGACACGGCGTTCTCGCGGGCGATGAAGACGGCCCCGAAGCCCGTCACGACCAGCAGGCCGACGACGAGCAGGTTGACGAGCTCGCGGTTGCGCGGGGTGTGCAGCCGCGCGATCACGAGTTGCGTCCGTAGTACGCGGCGGCCGGCAGGCGGTCGATCCGCACCTGCGCGTCGTCGAGCGAGACGATCTTGTGGTCGAACAGCGCCGCGCGCTCCGCCGGCGTCAGGGTCGAGACCGGAATCGGGGAGGTGCGAATCGTCCGGTACAGGCGGAGGTCGCCGGCCAGGTCGTAGGGCACGCCCTGGAAGATCGCGATGCGGCCGTCGCTGGTCGCACCGACGAAGTGCGCCTCACGCAGCAGGGCGAGGCCGCCGACCGCGAGCGCCCCGCTGACGACGAGCGCCGACAACACGAACAGGAGCCGGCGCAGCCCGCGGCGCTTCTTCGGCTGCGGCTCGTCGACGAACACCATGTCGGGGAGCAGCGTCGTCTCGGGCGCTACCGCGGGCGCGGTCGCGGGCGGGCCGTCGCCGACGCGGAACAGCAGCGCCGTGATGTTGTCGATGCCGCCGGCCGCGTTGGCGGCCCGCACCAGCTCGCGCGCGGCGTGCGCCAGCGACGGGGCGGTGCCGAGGATGCTCGCGATCTCGGGGTCGCGGACCATGTTGTTGAGGCCGTCGGAGGCGAGCAGGAAGACGTCGTCCTGGGCAGCCTCGATCGTCCACGTGTCGACGGCCAGCGCCGGCTCGGTGCCCACGGTGCGCGTGATGATGTTCTTCTGCGGGTGCCGCTCGGCCTCCTCGGGCGTGAGCGCTCCGCGGCGGACGAGCTCGCCGACCAGCGAGTGGTCGTCGGACAGCTGCTGCAGCACGCCCTCCCGCCAGAGGTAGGCGCGGGAGTCACCGACGTGACCGAACGAGACGGCGGCGTCCGAGACCAGCGCAGCCGTGATCGTCGTCCCCATGCCGGCCGTCGTGGCGTCGCGTTCGGCGGTCGTGTGGATGGCGGTGTTGGCGTCGGCGATGGTGGAGCGCAGCAGCTCCTCGGGCAGCCCCGTCGTCCCCACCAGCTCCTCGAACGTCGCCACCGCGAGCCGCGATGCGACCTCGCCGGCGCGGGAGCCGCCCATGCCGTCGGCGACGACGAACAGCGGCGGCCGCGCCAGGAGGGCGTCCTCGTTCGACCGGCGCATCATGCCGGTGTGCGTCGCGGCCGCGAACTCGACGACGCCGAGCGTCATGCCACGGCCTCGTAGACCAGCTCGGTGGCACCGACGGCGACCACGTCGCCGGGCCGGAGCATTCGCTCGGCGGCCAGCGGCTGGCCGTTCACGTAGGTGCCGTTCGTCGAGCCGAGATCCTCCAGGTACGGCGAGCCGTCGCGCCGGAACACGCGAGCGTGTCGACCCGAGACGGTGCCGTCGGCCGTCAGCGGCACGTCGCTCTCCGAAGCCCGGCCGAACACGACGTCGGAGTCGAGCAGGATGATGGTGCCGACCGGGAACACCGGGCTGGCCCGCACCAGCAGGTGCCCGGCACCGGCCGGCGTGTGGGAGCGGGGCAGCTCGGGAATCCGGTCGAGGCCTGCGGCGCGCACGGCCTCGGGCGAGAGGATCAGGCTCTCGGCGGGTGCGCGCACGTCGCGGACCGAGAGCCGCACGATCCGCCACACGAACAGGTAGAGGAGAACGACGAACGAGATCCGGGCGACGAGGAGCGCCTGCTCGACCACGCTAGGTCCGGGTCTGCTCGAACGTCAGCGCGACGGTCCCGAGGAGGATGTCGTCGCCGGGTTCGACGGCGGACTCGCGGATGCGCTTGCCGTTCACGGAGCTGCCGTTGGTGGAGTCGAGGTCGCGGAGCAGGAACCCGTCGCCATGGCGGACGAGCTCGGCGTGGCGGCGGGAGACGCTCTTGTCGTCGAGCACGATGTCGCAGTCCCGCGAGCGTCCCAGCACGACGGCGCGGCGCTCGATCACGTGGCGGCCGCCGTCCCAGCCGAGCACGTACTCCTCGCGCGCGAGATCGGCCGCGCGGGCCTCGCGGGCGGAGATCAGCGCGGTCTCGCTGGCGGCGGCGGGCTCCTCGTCGGCGGAGACGGCCGCGGGCTCGGGCTCAGGCTCGGGCTCGAGCTCGGGGATCACGACCGGGATCGGCACGACCGGCGGTAGGACGGCGGGCGGCGCCTCGGCGGCGGGCAGCTCGGGAATCTCGACCGATCGGGCCACGATCGGCTCGTCGTCGGCCAGGAACTCGGGCGGCAGCACGCCGACCTCGGGCGTCTCGGCGGCGCGCTCGGAGTGCGGCGGCATGTCGGGGAAGCGCGGCTCCTCCTCCGTCGACACGGCGATGCCGAAGAGGCCGAGCTCCAGCTCGTCGGCCGTCTCGATGACAACTCGGATCCGGCCCGGCAGCGAGTATGCCTGGCGCTTCGCGTGCTGGGTCAGGTAGCCCGCCAGCTCGGTGCGCAGGGACGCCTCGAACGTGGCGAACTGCTGGCGGTCGGCCGGCGACAGGTAGATCGAGTAGATGTTCGGGACGTACACCTGCGACACCGAGATGGTGCGGTTCTCGTCCATCTCCTTCGCGAGCTTTCGGGCCAGCTCGACAGGCTGCACGTTCGACTTGAACGTGCGCCCGAAGCCGCCCTCGAAGGTGCGCTCCAGCCGGGACTCTATGCGGCGCAGGATCCCCATCTCAGGAAGCTCCATCCGGCGTGGCCACGACTTCTGGGGCCACCGATCGGAGCGCGAGGAGTATAGCCGCCGCGCCGACTCCGGCCGCCAAGAGCCCCGCCGGGGCGGCATCGAGGCCGACCAGCGCCGGCCCCAGCACCGTCGCGGCATAGCCGGCGGCGAGCCAGGCGGCGCCGAACCAGCGCAGCCGGGCACCGGTGAAGCGCAGCAGCGGCAGGCCGCAGAGCGCGAGCACGCCCCACGCGAGCGACTGGACGACGACGCCGGTGCCGACCGCCGTCAGCACGTCGTCGGTGACGCGGATGATGGACTCCGAACCAGCGATCCGCGCGGCCAGGCCGCTCGCGGGCGCGACGCCCGAGAGCGGTGAGGGGATGCCGGCCAGCCCGCAGACCAGCGTGATCATGAGCGGACCGGCCGCCGCGGTCACGAACCGGATGTGCGCCCGCGGCGCGGTCGCGCACGCGACGAGGTACAGCGGCCACAGGGCTGCGAAGGCGGCCACCGGCGCGAGGGCCGGGAGCCACATCCGGCGCGGCGCCCGGGCAGTGACGGCGATCCACACCAGCAGGGCCGCAGCAGCACCGGGGACGAGGCCGAGCGAGAGGTTGCCGACCAGCGGGATCGCGAGCAGCAGCGCCGTGGCCGCGGCGATCAGCGGCCGCCGGAGCGCCACCACGCCGAGCACGACCCCGACCAGCAGAGGCGCGTAGACCGGATAGAACGGCAGCGCGCCGAGGAGGGCGGTGGCCGAGATGCCGGTCAGGGCGGCGGCGCCCGCGCGGATCAGCGCGGCGCGGCGGTCGCCGTCGACCTCCGCCCACGTGGAGGCGACGAAGCGCTGGATCAGCGAGGGCGCGGCGTCGGCCGGGTCGGGCACGACCCGCAGCCGCGGCCGGCGGCGCGGCAGCGCGGCGCGCAGCCAGGTCTTGGCGCGGGCCGACTTGCGCAGGCGCTTCTCGCGGTCCTCGGCGAGCTCGAGCTCCGGCTCGTCCTCGAGCATGCCGCGCTCGATGGCGCGCGCGCCGTGCAGCAGGGCGTCGCGCAGCTGGGGCGCGGTCGGGCGCTTCTTCGGGTCCCGCTGCAGCGCGCGATCGATGTGGCGCAGCACGACCGGCGGCAGGTCGGGGCGGTCGGCCGTGAGGGAGAGCGCGGTCGCGGCGTGACGCTCCGCGAGCTCGGTGGGCGTCTTCGCGCGGAACGGGTTCGCGCCCGCGAGTGCCTCGTACAGCATCAGGGCGGACGAGAAGATGTCGGCGGCGCCATCGACGTCCTCGCCCAGCGCCTGCTCGGGCGCCATGTAGGAGAGCGTACCGAGCAGCCGGTCGTCCACGGTCGCGTCGGGATCCGACACGAGCGCGATGCCGAAGTCGGTGAGCTTCAGGATGCCGTCGTCGCGGAGCAGGACGTTGCCCGGCTTGATGTCGCGATGCACCACGCCGCGCTCGTGGGCGTGCGCGAGGGCGTCGCAGACGGCGGCGACGGCGCGCATGACCGCGGCGTCGTCGAGCATGCCCTCGCGGAACGCGCGCGCCAGGTCGTCGCCGCGCACGAGCTCGAAGACGACGTAGATGTAGTCGCGGTCCTCGACGCTGTCGAGCAGGCGCACGATGGCCGGGTGGTCGAGCGTCGCGGCGACCCGCATCTCGCGGCGGGCACGGCGTTGCAGGCGCTCGTCGCGCGGGATCGCCTTCAGCGCGACCGCCTCGCCGGTGGTCTCGTCGATCGCCTCGAAGACGGTGCCGGTGCCACCGATACCGAGGACACGGATGATCCGGAAGCGCCCCGCCACCATCCCCTCCGGGAAGAGTGCGGGCACTCCGGCCGCCTGGCGCTGCGGCCGAGCCGTCACGCCACAGCCCCTGTGCTTGCAGGGCTGCGTGGTAAGGTGGCGAATCCTTGCGCGAGAGACGGCACGGACACCGTTTCGCGATGCTCCCTTTCTCCTCCTTCTTTGAAGAACTCGACTTTGGCGAAGAGCCGCCCCCTCGGGAGCGGCGTGGTCCGCGTATGCCCGGACGCCGAGACGACGAGGGACCGGACGATCCCGACGACGGAGACGGCCCCCGTCGCCGCGGGCTGGGCGGTGGCGGCGGCATCGAGATCAAGCGCCTCGCGCTGGTCGCCGTCGCGGTCCTCATCCTCCTGATCGGCGGCTACTGGTGGGTGCAGCGCTGCCAGCGCAACGAGGAGGTCGACGCCTACAAGAGCTACGTGCGGTCGGCCAACACCGTCACGTCGCAGGCCAACCGGGTCGCGAAGAAGCTCGAGGACTCCATCCTCAAGCAGGGCCAGACAGCGGCCCAGCTGCAGACCGACGTGAACGAGATCTCGAAGAACCAGCAGGCGGTCGTCACGGCCGCCGCGGGGCTCAACCCGCCGGGATCGATGGGCGAGCTGCAGAACCGGTTCCTGGAGGCGCAGCAGCTGCGCCTGAACGGTCTCACCGGAATGGCGAAGGCGCTGCCCGATGCGTTCAAGGGCGCGAAGGGCAACGTGCCGGCCGACAAGGCAGCCGTCGTCGCGCTGCTGTTCGCGCGCGTGCTCGCCGGTGACATCGTCTACACCGACTCGTTCAAGGGTCCGGCGGTCAAGCTCCTGGACGATCGCAACGTGTCGGGCGTCGCGCTCGACGACTCGCAGTTCGTGACCGCGAACCTGCTGCCGTTCGTCGATCCGACCAAGATGGCTGCACGGCTGACGTCGATCGTCGGGCCGACCGGCGCCGAGACACCGGCCATCTGCGCGACCGATCCGACGGCTGCCGGCTGCCCGGATCCCGGCACCGGTACCGGCGACAAAACGGGTCTGCACGGCACGTCGATCGAGGCCGTCACCATCAGCGGCACGACGCTCAACGCCGACAGCGTGACCGAGGTCACGACCGACCAGAACAACCAGAACACGATCGTGGCGTCGATCAAGAACGGCGGCGACTTCCAGGAGACCCAGGTGCAGGTGCAGGCGTTCATCGACTCGGAGCAGGTCGGTGAGACGGACACGATCGCCGTGTTCGACGCGGGCACGTCCGCCGACGTCTCGTTCAAGTTCGAGCCGCTCTTCAACAAGGCGAAGCAGTCGGTCAAGATCGTCGTCAAGCCGGTCGGCGGCGAGCAGAACACCGCCAACAACAGCCGCACGTACTCGGTCATCTTCAAGTTCCCGGGGTAGCCCGGTGACGATGACTGGCACCGAGGCTGGCTACGTCGCGCTCGGCGCCGGCGGGGTCGCGCTGGTGGCCTTCGTCTTGGCGCTGTGGAGCGCGCGCTGGCTGCGCCGCATCCGCCGCGCCCAGCAGGCGCTGGTGGCGGGGGAGAGCGCCGATCTGGTCGAGTTCGCGGTCGGCATGCAGACGCGGATGGAGAAGGTGGAGGACGTCGTCTCGAAGGCCGTCAGCGAGGTGTCGACGCAGCGCAAGCGCCTCGACTCGGCGTACCAGCGCCGCGCGCTGATCCGGTACGACGCCATCAAGGACGTGGGCGGCCGCCAGTCGACGACGATCGCGATTCTCGACGCGCGCGGCTCGGGCATCGTCGTGTCGGCCATCCAGGGTCGCGACTACGCGCGCCTGTACGTGAAGGATGTCGTGGACGGTGCCGCGGGCTCGGTGGAGCTGACGCCGGAGGAGCGCCAGGCCGTCGATCGTGCGATGGCCTAGGGGCTAATTCGCCTGCCGAACGAGGTCGTTCGGCCCCGTTTCCCGACCCGTCGGGAAACCGTCAGCGGGTGGCCGAAGCGACGCCTGGCGACCCGAGCAGCGTCCAGGTCGAAACCGCGCCGCCCGAGGCCGGCGTGGTGGTGCTCAACTGGCCGACGCCACCACGCGCGCCGAGCCGGGTGCTCGTACCCGGGGTCACGGCGCCACGGTAGCAGACGCCCCTGACTCCGCCGGATGCCTCCCAATCGGCCCGGAACGAACAGACGTTCCGGGGTCCAACCCGCGCGCGCCAGCCGTCCTCCTCGTATCAGCAACGCAAAGCGAGGGACACACGACATGCTCACCACGGAGCTCGGACTGGTCGAGTGGACGGCCGCAACGGCCGTCATCGCCGGCGGGATGGCGTTGCTCGCGGTGCTCCTGCGGTCGATCGTGACCCGCGATCACTGAGAGACACGGCCGGTGGATGTGCGGGGGGAGCGCATCCACCGGCCACGGGTATTCTGGCAGACGTGGATCGTGCCGTGCGACACGTTCGGCTGCTATCGGAGACGATTGCAGCAGTTACCGCCTCGCTGGATCTCGCCGAGGTCACCGCGAACGTCGCCCGCGCCGTCGCGCGCGCGCTGGAGGCCGATGCCTGCTTCGTGTACGCCTACGACCGGCCGGCCGACGAGCTCGTGCTGCAGGCGGTCTACGGCACGCACCACGACGCGGCCGCGCCGCTGCCGCGGATGCGCCCGGGCGAGGGCCTCACCGGCCACGCCGCGCGCGAGCGCGAGCCCGTCGCGATCACGGCCGATGCGCGTTCCGACCCGCGCTTCATGGGCTTCCCCGGCCTCGACGAGGAGCGGTTCGAGTCGCTGCTCGCCGTGCCGATCCTCGACCGCTCGGAGCGCCTCGCCGGCGCCATGAACGTCCGCACGGCCGAGCCGCGGGAGTGGCAGGACGACGAGGTCGAGCTGCTCGAGACGATCGCGTCGCAGGTCGCACAGGCGATCGAGAATGCGAAGCTCTACGACCGCTCGCGGCGCCGGGTGACCGAGCTCGAGGCCCTGGCCCGCATCTCCGAGGCCGTCTCGCAGTCGCTGTACGAGTCGGAGACGCTGGCCGAGATCGTCTCGACCGCGCGCGGCGCCGTGCACGCGAAGACGTGCGCGCTCGTGCTGGTCGCGCCGGACGGCCTGCACGTGGCGCAGCGCGACGGCGATACCGACCTTGGCGACGCCTGGCTGATCGAGCTGGCCGACCGCGCGCCCGCCGACGAGAAGGGCGCGCTGGCGGTGCCGCTGGTCTGGAAGACGCGCACCATCGGCGCGCTCGTGTGTCTGCGGCCGGGTCGCTTCACGCCCGAGGAGCGGACGCTGCTCGGCTCGGTCGCGCACCAGGCCGCGACCGCCGTCGAGTCGGGCCGCGGCGTGATGCGCGAGCTGGTCGCCCAGGAGATCCACCACCGCGTCAAGAACAACCTGCAGACCGTCGCGTCGCTGCTGCGACTGCGGGCGGGCAGCGGCGATCCGGCCCGTGCGCTGGAAGACTCGGTCGACCGCGTGCTGTCGATCGCCGAGGTGCACGACCTGCTGACCGCGAGCCGCGCCGGCGAGGTCGACCTGTCCGACCTCGTCCGCCGCCTGGCGGCGATGCTGGGCCACGGCCTCGGCGCCGAGCCGGCCGCCGCGGTGCTCGAGCCGGTCGAGGTGCCGGGCGAGACGGCGACGGCGGTCGCGCTGATCTTCTGCGAGCTGTACGCGAACGCCCTGCAGCACGGCGGTGGCGACGTCGCGGTGCGGCTGGCATGCGAGAACGGCACGATCGTGCTCGACGTCCGCGACCACGGCCCCGGCCTGCCGGTGGCGTTCGATCCCCAGGCCAGTCTCGGCCTCAAGATCGCCGGATCGCTGGCACGCGACGACCTGGGCGGCTCGCTCGACCTGACCGCCGCCGGCCCCGGAACGCGCGCCACCGTCCGATGGGTCGCGCGATGAGGGTGCTGGTCGCCGAGGACGAGACGATCATCCGGATGGACCTGTGCGCGCTGATCCAGCGCGCCGGCCACGAGGTGGTCGGCGAGGCGCGCGACGGCGCCGAGGCCGTCGGCATCGCGGAGCGGGTGCGGCCGGACCTGGTCGTGATGGACGTGAAGATGCCGCACCTCGACGGCATCGAGGCGGCCCGCCGGATCCTCGCGACGCGGCCGGTGCCGATCGTGATGCTGACCGCGTACGCGTCGCAGGACCTCGTCGAGCGCGCGGCCGAGGTGGGCGTGTTCGGCTACCTGGTGAAGCCGTTCCGGGAGGCCGACCTGGTGCCGGCGATCGCGACCGCGCGCGCCCGCTTCGTCGAGCTGGAGGCGTTGCGGGCCGAGGCCGCGTCGCTGGCCGACGCGCTGGCGACGCGCAAGGTGCTGGAGCGCGCGAAGGGCATCCTGATGGCCCGCGACGGCCTCTCGGAGCAGCAGGCGTTCGAGCGGATCCGGAAGGCCAGCCAGATCTCGGGCCGGCCGATGCGGGTGATCGCCGAGGCGCTGCTTGCGACCTTCGGCGAGGGCGAGCTGTAGCTACTTGCCTCGCCGGCGACCGGTGACGATCTTCAGGAGCGCGAGCCCGACGGCGGCACCGCCGGCCACCGGCGCGTAGCGCTTGAAGGAGTTGACCGCCTCGGTCTTCGTGTCGCGTGCGACGGTGCCGAACTCGCCCACCGTGGCGACGAGCCGCTCGCGCGACGCGTCGGCCTCGCGACGCAGACGGACCTTCTCGCTCTGACTCACAGCGCTTCCTTGATCTCTTCGGGCATCGTCTTGACCGCTTCGTACGCCTGGTCGGGATACGGCGGCACGGCGCGCTTGGCGCGACGCATGGCGATGTACCCGACGAGGGCCGCGAGGGCGAGGAAGACCAGCGTCACGATCAGCGCCCCGAGCCAGATCGGCATGAACTCGCCGAGGCCCCAGATGAGCGTGATCAGGAGGCCGAAGATCGCGAAGAACGCGAACACTCCGGCGATTGCAGCGTAGGCGAGGGCGCGGGCGGCGCTCTTCGCCTTGTCGGTCATCTCCGCCTGCACGAGCTGGATCTCGAGGCGGATCAGCGTCCGCAGCTCCTCGGTGAGGCGGGCGACGAGTTCCTGAATGCGATCCATGGCGCCGAACATCTGCGGCCGAGTGTACCGGCTCAGACCTCCGCGGACTCCGCGACCGACTCCCACTCGCGGTACAGCCAGGCGAGCTCCTCCTGCACGGTGCGGTGCTTCTCGGCGACCGTGGCCAGCAACTCGTAGTCGGCGATGATGGCCGGGTCGGCCAGCTCCGACTCGAGCCGGGCGACCTCGGCCTCGCGATCGGCGACGCGCGTCTCGAGATCGGCCAGCTTGCGACGCACGCGCTGCGGCGTCCGGTTGGCGGCAGCCGCCGGCTTCGGCGCCGCCTTCGCGGCGGGCGCCGACGGCGCCTGCTTCCCGGCGGCGACCGGCTTGCGCGGCGGCGTCGGCGGCGGAGGTGGCGGCGCAGCGGCCTGCTCCTTGGCCGCCATGAAGTCGTTGTAGTCGCCCAGGCGAAGCGTCAGCGTCTGGTCTTCCAGCGCGAGCGTGTGGGTGGCGACGGCGTCGATCAGCGCCCGGTCATGTGACACGAACAGCACCGTGCCGTCGTACGCGTCGATCGCGTCCTCCAGCGCCTCGCGGCTCTCGATGTCGAGATGGTTGGTGGGCTCGTCGAGCACGAGGAAGTTCGCGCCGCTGGCCACCAGCCGCGCGAGCGACAGGCGCCGGCGCTCGCCGCCCGACAGCACGGACACCTTGCGCTCGACGGTGTCGCCGCTGAACAGGAACTTGCCGAGCAGCGTGCGCGCCTGGTTCTGGTTGAGGGGCGTTCCGGCGGCCATCGCCTCGAGCACGGTGGAGTTCGACGGCAGCTCCTCCTCGTGCTGCGAGAAGTACGACGCCGTCACGTTGTGGCCCAGACGCACCTTGCCGCCGGCGATGCGCCGGACGCCGAGCAACGACTCGACCAGCGACGTCTTGCCGGTGCCGTTCGGGCCGATCAGCGCGACCCGCTGGCCACGCTCGATCGCGAACGAGCCCTTCCTGACGAGCAGCTTCTCGCCGGCCTCGACGCGGGCATCTTCGACCTCCAGCACGTCGCGCCCGGGCCGCACCGTCTTCGGGAACCCGAACGCGAGCGACCGCTGCTGGCGCGGCCGGTCGACGAGCTCGATCCGGTCCATGCGCTTCGCGCGGGACGCGGCCTGGCGCGAGCGGGTGCCGGCGCGGAACTTGTCGACGAAGCGCTGGAGCCGTTCCAGCTCGGCCTGCTGGCGCTCGAACGCCTCGGCCTGCTGGGCGATCGCGAGCGCCTTCTCCTTGCGGTAGGCCGAGTATCGGCCCTCGAACACCCGCGCGCGGCCGCCCTCGAGCTCGACCACACCGGTCGCGACGGCCTCCAGGAACCAGCGGTCATGCGAGACCAGCACGACGGAGATGTCCAGCGACTGCAGCTCGCGCTCGAGCCACTCGAGCGACGTCAGGTCGAGGTGGTTGGTGGGCTCGTCGAGCAGCAACAGGTCGGGCCGCATGGCGAGGGCGCGCGCCAGCGAGGCGCGCGTCAGCTCGCCGCCGGAGAACGTGCGCAGGTCGCGATCATGGTCGGTCTCGTCGAAGCCGAGGCCGCGGAGGATCGACTCGAGGCGCGAGCGCCAGGAGTACCCGCCGGCGTGCTCCAGCTCGGCCTGCGCGGCGGAGTACGCGCGCATGGTCTCCTCGTCGTGGTCGCCGGCGGCCATCCGCCGCTCGAGATCGGCGAGGCGCTCCTCGGTCTCGTGCAGGTCGGCGAGGCTCTCGCCGACGTAGGCCATCAGCGACTTGCCGGACGTGCGGGGCGGCCGCTGGTCGTGCAGCGCGATGCGTGCGTTGCGCGGAAACCCGATCTCGCCCTCGTCGAGGCCGATCTCGCCGGCCAGGATGCGCAGCAGCGTCGTCTTGCCCGATCCGTTGCGGCCGGTGAGCGCCAGACGCTGCCCGGGAGTGACGCGAAACGACACGTCGCGAAACAGCGCATCGGCGCCGTAGCTCTTCGCGAGGTTGGTGACGTGCAGCGTGGCCACGCTTCGCATCGTACGGTGCGGGCGTGGACCTTCGCCCCATCGACGACGTGTGCGGCCCGCGCCTGGACGAGGTGCGCGGCTGGATCGCCGACGGCCGCTACCCGCCGCCGCTGGACGGCGATCTGGTGCCGCCCGACTACCTCGCGCTGGTGGACGACGCCGGCGGCATCGACGCGCTGCGGGGCAGCGTCGAGGGCCGGTACGTGATCGCAGCCGACATGTTCGGCGTGCTCGCAGGGCCGGACGAGCTCGACGACGCGTGGGACGCGTTCCTCGCGGGCGACTGGCTGCGCGACCTGGTGACGGCCACGCCCGAGGAGGTCGTGCGGGTCGCCCGCCTGGTCGCGGCCGTCGAGCGGCTGCTGGAGAACCCGCAGCCGGAGGAGTGGCGCTGGGCCAACCGGCTCCGCGCCCGGGCCGACCACCTGCGCGCGCTCACGCGGCCCGGCAGCGAGGCGCACGCGTTCGCGCTGGCCGCACTGGCGCAGGCGCCCGAGCCGCCCCCGGGGTAGGTCAGCCGCCGCGGGCGCGGCGGTCGAACACCGCCTGCAGCTGCCGCGTGACCGGGCCGGGCGTGCCGTCGCCGATCGCGGCGCCGTCGAGTTTCACCAGCGGCACGACGGGCTCCGACGTCGCGGAGACGAACGCCTCGTCAGCCGTCGCCAGGTCGGCCGCCGTCAGTGACCGCTCCTCGCACGTGAGCCCGTCCTCGCTCGCGAAGCGCAGGATCTTCGACCGCGTGACGCCGGCCAGTGCCCCGTCGGACAGGGGCGGCGTCACCACCACGCCGCCGACCACGGCGAACACGTTGGCAGTGAGCGCTTCCGACACGTTGCCGGCGGGCGTCACCCAGATGCCGGTCGCCGCGTCGCGTTCCCTCGCATGTCGCAGCCCCACGCGCGAGGCAGCGGTCGACGACGCCTTCACGCCGGCGGTCGGTCCGGCCGGGTCGCGCGTCCAGGGCAGGATCACGGCGGTCAGTCCCTCGTCGCGGTCGCGGCGCCGGTCGGGAATGGAGTCGGCGATCACGATGCGCGTGCCGCCGGCCGTGAGGAACACGCGGATCCGGCTCTCGCCCGCGGCGAAGCGCAGGCGGACGGCCTCCGGCACCTCGTGCGCGAGGGCCTCGACGGGACACGAGATGTCGAGCGCGGCCGCACCGTCGGCGAGCCTCGCGAGGTGCTCGTCCAGCCCGAACACCACTCCGTCATAGGTGCGGATCGACTCGTACACGCCGTGGCCGAGCAGCCCCTGGTCGAGCGGGCTGACCGCGGGGGCGGCCGGATCGCGGTCGGCTCCGTCGACGAGGACAACCATCGGGCGCATGGGATGAACCGTACAGGTCTGCCAGTAGGATCCAAACGGTGGCCCGGTTCCGTGACAACGCGATGCTCCAGACGCGGGACGGTCGGCTGTTTCTCGCCGCCCAGTCGCTTGACGCGATGGCGATCGGCGTGGCGCAGGTGGCGCTGCCGTGGCTGGTGCTGGATGCGACCGGATCCGAGGCGCAGGCGGGCCTCGTGTTCATGCTCGGACTGGCGCCGTACGTCGTGTTCGGGTTGCCCGCCGGCCTGATCGCCGACCGGTTCCGGCGCCGCAACGTGATCTGGATGGCGCACGCCTTCCAGGCCGTGGTGGCCGTGATCGTGCCGGTGTGGGCGATCTCCGGCACCCCGCCGATCCTGGTCGTCGCGGCGACCGCGTTCGCGGTCGGCAGCGCCCGCGCCTTCTCCGACGCGGGTGCGTTCGGCGCGATCTCGAGCCTCGTCGGCCGCGAGCAGTTCTCGTCCGGCCAGGCGATCCTCGCGGCGTCGTGGTCGATCGGCCTGGTCGCCGGGCCGGCGGTCGGCGGTGCGCTGATCGGCATCATCGGGGCCGCGGGCGCGCTCGGCGTGCAGGCCGTGGCGTTCCTGTTCGCGGCCATCCTGATCCTGCTGGTGCGGTCGAGCTTCGGCGACCCGGTGCCGTCCGAGGGCGGCGTGCTCGACGGCACCTGGGCAGGAGTGAAGTTCCTCCTCGACGATCCGATGCTGCGGACGCTGAGCGGTATCGGCACGCTGTGGAACCTGGCCGCGGCCGGATCGTTCGCGCTGGCGGTGCCGCTGCTGCGCCAGGAGGTGGGGCTGAGCGCGCACGAGGCCGGCGGCGCGCTGGCCGCCGGCGCGCTGGCGGGCATCCTCGCCGCACCGGTGCTGCACCGGATCGAGAAGCGCTGGCGCGGACCGCAGCTGTACGTGATGACGATCTTCTGGAGCGCGCCGCCGATCGCCGCCCTCGGTCTGGCGGTCGGCTTCTGGGGCGCGCTGGCGGCGATGGTGGTCGTCAACCTGATCGACTGGATCGTGATGAGCGTGTTCATCGGCGAGCGGCAGCGACGCGCGCCCGACGACATGCAGGCCCGCGTCGGCATCTCCGGCCGCATGCTGATGACCGCCTCGATGACCATCGGTACGAGCATCGCGAGCGGACTCACCACCTTCTTCACGCTGCGCGAGCTGTTCGTCGCGATGTCCATTGCGACGTTGCTGGTCGGCGCGATCGCGGTGCCGCTGGTGCGTCGCGCGGCGCGGCAGCTCGCCGTTGCCTGAACCGCGCCGGATCGGACGACGCAACGTCGTGAAGCGGCTCCAGACCATCGAGGGCGAGCCGGGGCGCAGCATCTACGCGGGCGGCGCGGCCACGTTCCAGCGCGACGGCGAGGCGCTGACGGTGCGCCCGGCGTTCGGGATGGCGCACGAGATGACGTACGACGTCGTGCGGTGCAGCCCGTGCATCGAGGCGCTCGAGCGCGACGTCGTCGTGGGCGTGATGCTCGTGCGGCTCGGCGGCTACGCGATGGGCGTGTTCGTCGGCGAGCGGCTCGAGTCGTCGAAGGTCGGCACGCGGCTCGTCCACGGCCGGCATCGCGCGGGCGGCTCGTCGGCGAACCGCTTCCGTCGCAGGCGCGAGGGCCAGGCGGCGGTGCTGCACGAGTCGGCTGCCGCCACGGCGGCGAGGATCCTGCTGCCGTGGGCCGACCGCCTGGAGGCGGTCGTGCTCGGCGGCGACAGGGAGGCCGTCAGGCAGACGCTCGCGGAACGAGCCGACCTGGCGCCGCTGCAAGCGCTCGCGCAGGCGCGGTTCCTGGCGGTGCCAGACCCGCGCCTGCGCGTGCTGCAGGCTCTGCCGTACGAGCTCTACTCGGCCGAGGTCGTGTCGGCCGAGCGGTGAGGCTTACGCCGCGCTGACGCCGGTGCCGATCGGGCACGCGACGCCGGTGCCGCCGATACCGCAGTAGCCGCCGGGGTTCTTGTCGAGGTACTGCTGGTGATAGTCCTCGGCGTAGTAGAAGTCGCCGGCCGCGTGGATCTCGGTGGTGATCGATCCGCGGTGGCCGGCGGCGAGCGCCTCGTTGTAGGTGTCGCGCGACGCGAGGGCGGCAGCGAGCTGGTCGTCGGTCGTGGTGTAGATCGCCGAGCGGTACTGCGTGCCGGAGTCGTTGCCCTGACGCATGCCCTGGGTCGGGTCGTGGCCCTCCCAGAAGGTCTTCAGGATCTGCTCGAAGGAGACCTGCCTGGGGTCGTACGCGACCAAGACGATCTCGGTGTGGCCGGTGCGGCCGGAGCAGACCTCGCGGTAGGAGGGGTTCGGCGTGGAGCCGCCCGCGTAGCCCACCGCGGTGGTGTAGACGCCGGGGAGCCGCCAGAAGATGCGCTCGGCGCCCCAGAAGCAGCCGAGGGCGACCTGGACGGTCTCAATGCCTTCGGGGAACGGAGGGACGAGCGGCGTGCCGAGCACGGTGTGGCGCTCGGGGACGGCGATCGGGGTGTCACGGCCGGGCAGTGCGTCGGCGGCGGAGGGGATCTCGGATTTCTTGGAAAACAGCATCGTGCTTGTATGGTCGCACGTTGCGGCCGGACGTTACAGTGCGGCCGTGAGCATCATCGGAGCGATCCTGATCGGCCTCGTGATCGGTCTGATCGCGCGGTTGCTGACGCCCGGACCGACGCCGGGCGGGTTCATCGTGACGACGGTGGTAGGCATCGTCGGCTCGCTGCTCGCGACCCTCGCGGGCCAGGCCGCGGGCTGGTACGACAACGGCCAGAGCGCCGGCTTCCTGGCCTCGATCGTCGGCGCGATCGCGTTCCTGCTGGTGCTGCGCGCGCTGAGCGGGCGTGGGCACGCCCAGCGCGCGAAGCACTAGACCGTTACGGTCGGAGCGTCACCGGCCGCTGGTACAGGCACTGGACGGCGCCGTCCTTCGCGGAGAAGACGATCGCCTCCACCACGCCCGTCTGCCGTGGCGTGACGACGTGCCGCAGCTCTGCCGACCACGGGCCCGTCGCCGTCGCGGTGGTGACGGTCCTCGCGGCCGCGACGGCGCCGCTGGAGCGCCGCAGACGCACGCGGAACGTGTTCTCGAAGATCCGCGTCGTGACGGTGCCGCGCGCGACGACCTTGCGAGACGTCGAGGTGGTCGTGCCGAGGATCTTCAGGCAGCCGCCTCGCGCCAGCGGTGCGTGCGAGGCGCGTCGGTAGAGGTCGATCACCAGCCGTTCCGGGCTGTGCTGCACCTGGTAGCCGACGAACTTGAAGCGGTGCGTGGTCGCGCGGATGCGGATCCGGAGGCCCGCCGCGACGCGCGAGACGGAGACGCGCGCGCCGCTTGCGGTGACCGCGGCGGCGGTCGTCATGGCGCCGGGCCCTGCCACTTCCAGCCGTGCGTTCCCGGTGGAGTCGATCGTGCCGGACGCGAGCTCGACCTGGTTGTCGGTCAGCGTGCCGCCGGTGAAGTCGATCACGACGCGGACGAACCCCAGGTGGCTGCCCACGCGGACGCGTTGCGCGGTGAGGGCGGCCGAGGCGGACGCCGGGACGACGCCGGCGAAGGCGAGCACGGCCAGCAGGACGATGGAGCGGAGCGGCTTCATCTGCGCATGGTGGCACTCGGAGCCGCGAACGGGAAGGGCGGGCGCCGGTACGATCAGGTGCGTCCGCCTCCGTAGCTCAGGGGATAGAGCAATGGTTTCCTAAACCATGTGTCGCATGTTCGAGTCATGCCGGGGGCATCACGGAAACTCTGTATCTAAGCCAAATCTAATCCTTCCTACACTCGCCAGTTCGAGAAATTGTCCGGTTTTTGTCCATAGTGCGGACTTCTCGGGATCCCCACGTCGTTTCCTCTCGGGCCAACCACTCCACCGAGGTTCCATGCGATGTTGTCGAGCCAGGCTCGGGTACTGCTTGGGGCTCGGCTCTTGTTAAGGCAAAAGAGGACAACGCCGCTGAACAGGAGGACAACGTGTTCAGGGAACTGGATAAATAGAGGTTTTACGAAGGGCGACTCCGACCGTGTACTCGACCAGCGACCCCGCCTGGCGTAGCGCCAGGATGACGGAAGGGCTTCTCGCTTCCGACCCCGAGGCGATCCGCATCCTGTCGAGCCTTGGCTTGAAGTGCACGTCTCAACTTCCTCCCGGCGTCAAGCGCTGCGGGAGTTGGAGCTGCGACGTCTGCGGCATGCAGCGGACCGCCCACGCAATGAATCGGATCTTCCAGGGCTTGATGCTGGCGGTCTTCTGGAAGGCATCGGGGAGCCATATCGTGCTCACCGCGCCAAAGGGCCTGGGGAGCATCGACTACCTCCACGCGCGGTGGACGCGGCTCCAGAAGGACCTCAACCGGACGGGGCACTTCTCGGCGTGGGTTCGCGTGACCGGCATTGGCGTGGAGAACGGCCGACCGCATATCCATCTGCTCCAGTGCTTCGCGAACTCATCGCTACCGCCGGCAGAAATCGAGCGGCGCGCCAAGCGTGCCGGCTTCGGGCGGACCACGGTCGATGGTATACGCGCGACGCCCCTCGACTGCGAACGTCTCGCGCGGTACTGCGCCATCGACGCGCTGCACGCCGCCCGTCGATGGAGCCTCCCAGGACGAGCCCGACCTGTGGACTTCGCCCGACGATGGCCCGGACAGCCGATGTCGGCGGCAGAGCGAGGGCAGTTTCCGAGCGAGCCGGCGCATTGGCCGCTAGTTCTACCTTCCGAGACCGCTCCGAGCCCGGTGATAGGCTGACTAAGAACCGGCGTTCCCGCCGCAGTTCGCTCGTGCCCTAGAAAGCTCACACGAACTGCGGCGGGGGTTCTTTTTCTCGGGCTGCCCAGGTAACGCCTACCCACTCACGGGGCCTACCCTCTAGCCTCTCCTCACAGGCGGTCTCCTGAGAGCGGGGTGAGCGGGTGTCCCCCCGGAGGGAGGACATCTCGACGCAACCGGTAGGTGCCGTGCGCGGTGCGCTCGACCTCGTAGAACCGGTTGACAAGGCGTTGCATTGCCGCACGGGTAGCTGCCTGCGGGTGCTGCGCTTCCGTACTCATCCAGCCTCGGCGTTCAAGCTCGGCGATCACGTCGGCGATCTTCCACTCGCGCTCGGGCTGTTCGGCGAGAAGTTGGCGAATCGCATCGGAGCCCTTCGGGCGCGGTGCCTCGGGTCCGTCGGATTCGATCTCCGAAGGAAGGTCTGTTGACGCACCGTCATCTGGAGCAACTGCTTCGAGGTTAGCCAGGTGCCGCAGGCCGGTAACGATCATCTCCAAGCCATCGACGCGACGCCGCACCGTGAGTAGTTCAGCTTGCGCGTCGCGAAGCTCGGCTTCATACGCGTACAGTTCGGTGGTCTTATCCATGACGAGGACCACTCTATCACGCGTGCTCCCGCGACGTGAACTCGATTTGCGACTCGGTTAACCTTCCAAACGGGTGTTCGGAGTTCAAACCCAAGTCGAACTCTTCATACGCCTAAGGTGTGAGTCCATCCGATTTGGATGGCCGACCGACGGTCTCTGTATTCTTGCGCCGTGACTCGACCGACCCTCATCTCGCTCTTCACCGGAGCTGGAGGACTTGATGTTGGTCTTGAGCGCGCGGGCTGGATCACGACGGCCGCGACTGATATCGATCGCGATTGCGTGGCTTCGTTAAACGCGAGCCAGTCCGCTGCGATCCCGATTCCCGGCCGACGCGGGAAGTACCTTTCGCGAGCCCGAATCTTTGCGGCGGATATCAGCGACCTGCGAGCGGCAGACGTACGACCTCGCGGTGCTGCGGCGGATTGGCGTCCCAGCTTGCTCGCAGGCGGGCCGCCATGCCAGCCGTGGTCGTCCGCCGGCCATCAGCGCGGATTCGACGACCCCCGAGGCAAGGTGGTCGCCCAGTACGTCCGTCTCGCGGACGAGCTGCGGCCTCGCTTCATCGCCTTCGAAAACGTCCGCGGCTTGCTCACGGCCTTGGGTCCGAACGGGAAGCCAGGAGAAGCGCTCCGATTTATTCAGGGCTCCCTTGAAGAGATCGGCTACGCCGTATCGATCGCAATGCTCAACGCCGCCGACTATGGGGCGCCGCAGCGGCGGGTGCGGCTCTTCCTGCTTGCGACGACCGACTACGGCTTGCCGACATTCCCTGCGCCAACGCATGGCCGCGATGGTGGCCTTCTCCGCCTGCCGTGGGTGAGCCTCGGCGATGCACTCCGCACGATGGCCCCGCCGAGCGATTCCGACATCGTTCGGCCGACCGGAGACAAGGCGTCGCAGTTGGCCGAGCTGTCTC
>JBBQFB010000036.1:0-23732 GCA_038321545.1 Gaiellales bacterium
ACGAGCACTTCCTGACGACCAACACCGGCTGCTCACTGCTGGTCGCCCGCGAGCATCTCTGCGGCGAGGAGTTCATCAAGCTCGACGGCGATGTGATCTTCGACGACGCGGTGCTGGAGCGGCTGCTGGAGCTCGAGGAGGGGCCGAGCTACGTCTGCATCGACAGCTCCGATATCGGCGAGGAGGTCATCAAGGTGATCTGCAACGAGCGGGGCGGTGTCGTCCGGATCGGCAACAGCCTGCCGGTCGAACACGCGATCGGCGAGTCGATCGGCATCGAGCGGATCTCCCGCGACACGAGCACCGCCCTGTTCGCAAGCCTCGAGGCGATGATGGCCGACCCCGCGAACCACCAGAACTACTACGAGGTCGCCTACGACGAGATCGTCCGGGCCGGTATGCCGTTCAGGGCAGTCGACATCACCGGCTTGCAGTGGGTCGAGATGGACGACCTCGCCGATCACACGCAGGCGCAGACCTACTTCGGGCTGGCCGGGCTGAGCGTCTGAGGTCAGTCGGAGATGCGTTCGCGCTGCGGGCCGTCGTCCCCGCGATCGCGGCCGCGCGACGACGCGCGCGTCAGCGCCCACTCGAATAGGCAGACTGCAGCGACCATCGTCGAGGCGACGAATGGCCAGCTGAGGAGGGCAGCGACGTCCACGGGGACGACCCCTTTCTTCGTTCTCCGTGGTACGACCATCGCTAGTAATCCTTTGGAATACCTTTTGTTCGGATCTCGCTCATCGCCACCGTCCGGCCGAGAGCCGCCGACCGGTCGGCTGCGAACACGACCTCGAACGTCTTCACCGCGTCGCCAAGGCCGGTGCGCTCCATCTCGCGGTCGTCGTTCAACGCGGCGTAGAACTCCTGAAACTGCGGCGTGTAGGCGTCGTCGATGTCCTCGATGACACTCTCCAGCTTGACGCCCATCTCCGTCCACCGGTCGGCGTCGAGGCCCGCGATCTTGTCGGACCACAGCTTGCCGTCGAGGATCGTCCCGTCGCGGCCCACCAGGTACACGCGCAGGTAGTAGGGCTGGTGCGAGTCGACCACCGATGCCACCTTGGCGATGGCACCGTTCGCGTACCGCAGGACCGTCACCGACGACGTCGCGTACTCGTAGCGCGCGAAGTCCGGGTGCGTCGACGAGGTCTCGTAGCTCGTCACCTCGGTGATGTCGTCACCAAGGAACATCAGCAGGCCGTCGAGGGCGTGACAGCCGGCGGTCAGGAGCGTGCTGCCGCCCCCGTCGCGCCGCATGTTCCACTCGTACTGCCCGACCTCGGGTCCGATGTGATGGGTGTAGTCGACCTCGGCGTAGTGCACCGGTCCGATCAGGTCGCCGTCGACGAGCCCTTTCGTCATGGTGAACTGCTGGCCGAAGCGCACCTGGAGACAGACACAGGTGCGGACGCCGGTGGCGCCGACTGCAGCCTCGACGGCGCGGAGGTCGTCGAGATTGAGGCCGACCGGCTTCTCGATGATCAGGTGCTTGCCGGCCTTCGCCGCGGCGATCGCCTGCCCGGTGTGGAGGTTGCTGCGACTGCAGATGTCGATCACGTCGATGTCGGGCCGGGCGATCAGGTCGGCGAAGTCCCGCACGACCTCGAGCGGCTGCCCGTCCCGGCCGGCGAAGGCGCGAGGATCGGGGTCGCGGGAGGTGCACATCGCGACGACCTCGCAGCCGTCGATCAGGTTGTGCGCACCGAGGTGCGCTCCCGCCGCCCAGCCCGACCCGACCAGGCCGACTCTCCAACGCTTCATGTCGCTGTCTCCTCGTGGTGCAGGGCTGCCGTCTCGCGCTCGGTGAGCGCCCGGTCGAAGGTCTGGAACCGGTCGATCTCACCGGTGGACGGCCCGGTCTCGTCCTCGCCGACGCGCAGCGGCGCAGCGGACGCGATCGACCCGGTCACGGAGCCGCGCGCGGTCGCCGCCTCGCGTCCGTCGATGTACACCGTGAGGGTGCCGGCGCGCCGCACGGCGGCGACGTGGTGGCGGCCCGGCTCGAGCGTGTGCGGCGTCGTGGCGACGACGCCGGCGCCGAAAGCGTGGACCGTGCCGCGGATGTCGGCGGGGGCGTCGCCCGCGGCGCTCGTGCAGCTGCCGACCGAGGCGAACACCAACCCGTCGTGCTGCGTGAGGCTCGTCACGCGCGTCCACTCGCGGTGTCGCCGGAAGCCTTCCTCGGTGCCCATGTTCCGCACCAGCACCGGCACCCACCCGGGAGGATCGAACAGCCGGCGCAGGCTCGTCCACGACGCGTCGCGCTCGTAGCGGAACACCTCGGCGCGCGGGATCGCGGCGCCGTACAGCTTCCCGTTGTAGACGTTCAGCGCCATGATCTCGGAGCTGTCACCAAGCCGGCCGGTCTGTTGCCAGCGCCGCCGGGCGGCATCCCAGCGGGCGACGCGTCCGAGCGGCCACGTGCCGGCGTGGAGCGCGCCGCGGTAGGTGACCAGTGTGTGGATCTCGTCGCATCGGACGGGGTCGCCGACTGGGTTGCCGAGGTCGTCCCACGCGGTGCCGTCGAACGTGTGGACGGTGGCGGGCTGGAGCATGCCGAGCACCAGCCTTCCGTCGTGGACGGTCGCCGGGTGCGCGAACGTGTCGAACCGGGCCACCTGCTCCCAGGAGCCGTCGCCGCGGTGCGCGTGCACGGTCGCGTCGTCGCCCATCGCGAGCAGCTCGCCGCGGTACGAGGCCAGGCTGAAGATCCGGCGCGAGCCGCCCGGCTGGCCGCAGTCGTCCCAGCGGCCCGGGCTGACGTAGCGGTACACGCGGCAGGGTCTGAGGGCCTCCTCGTGCACGCGTGTCCAGTCGTAGTTCCAGGTCGCCGCGTACAACGCGCCGCGGTGCACGACCAGCGGCCCGACGCCGTGTGCGCCCTCGCGGCCGACCTGGCCGAGATCCTCCCAGTCGGCGTCGCCCTGGTGCCGGTAGACGTGGCCACGGTCGGCCTCCTCCGGAGCGTCGGAGGTGGCTGCGTGCAGCGCGCCGGCGAACACCGTCAGCGAGTTCGAGACGTAGTTCGAGGTCGGCGAGGGGCGCCCCCGGTCGAACCAGCGCGGATCGCTGCCGGCGTCGATGCCGAACGAGATGCGCAGCTCGTCGCTGGGCCCGTTGTAGCCACCGGCGCTGGAGATCGTGCTCAGGTTGAAGCCCGTCCGGGTGGCGGGGTCGAACTGGCACGCAAGACCGCCGGCGGCACCGGCGCGGTCGGCTGGCACGCAAAGCCGGAGGCTGATCGTGAAGTCGCCGTCGAGGCGAGGCGGCTCGGGCACGGGGCCACGATAACCGGAGTAGAGTGCTCGCGTGTTTCGCCTCGACGACAAGGTCGCGTTCGTCACCGGAGCCGCGTCGGGGATCGGCGCAGCCACGGCTGCGACGTTCGCCCGGGCCGGTGCCGATGTGGCCTTGGCGTACTACGCGGGCGACCCGTACGACGTCGGGCCGGCGTCCCAGGCAGTCGAGGCCACCGGGCGCAGGGCGCTGGTGCTGGAGTGCGACGTCAGCAGCCGCGAGGCGGTCGATGCGGCCGTCGAGCGGACCGTCGCCGAGCTCGGCAGTATCGACATCGTGGTCGCGAACGCCGGTATCGCTCGGGTGGTTCCGTCCGTGGATCTCGACGACGAGCAGTGGGCTCGGCTGATCGACATCGACCTGACGGGCGTGTTCCGGTGCTTCCGCGCCGCGCTCCCGCACATGATCCGCGGCGGGTGGGGGAGGCTGCTCGCGACGAGTTCGATCGTCGGGCCGTTCATGGGCTGGTCGGAGCACGTGCACTACACCGCTGCGAAGGGCGGTGTCGCCGGGCTCGTGCGAAGCCTGGCGCTCGAGGTCGCGCGCAACGGCATTACGGTCAACGCCGTCGCGCCGGGTGTGATCGAGACGCCGCAGAGCAGCGACCCGGTCAACTCGATGGGCGCCGATGGCCTGAGTGCGTTCGCCCTGCGTGTCCCGGCGGGTCGCAACGGCCGGCCAGAGGACGTGGCGGCCCTTTTCGCGTACCTCGCCAGCGAGGAAGCGTCGTACCTGACGGGTCAGGTGCTGCTGATAGACGGCGGCGCCAGCCTCTCCCTCGGCTACTGACCGGCCTCCGGGCGGCCGTCTGCCGCCGTCCGAACGCCGGGCCCGAACGCCGGGGTCTGACCCCGAAACGCCCGGCCACGGGGGTCAGACCCCAGAACGCAATGTGCCGGAAGGCGCACATGTCGCGCGACCTGCGCGGAAGGGTTCGGAGGTGGCGCTGGGCGCGCGCGTTTGGACACGGGGTCGGCTTGTAGGGTCGACTGCATGGCACGCCGACCCCGCGAGATCTCGCACTCCCGCTTCTACCACGTCTACTCCCGCGGCACCGGCGGGCTGGCGCTCTTCGACGACGACGACGATCACCGAGCGCAGTACGGCCTGTACGGCCGGGCCGTAGCGCGGCACGGCTGGAGGATCCACGCGCACTGCCTGATGCGCACGCACCAGCACGTACTGGTCGAGGCGCCGCACGCGGCCCTGGTGCGCGGCATGCATATGCTCGGCACCAGCATGGCGATGCGCCTCAACCGGCGCCGCGACCGGTTCGGCCACGCTACCGCCGGCCGTTTCGGTTCGACTGCCCTGCACACGCACGCCGACGTCGCCCGCGTCGCGCTGTACGTCGTCAACAACCCGGTCGAAGCCGGACTCGTCGACGACCCGGGCGCGTTCGAGTGGACGTCGCACCGTGCCACGCTCGGCGTCGAGGACGGCCCGCGCTGGCTCGAGACGAGCTGGCTGCCAACGCTCTTCGCGACGACGCCCGGGAACGGGATCACGCGCTACGCCGAACGGGTCGAGCGGCAGGTCGCAGAGATCGTCGCGAGCCGTCGGTTCAAAAATCTTGACCCGTCTTCAGCTGCCGGTCGATGCCGCGGCTGAGCCGGCTGATGCGCCCGATGGTGCGGATCGGGCTGGCGTCGAGCTCGAGGCGTTCCGCGGCCCACTGCTCGACGATGCGGTCGACGTGGTCGCCGGGGCAGCCATCACAACGTGACCTCCCGGGTAGGGCCGCGCACGTCCATCTCGAACTCCAGACCGACCACCGGCGGCCGCGCGAAGTGCCACGAGAACCCGTCCGGTGCGACGCCGGTCGCGGCCAGCTCGTCGCCCACGAGCGCTCCGATGTCGTGCACGGTGTAGACCTGCACGGAGCTCGCGTCGGCCCACCCGTAGCCGAGCGCACCGATGCGCCGCCCCATCTCCGCGATCACGTAGCGCGCCTTCTCGCGGAGCGCGTCGGGCGACGTCTCCCCCTCGCGGACGATGTGCCCCGCGTACGCGCCGCTGCTGCGGTCCATCGCCTCGGCGCCGCCGGAACTCACGAACCCGCCACGCGACCGGTTCGACGGCACGGCATAGGAGAACGCGCGCATCGACGGTGCTGCGGGCTTCCCGTGTTCCGGGCACACGTTCGTACGCGCGACCGGGTTGACGCCGTCGCGGTAGATACCCCACCGCTCGAGCGTCTGCACGTACGCCCGGTTGAAGTCGATGAAGCCCTGCTCGGTGAACGGCGCGGGCGATCGCAGCTCGCAGGCCGCGAATGCCGTCGTCGGCAACCCGAGACCGGCGATGTGCGCCTCGACGGCGGTGAACGCCTCCGCCAGCGGCAGGCACGCGGCGAACCGCGCCCGTTCGATCTCGTACCCCGGCTCGGCGGCGATGCCTCCCGAGTACTGGAACGCACCGCTGATAAAACGATATCCGCCGGCGGGAAAGGGAATCACCTCGGTCATGGCGGGAAGCGTGCCAGTTGCGGGTTCGGGGCGCCTTCGAGCCGGTCCGGCGGGTCAGTCGGGCAGCATCGGTACGCCGTGGTCGGTGTCGCGACCGAGCAGGATGGCGCGCGTGACGGAGCGGCTGCCGAACCGGTCGCGCACCTGATCCACGACGGCGTCGAGGGCGGCGTTGCGATCCTGTGCGAACGGCAGCACCAGCTGGATGGAATCCGGCGAGGCCAGATTCGTGACGGTCACGCCGACCAGCGAGATCCCGCGCTCCTCGATCAGCTCCGCCGCCTCCGTCAGGAGCTCGCGGGCGGCCTGCAGCAGCGCGGTCGTCTCGGCCGTCGGAGCCGTCAGCGTCTGCGAGCGGGTGGCACGCTCGAAGTCGGCGAAGCGGAGTCGCAGGATGACGGTCCGGCCCACCCGGTCGGCGCGCCGCATGCGACCGCTGACGCGGTCGACCAGGCCGATCAGACTCGCGTCGACGTCGCTGAACCGGTGCGGGCCGCGCCCGAGGGCACGTTGCGCGCCCATCGACCGGCGCCGCCGCCCGGCCTGCACCGGCCGCGGATCGCGGTTGTGCGCGAGCGCGTGGAGGTGGCGGCCCGAGCCGCGGCCGACGATCACGATCAGCCGCTCCTCCGATATTCGGGCGACCTCGGCGACCGTGCCGATACCGTGGGCGTGGAGCTTCGCGGCCGTCACCTTGCCGACGCCCCACAGCCGCTCGACGGGCAGCGGATGCAGGAACGCCAGCTCGCCATCGGCCGGCACGACCAGCAGCCCGTCGGGCTTCGCAACCCCGCTCGCGACCTTCGCGAGGAACTTGGTCCGCGCGACGCCGACGGTGAGCGGCAGACCGACCTGCTCGCGGACCGCCACGCGCAGGCGGGCCGCGATGGCCGCGGGTGTGCCCGCAATCTCCTCCATGCCGCGGACGTCGAGGAACGCCTCGTCGATCGAGAGGCCCTCGACGATCGGCGACGCGTCGCGAAACACGCCGAACACCGCGCGGCTGGCCGCGGTGTAGGCCGCCATGCGCGGTGACACGACGACCGCCCGCGGGCACAGCCGCAGCGCCTGCCGGCCGCCCATCGCCGTCCGCACGCCACAGGCCCGCGCCTCGTAGCTGGCGGACAGCACGACCCCGCCGCCGACGATCACGGGGCGGCCGCGAAGGCTCCGGTCGTCGCGCTGCTCGACCGACGCGTAGAAGGCGTCGAGGTCGGCGTGGAGGATGGTCCCGGCGCGCCCCATGCGAACACATGTTCGCATTCGCGCGCCCATCCGTCTACCGCCGTTGCAACCACTCGCTGCGCAACACGCCGCAGATGCCCTCGCTCTGCCACTCGCCCTTGATCAGCTCGTTCTCGATCAGGGTGGCCTCGCGACGCATCCCTGCGCGCTCGAGCACGCGGCCCGACGCGACGTTGCGCGGCTCGAAGCGGCCGCACACCCGGTGCAGCCCGAGCTCGCCGAACGCGATCTCCAGCAGCGCGACCGTCGTTTCGACGGCGTAGCCGTGCCCCTGGTAGTCGGGGTGGATGATGTACCCGACCTCTCCCTGCTCGCTCTCGGCGTTCGTCAGGATCAGCACAGCATCGCCAATCGTGGCACCGGTCTCGCCGTGGACGACCGCCAGGCTGAGCGGATCGCCGCTTTGCGCCAGCGTCTGCTCCGAAAGCTTCCGGTCGAGCGCTGCCCGCGCCTCGGCGGGTTCGCGCGGACCCCACGTCAGCCAGCGGGCCACTTCCGCGTCACCGTGCATGCGCTCGAGCGCGCCGATGTCGCCCTCCGCGAACGGCCGGAGCACCAGCCGCGCGGTCTCACGACGACCGCTGAAGGTGTACGGCAGCTCCGCGATCGCCGAAGTCTAATGGCCCGCGCCTCCCGGCGCCGATCGTCACGACGTCGCCCCGGCGCGATGCCGGTGACGACGCGCCGGGAGGCGCGAGCCGAGCCGTCAGGCCTTGACCGGCGTGTTGACGGTGGTCTTCAGCGAGGAGCCCGCCGTGAACCGCGGAACACGCGCTGCGGCGATGGCCACGGGCGCTCCCGTACGCGGGTTGACGCCCTGGCGGGCGGCCCGTGCCGACACCTTGAACGTGCCGAAGCCGGTCAGCGTCACGCTGCCACCACCGGCCAGCTCGTCGCCGATGGCGCCGAGCGTTGCGTCGAGCGCTGCATGCGCGTCGCGCTTCGTGATTCCTGCGCGCTCCGCGATCGCGTCGACCAGGTCACTCTTCGTCATGTGTGCCTCCTTACGTAGCCGAACTGGACCGACGCTACCAGGCGCATCGGACGGCACGACGCCGTTTCGAGGCCCTACGGGGCATGGAGGAACGCCGCAGGGTACGGCGGCATCGTCCTCAGCCGTTGTCGGTGCTCTCGCGGCGCCGCGCCTCGGCCACGTAGCTGCCGTACACGGCGAGCAGCGCTTCCTTCTGCGCGTCGCTCAGCAGCGGGTCGGTGCGGATCGCCGCCACGGTCGTGCTCGTCGGCGCATCCGAGGGCTCGCCGGCGCTCCAGCCGGTCTGCTCGAGCAGCGTCTCGAGCGGGATGCCGAGCGCGTCGGCCAGCGAGCGCATGACCCGCAGCGATGGCTCGTGCAGGCCGCGCTCCAGCTGCGACAGGTACGCGTTCGACAGGTTCGTCATGCGACCGAGCTCGCGGAGCGAGAGGTCGGAGACGCTGCGCTGGGCCTTCAGGTAGCGCCCGAACGCCTCGACCTGGGTCTTCCAGGGGTCGAACGGTGCGTCGGAATCGGTCATGGGTGCCGGGAGCCTATCGCTCGCCGGCACCCGTGTCCGATCTACTTGGTGGCCGGAGCGGCCTTCGGGAGCGCCGGCGCGGCAGCGGCGAGCACGGCGGTGAAGTACTCGTGCTGGGCCTCGAGCAGCTTCGTGGCGAAGCCGTACTGGTTGTCGACGAGCTCCGTCGGCGACGGAACGCCGGCGATCGGGGCGGCCGGCGCGTTCTTCGCGATCGGCTGGACGGCCTTCGTCCACGCGGAGACGCTCTCGACGGCGAGCTTCTGGCTCTGCTCGATCAGGCCGAGCACCTGGTCCTGGTAGGTCTTGGAGAGTTCGAGGTAGGAAGTGGGTGTGGCCATGACTGGCTCCTTGGTTCGCAGATGACTTGTGCGAACTATAGTACGCATTGCGCGATACATCAAGCAGGAGTCGTCTCAGCGCTGGTGCACGTACGTGCCCGGCGCGGGGCCGAGCACCGGATAGGCGTCGTTGCCGATCGCCGGCGGCTTCACCCGGCGACCCGCATGCGCCTTCATCCACGCCGCCCAGTCGTTCCACCAGGTGCCCTCGTGGGTGGCCGACCCCGCCAGCCACTTCTCGGCCGAGGCGGGCCGCTCGTCGTTGGTGCGGAACGTGCGGCGGCCGCCGGGCGGGTTCACGATGCCCGCGATGTGCCCCGAGGAGCTGAGGATGAAGCGGACGTCGCCGCCGAGCAGCTTGCCCGAGTCGTAGCAGCTCGCCCACGGCGTGATGTGGTCCTGCTCGGCGGCCACGTAGTAGGTGTCGATGTCGACCCCTGCGAGCTGGATGCGCCGGCCGAGCATGCGCATCGTCCCCTTCGCGAGCCGGTTCTCGACGTAGCAGGCCTGCAGGTACTCGCCGTGCATCCGGGCCGGCATGCGCGTCGAGTCGGCGTTCCAGGCGAGCAGGTCGAAGGCCGGCGGCGCCTGGCCCATCAGCCAGCCGCTCGAGACGTAGTTCCAGATCAGGTCGTTGGCGCGCAGCGCGTCGAACGTCTTGGCCATTGCGGAGGCGTCGAGGTAGCCCGTCTCGTGCATCATCGTATCGACCGCGCCGATGCCGTCGCCATCGGCGAACGCGCCCAGCACGCCGGGCTCGGCGAAGTCGAGCAGCGTGTTCAGCATCGTCAGCGAGTTGATGCGGTCGTCGCCGCCGGCCTGCAGGTAGGCGGCGCCGCACGCCGCGAGCGTGCCACCGAGGCACAGCGCGGCGACGTTTACGCGCGCAGCGCCGGTGATCGACTGCACCACCTCGAGGGCCGCGAGCGGCCCGTTCGCGAGGTAGTCGTCGAACCCGAAGTCGCGGTGCTCGCTGTCCGGATTGACGTAGCTGATGATGAACACGGTGTGCCCGTGCCCGACGGCCCACTCGACGAAGCTCTTGCCCGGCGCGAGGTCCATCACGTAGTACTTGTTGATCCACGGCGGCGACAGCAGCAGCGGCACCGCGTGCACGGTCTTCGTGGCGGGCGTGTACTGGATCAGCTCGATCAGCTCGTTCCGGAACACCACCGACCCGGGCGTGGTCGCCATGTCCTTCCCGATCTCGAACTGCGACAGGTCGACCTGCGATGGCCGCCCGTCGTTGTTGGCGACGTCGTCGAGAAATCGCTCCATGCCGTCGCGGACGCTCTGGCCACCCGTCTCGAACGCCCGGCGCAGGGCGGCCGGGTTGCCGATCAGCGTGTTCGTCGGGGCCAGCGCATCGATCATCGCGTCGACCGCGAACCGGGCCTTGCGATCGGTCGAGCGGTCGAGCTCGGCGACGTCGACGAGCTCGCGCATCATCCGCGACCACAGGAGGTAGCCCTGGAGCATCCCGGAGTAGACCGGGTTCTCCTGCCAGGCGGCATCCTTGAAGCGGCGGTCGCCGCGGGCCGGCTCGATGGCCGGCGCGACTCCCTCACCGCCGGCGGCGGCGATCGTGGCGACGCCGGCCGCGAGGCTGTCGTCCGCGAAGCGCTTCCACACGGCGGTTGCGGCCTCGGGGCGGCTGGAGAGCGCCTCGCCGAGCTCGCGCAGGGCCCGATCGAACCCGAGTGCACCGAAATCGGGAATGCCGGCGTCGCCGCTCACATGTTCAGCCCTCCGTTCACCGACACGACCGTCCCCGTGATGTAACCCGCATCCGGGTCGACGAGGAACTCGACGACCCGGGCGATCTCCTCCGGCTCGCCGAGGCGACCGACCGGGATCTCGGCGACCACCTTCGCGAGCGCTTCCGCGGGCACCGCGGTGACCATCTCGGTCGCGATGAAGCCGGGGGCGACGCAGTTGACGGTGATGCCCTTGCGGGCGGTCTCCAGCGCGAGCGTCTTCGTGAGGCCGAACAGGCCCGACTTGGCGGCGGCGTAGTTGGCCTGGCCGATGTTGCCGGTCTCGCCGATCACCGAGCTGATGTTCACGATCCGGCCGTACCCGGCCTCGTACATCGCGTCGAGCACCGCGCGCGACATGTAGAACGCGCCGCTCAGGTTGACCGTCACGACCCGGTCCCAGTCGTCCGATGCCATCCGGCGCACCGTCCGGTCGGACGTGATGCCGGCGTTGTTGACGAGGATGTCGATGCGGCCGTGTCGCTCCAACACCTCACCGACGACACGCTGGCAGTCGGCGACCGCGCCGATGTTGCCCTGGTGCGCGCTGATGCGCTCCGGCGCGGTGGCCACGAGTGTGGCTGCGGAATCCTTGTCGCGCGAGTATCCCGCGGCGACGGTCGCCCCCTGCGCGAGGAGCTGACGACAGATTGCGAGTCCGATCCCGCGCGAGCCGCCGGTAACGAGTGCGACCTGGCCGTTCAGGCGTTCGCCCACACAGCCCCCTTCCTAGGCGGCAAGTGTAGAGGCCGCAAGGAGGCGGGTCGAGTGCGTCAGGCGAGCGAGGCGAACAACGGCGCCCAATGGTCGCGCAGGGCGGCCCGTCCCATGAACAGCCCGAGGTGGCCGCCGTCGACCAGCTCGCAGTGCACCTGATCGGGCGCCGTGCCCACCAGACCGGCCAGTGCGAAGGCCTGCTCGGGCGGCGTGATGTGGTCGCGCGAACCGGCCAGGACGTTGACGGGGCACCGGATCCGGCCGAGGTCGATCGTGCGATCGCCGACCTGCAGCGTGCCGTGGGCGAGCTCGTTGCCCTCGAACAGGTGCTCGACGATCCACAGGTAGAACGCGCCCGCGATGTCCTGCGTGTGCTTGAACCAGTCCTCGAAATCGGCGTACCGGCGCACGTACTCCTCGTCGTGGATCGAGAGCAGCAGGTCGAGCTGCTTGCGGCCCTCCTCCTCGGGTGCCAGGCCGATGAAGCCGGCCACCATCACCTCGCCCGGCAGGACGCCGCCGCCGGCCTTCACCAGCGCCCGGTAGGGGGCGCCGTCCAGCCCGGCGACCAACGCGATGCTATCGAGCAGCGGGCCCTCACCGGCGTGGAAGTCGATCGGCGCCGCACCGATGGTCAGCGATGCGACCGAGTCGGGATCGAGCGCCGCCACGATCGCCGCCAGCCAGCCGCCCTGGCAGTCGCCGACAAGGTGCACCGGCCCGCCGATGTGGGCGATCGCGTCACGCACGGAGTCGACGTACTCGACGATCGAGGAGCCGGCCGTCTCGGCAGTCGCCTCGAGCCACTCGACCACGAACAGCCGGTCGCAACCGGCCTGTAGCGCGACGCCGACCTGGCTCTGGCGCTCGCTGTAGTCGACGATGCAGGAGTGGTGGCCGGCCTGCGGCGGAAGGATCAGCGTGGGGACGGCCGCCGTGGCACCGGGCAGCGAGAAGTTGCGCAGCTTCGTGATCGGCGACGACGAGACGACGGTGTTCGGCAGCGACCAGGTGGGCTCGCGGCGTCCGCTGACCGTGCGCATCCAGCGGGCCGTATCGTCGATCACGTCGACCGGCGTCAGGCCGCGCTCGAACGCGTCCGTCCAGTAGCGGGTGCCGACCGTGACGGCATGGCCTGCCAGGTCGAACCACGTCGCGGCCATCCGGGTCGCGAGGTTGGCTGCCGCGGCAGCCGGCGTGTCGAGTGTCGCCGTCACGCCGGCGAAGTCTGGTCCGTCATCGAACACATGCTACCTGCAGGGGTTTCCCACACCTCCGAGCTCCATCGACGAGACGTAATTCACCGCACGCGGAGTGCGGGTCGGCACCGATGGGCGCACGCTTCCGGTGGGCCACGATGCCGGCGATGGTTGAAACTCCGGAGCAGCCGCGGCGCCGATGGCGCCGCTTGGCGTTGCGCGCGCTGGCGGTCCTGGTCGCGCTCTTCGTCGTGATCCAGGTCGTCCCGTACGGCCGCAGCCACGGCAACCCTCCCGTGACGAAGGCGCTCGCGTGGGACGCGCCCGCGACGGGGCGGCTGTTCGCCGGCGCGTGCGGCGACTGCCACTCGAACCTGACGACGTGGCCGGTCTACTCCAACATCGCCCCGATCTCGTGGCTGACGCAGAACGACGTCGACGGAGGGCGGTCCTCGTTCAACGTGTCGCGGTGGGACCAGCCGCAGGACGTCGACATCGGAGAGATCGTCGAGAGCATTCGCGGCGGTGACATGCCGCCGTGGTTCTACAAGCCGCTGCACTCCGGCTCGCGGCTCTCGAGCACCCAGCAGCAACAGCTGATCGACGGCCTGCAGCGGACGCTCGCGGCCTCGCCGCCAGTGGGCGGCGGCGGGAAAGCGCGCTAGTCGGCTGAGTTTCCCGGCGCCATCGGCCGGACCGCTACCTTCACGGCAGAAGGGAAGGGGAGCCGTGATCGAGTTCAGCGACCTGCGCGACCTGGCGGTGTTCGAAGGCGTCTGCGACGCGTCGTTGCGGCGCGCCGTCGCGCACGCCGCCGACGTGCACGTCGACGCCGGCGCCTGGCTCGTCCGCGAGGGCGAGGCGCCGGCCTTCTACGTGCTGCTCACGGGCAAGTACGACCTGATGAAGCGGTACGGCGACGAGCTGCGCCGCCTGGCCGTGCGGGACGCACCCGGCGAGCACATGGGCGAGCTGCCGATCGTGCTCGGCACGCCGTTCTTCGCCGGCGCGCGGGCCATCACGACGCTGCGCGTCGCGCGCTTCGACCGCGAGCAGTTCGCGCTCCTGGTGCAGGAGTCCAGCGCGTTGCGCGAGCGCATCGTCGGCGCCATCCAGCAGCGCATCGAGGGCCTCGAGGAGGCGGCAGCCGCCCGCCGGCGCGTACCGACCGTGCTCGGGCGGCCCCAGGACCCGGAGTGTCACGGCCTGCGCGACTTCCTCTCGCGCAACCAGGTGCCGTTCGAGTGGGCCGACCCGGACGAGCCGTGGGTCGCGTTCCGACCCGACCTGGAGGCCGCGCTGGCCGCAGCCGAGGAGTGCTCGGTCGTGCTGCTGGTCGACGACCGCATCCTCGTCCGCCCGACCATCGCGGAGCTCGCCGAGGGCGTCGGGCTGCAGACCGAGCCGAAGCGTGAGACGTACGACGTCGTGGTCGTCGGCGGCGGCCCGACGGGTCTCGCCGCGGCGGTGTACGGGGCGTCGGAGGGCCTGCGGACGCTGCTCGTCGAGCGCGAGGCGACCGGCGGCCAGGCGGGCACGTCGACGCGGATCGAGAACTACCTCGGCTTCCCGACCGGCGTCTCCGGCGACGACCTCGCCGCCCGGGCGCGCGAGCAGGCGTTGCGGCTCGGCGCCGAGATCGTCGTGACCCGCAGCATCGAGGCGATCACGCCGAACGCCAACTGCCACACGGTGACACTCGATCGCGGCGTGGAGCTGGGCGCACGCGCCGTCATCCTCGCCACCGGCGTCTCCTACCGCGCGCTGCCGGCAGACGGCATCGACGCCTTCCTCGGCATCGGCGTCTTCTACGGCGCCGCTCGCACCGAGGCGGCCGGCATGCAGGGGCGCGACGTGATCCTCGTCGGTGGCGGCAACTCGGCCGGCCAGGCCGCGGCCTTCTTCGCCGACTACGCGCGCAGCGTCACGATCCTGATCCGCGGCGCTGGCCTCGACGCGTCGATGTCGCGCTACCTGATCGACGAGCTCGCTCGCAAGTCGAACGTGCACGTGCGCTCCGGCGGCGAGATCACCCGGTTCTTCGGCGATCAGCGGCTCGAGCGGGTCACGATCCGCAACCGCGCCGACGGCTCCGAGGACCAGGTGCACGCCGACGCGGTGTTCATCTTCATCGGGGCCGACGCCAACACCGGCTGGCTGCCCGAGCAGCTCGTGCGGGACGAGCGCGGCTACGTGTGCACCGGCCGCGACGTCGTCGATCTGATGCCCGACTCGTGGCCGCTCGAGCGCGACCCGTTCCTGCTCGAGACCAGCGTGCCGGGCATCTTCGCCGCCGGCGACGTGCGCCACGGCAGCATCAAGCGCGTCGCCGCGGGCGTCGGCGAGGGCAGCATCGCGATCGCCTTCGTGCACGAGCACCTGGCCGAAGCCGCAGCGGCCGAGGCCGAGGGCGCGCCGGCCGGCTGATAGCGTCTTCGCCGTGTCCGATCCCGATGCGTTCCCGCTCACCGGCGGCTGTGGTTGCGGCGCGGTGCGATTTGCCGTCTCGGAGGCGCCGGTTGCCGCCGGGTACTGCCATTGCACGCGCTGCCAGCACCGCACCGGCGGCGCCAGCTCGCTGCAGACCCGCACGGCGCGGGGCTCGTTCCAGCTGACCACGGGAGAGGACGAATTGGCGATCTGGCGCCCCGGCGGCGGGTTCGACAAGGCGTTCTGCGGGCGCTGCGGCTCGGCGTTGTTCAGCCGCGACCCGGACGACCCGTCGATCGTGAGCGTGCGGTTCGGTGCGTTCGACTGCGATCCGCAGATCCGGCCCTCCTACCGCGCGTACGTGGACTTCGCCGCGCCGTTCGAGCCGATTCCCGCCGACGGCCTCGCGCGCTACGGCGGCGGGCGGCCCGAGCGGTCGGCGCTATCCGGCACGCACTGGCGGGCCGAGCCGGCGGTGCCGGGCGACGGTGTCGAGGCACCCACCATCGACTTCGGCGACGACTGGAGGCTGACCGGGTCGTCGGGCGTGAACCACCTGTTCGGGGCCTACGAGCTGCCGGGCGACGTGATCGTGTTCGGCGTCGTGGGCGCCACCCGAATGGCGGGCTCGGTCGCGGCGATGCGCGTCGAGTCGGCCCTGCTCGCCGTCCTGACGGGCACGCAGCCGATCGCGGTGTCGGACGACCTGCTCGAGATCGGCAGCGGCGTGGCGATGCTCCGCTTCACGCCGGCGGACTAGCTCCTGACGAACTTCTCTTCCAGGTCCGCGAAGAAGGCCTTCGCGAGACGTGCGAAGTCGGCGCTGTCGAGCCGCACCTCGTCGCCCTCGCGGTAACCGAGCACCGACGCCTCCGGGCGCATCTTGATCGCCCGGTCGGCCGCGAACCGGCCCTCGTTCTGCGTGATCGAGGCGCACAGCAGCCGCACCTCGTTCAGCGGGTTGCCGTCCTTCAGCTCCTTGTTCCGGCTGCGGTGCAGGAAGTACGACTCCAGCGCCAGGATCATGTGGTTGTAGAACGGCGGCTCGAACGACGACACGGCGAAGTCGAGCGGCGCCGTGTCCATGCCGTTGGCCGTGCGCGCGGCGACGAGCAGGTTCTCGTACGCCGCCACCGTCATGTCGACGCTGGAACGACAGGAGTCGACGTACTCCTGGGTGTAGCTGTTCATGCTCAGCATGCGGGCGAGGGTAGCAGCGGCCCGTGGCCACCCCGGCGGGGGATACCGCGCGGCTGACGCGGGCTGATAGTTCGACCATGCCTGACGTCTACGCCTTCGAGCCCTGCCCGCTCCGCGACATGGCGCACTCCGTCGCAGACCGCAGCTCCATCGTCCGACACACCGCCGGCATGCTGTGGCCCGCCGCCCGGCGAGCCGAACGGGTGGAGCTGTCGGATGCGGGCATCACCGTGTGGTGCCTGACAGGGCAGGCGTTCATGGCGTGGGACGACATCGCCGCCGTGCGGTCGGGACGGACGCTCCAGGTGCGCGGTCCCGGCGGGCGGATCGACGTTCCGGCGAGCCTGCCCGGGTTCGTCGAGATCGAGCGCCGCGTGGTGGCACGAGGCGCCGCGCTCGCTGTCTGACGACGCGACCGCGGGCCTAGCCCGGCCCGACGGGTGTTGGCCGCAGCCGCTCGCCGCGCGCATCGGCCGATCGGTCACGTGACGGTGGCGAGGATGCCGCGGATCGTGTCGCGGGTGAACGCGACCGTCACGAACTCGTCGATGCGTGCCACCTGACGCTCTCGCTCCGGCGCCGGGGTCGCCGGATCGAGCCAGGTCGCGATCGCCGACTCGCCGATGTGGCCGATCTGCGCGATCACCTGGGAGAAGTCCCCGGTACCGGTGATGCGTCCTGGGCCGCCGGCCCCCAGGTAGGCGTCGTACAGGTCGAGCGTCCGACTCGGCTGGCCGGCCGTGAACTCGCACAGCACCAGCGCCACCTCCTGGCTGAGGCCTGCGACGCCCGCGTTGTCCCAGTCGATCACGTACAGCCCGCCGGTCGGCGTGGCGAGCAAATTGTCCGCCCACAGGTCGCGGTGGCACGTGGCGAGATCGTGCGGCGGCTCGAGCAGGGCCTCGAGCGCGATCAGCTCGTCGCAGAGGCTCGCCATCCCTTCCGCCGACGGTCCGTCGGCGGCCACCAGCGCATCGGTCAGCTCGCGCCAGCGGCCGGCGCCGATCGGCTCGGAGTACCACGGATGGGCGGGCGACGTGCCGGCGAAGTCAATGCGGTGGATTGCGGCGAGGAGGCGTCCGACGGCAGCGGCGTCGACCGCGCGGCTGGGCGGGAGGAGGTCGACCCACTGGTACAGGCGCACCTGCGTGCCTGCGATCGTGTACGCCGCATCGCCGGCAGGCGTGCGGACGACACGCGGGGTCATCGCGCCGGCGCCGCTCGCGGCCTCCTGGAATGCGGCGATCTCGTCGACGTCGGCCGGGCTGAGCGGGTCGAAGGTCTCCTTCACCGCCCACCTGCCCGCATCCGTCTCGAGCCGCCACACCTGGCCCTCCTCGCCGCGTGCGACCGGGCCGGTGAGCGCCGGCGAACCACCGAGCCGGAAGGCGGTGGCGATCGACGTGGAGTCCTCCGGACGCAACACGGCGTCCAGTATGCAGCGGGTGGCAGCTACGCTAGCTCCCATGCCGATGCCCTCGCGTGCGCCCGCCGAGCGTCACCTCGCGTATCGCTCCGGATGGTTGCGGGCCGCGGTGCTGGGCGCGAACGACGGCATCCTGTCGACGGCGAGTCTCGTGCTCGGCGTCGCGGCAGCGGGCGCAGGGCGATCGGCCATCGTCACGGCCGGCGTCGCCGGCCTCGTTGCCGGCGCGACGTCGATGGCGGCCGGGGAGTACGTCTCGGTCAGCTCGCAGCGCGACACCGAGCGGGCCGATCTGGCGCTCGAGGAGCGCGAGCTGATCGCGACGCCCGACCTCGAACGAGACGAGCTGGCGGCCATCTACCGCGACCGCGGCCTGTCACCCGAGCTCGCCGCGCAGGTCGCCGAGGAGCTGTCTGCCGGCGACCAGCTGCGTGCCCACGCCCGTGACGAGCTCGGGATCGACCCGGACGACCTCTCCCGACCGTTCCAGGCCGCCTGGGCGTCCGCCGTGTCGTTTGCCGTGGGCGCCGCCGTGCCGCTGATCGCGATCGCGTTCGCGCCCTCCGGGGCCCGGATCGCCGTGGCGATCGCCGTCACGCTGGTCGCGCTCGCGGCCCTCGGTGTGGTCGGCGCCCGGCTGGGTGGAGCACCAACCGGCCGAGCTGCCCTGCGGGTCGTAGTCGGCGGGGCGTTCGCGATGGCGGTGACGATGGGCGTCGGCGCCCTGGTCGGCAGCGCCGTCTGACGGGCGATAGCGCTCCGCGACGTTCTTAGACCGTCCTCACGTTTGCGCCGTAGCATGGCGCCATCGCTGCTATGGACGTCCCGAACCGCTCATGAGCTCGCTCGATCCCGCGCCCATCAGGCGTCCCGTGCGCCCCGCGCGGGCGCGCGCCCACACACGGCCGGCGCCGCCAGCCGCACGCGTGTTCTGGCTCGACGTCGCCGGCGCGGGCGCGATCTTCAGCATGGTCGTCGTGGTCGCGCTGTGGATGGCGAACGGCGGCGTGCAGGATCTCGGTGCCGTGCCGAGCGGACTGTCGTCGACCGGGCGCCTGACCGGCCTTGTGTCCGCCGACCTCTTGCTGATCCAGGTGCTGCTGATGGCTCGCATCCCGTGGGTCGAGCGTGCGTACGGTCAGGACCTGCTCGCGCGCCGCCACCGCGTGGTCGGCTTCGCGTCCTTCAACCTGATGCTCGCCCACGTCGTGCTGATCACGCTCGGCTATGCCGCGCTCGGGCACACGGGCGTGCTCGGCCAGGCGTGGGAGCTCGTCGTGTCCTACCCCGGGATGCTGCTCGCGACTGCGTCGCTGGCCCTGTTCTTCCTCGTCGTCGGGACGTCGATCCGGTACGCCCGCCGACGCCTGCGGTACGAGTCGTGGCACCTGATCCACCTGTACGCGTACGTCGGCGTCGGCCTGGCGCTGCCCCACGAGATCTGGACCGGCGCCGACTTCACCGGTTCGGCCGCGGCGCGCGCGTACTGGTGGGGCCTGTACGGGATCGCCGCGGGCAGCGTCCTGCTGTTCCGGCTCGCGCTCCCCGCCTGGCGCACGCTGCAGCACAATCTCGTCGTCGACCGGGTGGTGCGCGAGGCGCCGGGCGTCGTCTCGGTGTACGTGCGCGGTCGCCGTCTCGACCGGATGCCCGTGCGGGCCGGGCAATTTCTCACGTGGCGCTTCCTGACGGGCCGGGGCTGGAGCCGAGGGAACCCGTACTCGATCTCGGCCGCGCCGGATGGCCGCCGGCTGCGCATCACCGTGAAGGTGCTGGGAGATGGCAGCGCCGGCACGATGCGTCTGCGGCGGGGTACGCGAGCGATCGTGGAAGGGCCGTACGGCGCTCTGACGGGCGATGTGCGGACGGTGCGGCGCGTGACGCTGCTCGCCTCGGGCATCGGCGTGACGCCGCTCCGCGCGTTGCTCGAGGAGCTCGACTACGCCCCGGGCGAGTGCGTGCTGATCTACCGCGCGAGCACGGACGCCGACTTCCTGTTCCGCGCCGAGCTCGACGCGATCGCGAAGGCGCGTGGCGCGCGCATCATCTACCTGCCCGGCCATCGGGCTCCGCGGCGGTCGTGGCTCCCCGAGCAGTACGCCCATCTCCGCGACCACGTCGCGCTGCTGCGGCTCGTTCCCGAGATCGCCGGCAGCGACGTCTTCATCTGTGGATCCGACCCCTGGATCGACGCCGTCCACGACGCTGCGAAGCGGGCGGGCGTGCCGTTGCGGCAGATCCACCAGGAGCGCTTCGCATGGTGAACCCCGTCCAGAAGGAGGCTGCATGCGCCGGATAACAACGGCGATCGTCGCCTCCATCTCGGGTGTGGTGCTGCTGTTCAGCTACCACACGAGCACGATGGGGTCGCGAGCCTCGGCGTCGGCACCCGGCCTCGTGCTCGCGGCACCCGCCGGCACCGTCACGGTCACGGCTCCGGCCGCCGACTCCGAGCAACCCGCCACCGACGCGGCTCCCGCGGCCACGCCGGAGACCGCACCGACGACGACAACCGACAGTGCGCCGGCCAGCAAGAAGCCGAAGGTCGTGGACGGCGATTCCATCGACACCCGCTGGGGGCCGGTGCAGATCGAGGTGACCATCGCCGCCGGGAAGATCACCGACGTCCAGCCGCTCGCGGTTCCCTACGACAACGGTCGCAGCCAGGAGATCAACAACTACGCCGTGCCGATCCTGCGCCAGGAGATCATCGACGCGCAGAGCGCGCAGATCGACACGGTGAGCGGTGCGACGTACACGAGCGGTGGCTACCGCGACTCGCTGCAGTCGGCGCTCGATCGGGCCGGCTTCGCCTCGTGACGGTGGGCGGCCTCCGGGCCTGGGTCGAGCAGATCATGGGGATGCCGGTCAGCATCCACGTGCGCGGTGCCCGTCCGGACGACGCGGCTGCCGCCGTCGCCGCGGTGTTCGCCGAGCTGCGGGGCGTCGACGAGATGTTCAGCACGTACCGCGAAGACAGCGAGATCTCACGGCTCCGGCGTGGCGAGCTCGACCTCGGTTCCTGCAGTGCGGCCGTCCGCGAGGTCGCGGCGCTCTGCCAGCAGGCGCGAGAGCTGACCGATGGGGCATTCGACGCGTGTCTGCCCGGACCGGACGGGCTGATGTTCGACCCGACGGGACTCGTGAAGGGCTGGGCCGCCGGTCGAGCCGCGCGGCACCTCGATGCGGTCTCCGGGCACGCCTACTGCCTGAATGCCGGTGGCGACGTGGTCGTCGGCGGACGTGACGCGGGTGAGGGGGGGTGGCGCGTCGGCGTGGAACGGCCGTTCCACGCCGGCCAGCTGGTGGCGGTCCTGGAACTCTCGCGCGGTGCCGTCGCCACGTCGGGGCGCGCGCAGCGCGGCCTGCACATCGTCGATCCATGGACGCGCGAGCCCGCCGCCGAGCTCCACTCGGTGACGGTGACGGGACCGTCGCTGCTCTGGTGCGACGTCTTCGCCACCGCCGCATACGTGCGCGGCGCCGACGCGCTCGACCTGATCGCCGGTCTGGACGGCTACGAGGCGATCGTCGTCGACGGAGCGGGCGATGTCGCGACCTCGCCGGGCTTCGCACCGCGGTCGGAGCGGTGCGCCCAGGCTCCGTCGTAGGCGACGGCGACGGCCCCGAGGGCGAGGCCGGCGACCAGCGAGGCGAGCACGATGCCGCGCCGGCTCGTCGCGCCGGCCACGCGGGTCGCGGGTCTCCAGTCAGCGGCCGTCTCGGCCGGGACGCGCCGAACGTGGGCGAGCACGTGCACGGCGGTCACCGCGAAGAAGACGATGAAGCTGGCCTTGTGGAGCAGGCTGACAAGGCCGTCGCCGGGTCCGACGACCAGCAGCGCGACGCCCGTCGCGAGCAGCACACCGGTGGAGCCCACGACGAGCGGACCGAGCGCGCGAAGCAAGAGCGGAGGCGGACCCTTGCGCACGTATGGCGGGCTGCCGCGGTAGTAGCGCACGAGCCGGTAGCCGGTGCTCGCCACCTTCAGCAGCACCGGCGGGATCAGCACCACGCCGATGAAGATGTGGGGTGGGAGCAGCGAGTCGAGTGACAGGATCGTGACGCCCTCGATCGCCAGCAGCACGAACAGCACGGCCGCCGTGCTACTCGTGAGTCGTGCGTTGCCCGCGACGCCGTCTGTCTCCTGCTCCCTGATTCCCGCGACGTGCATACGTGATGCATACCCGAAGATCGTGAGACCACGATAAGACCGGCCGTGACATTCCCGCGCGTCTTCCGCGCGACTTCTCTGCGCGGGGTCTGACCCCGAAACGCCCGGCCACGGGGGTCAGACCCCAGAACGCAATGTGCCGGAAGGCGCGCAGGTCGCGCGACCTGGCACGGGTGGTGTGCGAGGCGCGCGGAAGCGGGCGCGTTCTGGCTCGAATCGATCTCTAGTGTTGGTTGCGAACGACCTCGTTTTCGCCGACGGCAGACGTTCCGGCCGTGCGTGCGAAGATCAGCGGATGAGCTACGCCGCCGCCTCCGACCGTTACGACCACATGCCCTATCGCCGGTGCGGCCGCAGCGGGCTGAAGCTGCCGGCGCTGTCGCTCGGGCTGTGGCACAACTTCGGGCACGACCGGCCCTACGACACCTCGCGCTCGATCGCCCGCCGGGCGTTCGACCTCGGCATCACGCACTTCGACCTCGCGAACAACTACGGGCCGCCGTTCGGCTCCGCCGAGGAGAACTTCGGCCGCATCCTGCGCGACGACCTCCGACCGTACCGCGACGAGCTGGTGATCTCGACGAAGGCCGGCTATGACATGTGGCCCGGCCCGTACGGCGAGTGGGGCTCCCGAAAGTACGTGCTCGCGAGCCTCGACCAGTCGCTGGCCCGGATGGGCCTCGAGTACGTCGACATCTTCTACTCGCACCGGTTCGACCCGGACACGCCCCTCGAGGAGACGCTCGGCGCGCTCGACACCGTCGTCCGCCAGGGCAAGGCGCTGTACGCCGGCATCTCCTCGTACTCGTCGGAGAAGACCCGCGAGGCGGCGGCGATCATGCGCGACCTCGGCACGCCGGTGCTGATCCACCAGCCGTCGTACTCGCTGCTGAACCGCTGGATCGAGCCCGACCTGCTCGACGCGCTCGGCGACGAGGGCATCGGCTGCATCGGCTTCTCCCCGCTGGCCCAGGGCATCCTCACCGACCGGTACCTGCACGGCATCCCGGAGGGGTCGCGCGCCAGCGAGAACTCGTCGCTGCCCTCGAGCCACCTCGACGAGCAGACGCTCGGCAAGGTGCGGGCGCTGACCGAGATCGCCACCCGCCGCGGGCAGAGCCTCGCGCAGATGGCGCTGGCCTGGGCGCTGCGCGACCCGCGCATGACGTCGCTCGTGGTCGGCGCGAGCAGCGTTCAGCAGCTCGAGACCAACGTCGGTGCGCTGGAACGGCTCGACTTCACTGCCGACGAGCTCGCGGAAGTCGACCGCTACGCGACGGAGAGCGACATCGATCTGTGGGCGCGGTCGAGCGGCAGGGAGTAGGGTTCCGGCTCCCACGACTGGAGGAGTGAGCAGTGGCGCCCCAGAAGCCCGAGGTCGAAAAGCCCACCGGCGACATCCCGTTCGAGCTGATCATCGACGACCTGGTCGTCGGCGACGGCGACGAGGCGGTGGCCGGCACGAAGGTCTCCGTCCACTATGTCGGCGTCGCCTTCTCGACGGGCGACGAGTTCGACGCGTCGTGGAACCGCGGTCAGGCGTTCTCGTTCAAGCTCGGCAAGGGCCAGGTGATTCCCGGCTGGGACGCCGGGGTACAGGGCATGAAGGTCGGCGGCCGCCGCAAGCTGACGATCCCCTCCGCGATGGCGTACGGCGCCCGCGGCGCCGGCAACGCGATCAAGCCGCACGAGCCACTCGTCTTCGTGGTCGACCTGCTCGCGGTCGACTGACCCGCTACCGCACGCGTCGCGGCAGCCACGCGACGACGCCCAGCCGCTCCGCGAAGTGCGCCAGCGGCCGCTCGTCGCCGAGATCGATACCGAGCGGTCGCGTCATCGTGCACGTCGTCACCTCCGCCTCGGCCGGCTGCAGCGGCCAGGGCGGGTGGTCGATCTCCTGACGCACCACCTGGCCTTGCCGGTTAGCGGCGTAGAGGCAGTACCGCTCGGTCAGGAAGTAC
>JBBQFB010000037.1:0-23133 GCA_038321545.1 Gaiellales bacterium
GATCTTCCACCCGTGCCGGGAGTACGGCCGCAGCGCGAGCACCCCGACCAGCACGCCGGCGCCGATCACGGCCGCGCCGCGTGGGTGCAGCAGCCACGCGGCGGCGCAGCCGACGCCCGCGACAGCCCACCCGTGCACGCGCTCGCTCCGCACGGCGCACGCGAACACCCCCACCAGCGCGAGCACCAGCGCCGCGAACGCCACCTCGGGGGCGGCGAGGCCCGAGTAGCCGACGAACGACGTGTACAGCCCGACGGTGCACGCCGCGGCGAGCCGCACGCGGGTCGGCCGCAGCGGAGCGAACAGCGCCGCCACCCACCAGGCGGCGAGGAACAGGAGCGTTGCCAGCACCGCGTTGGTGGCGAGCGCGGCGCGGTACACGCCGAGCGGGCCGTCACCGATCAGCGCCGCGGGCACGTACAGCAGCGCGACGCCGGCGTGGTACGGCGTGTGCGTCTGCGGTGCGTCGCCGACGATCCGGCGGGCGGCCCCGAGGTATCCGTACTCGTCGGCCATGATGATCGGCGCGGCGAGCTTCGACGCGAGCACGAGGTGGACCGCGCCGACGAGCACGGCGCCGGCTGCCGGCGGTGCGACACGCGCCCAGCGGGGCGACCGGCCGTCGCGTCCGCCGCCCGGGGACGGGGTGTGCATCGGCCCATTCTACGAGCGCGGCCCGGCCGGTATCCTCACGGCGTGGCCGCGTCCCCGTCCCACGCGCTCCTCGACATCGAGTCGCGTCGCCGGAAGGCGCGGAAGATCATCCGCCTGATGGAGCGGGAGCGACCGGTGGCAGGAGCCCGCGTACTCGACATCGGCACGGGAAACGGCGTGATCGCGGCCGAGCTCGCCGAGACCGGCGCGACGGTCGACAGCATCGACCTCCGGGACGAGCGGGTGGTCACGGACGGCTACCGCTTCCAGCTCACCGGCGGGACGGCGCTGCCGTTCCCGGACGGCTCGTTCGACCTGGTGCTGACGAACCACGTGATCGAGCACGTCGGCGGGCGGCCCGCCCAGCTCCACCACCTGGTCGAGATCCGGCGCGTGCTGGCCCCGGGCGGTGCGATCTACCTCGCCGTGCCGTATCGCCTGCGCATCGTCGAGAACCACTACCGGCTGCCGTTCCTCTCGTGGCTGCCGGCCGGCCTGGCCGATCGCTACGCCCGCCTCCGCGGCGCAGAGCGGTACGACTGCCGGCTGCTCGACCGGCGGCAGGTCGCGAGCCTGGCGCGCGAGGCGGGGCTGACCGCGTCGGAGCGCACGCTCGACGTGCTCCAGCTGGCCGGTGACACCGAGACGGGCATCGCGGCCCGCCTGGCAGGGCTGCCGCGTCCCGCTCTGCGAGCGCTGCTCCCGCTGGCGCCGACGCTCGTCTACGTCCTGCGGGCCAGCCCGGCAGCCTCGCCGAGCAGCTCGGCGTAGCGCTCCCACGAGAACCGCTCGCGCATCTCGGCCACACCCGCCGTCCAGCTCTCGGCCGGCGCCGCGTAGAAGCGGTCGATCGCGGCGCCCAGCGCGACCGGGTCCTCGGGCGGCGCGAGCACGCCGCTCGCTCCCTCGGCGACGGCCTCCGGCAGGCCGCCGACGGTCGTCGCGATCACCGGCCGGACGAACGCGTAGGCCAGCTGCACCACGGCCGACTGGGTCGCGCTGCGGTACGGCAGGAACACCGCGTCGGCGGCCGCGAACAGGCCTGGCATCTCGTCGTTGGCCACGTACCGGAAGTCGAGCGTCACGCGGTCGGACACGCCTGCCTCCTCCACCACGCGCCGGTAGACGTCGGAGTCGTCCCAGCACTCGCCGACCACCAGCAGGTGGGCGTCCGACGTCTGGTGCACCATCGCGCGGATGGCGTCCTCGACGCCCTTGTAGGGCCGGATGAAGCCGAAGTGCAGCAGCAGCCGCGCGGCGGGCGCGATCCCGTAGCGGCGGCGCACGGCGGCGCCGTCGGCACCGGTCGATCCCACCAGCGCGTCGGCGACGTTGGTGAAGGTCGGCAGGAACGCCTCGACCACCTTCGCCTTCGGGTGGATCCTGCGCGCCTCGACGGCCATCGGGCGCGAGTGGACGACCAGCACGTCGGCGCTGCGGATCCCGAGCCGCACGAACCGCGACCAGAGCGGCGAGTTCTCGTGCGGCGACACGTTGTGGCAGATCGCGACGACGCCGATGCCCGCGCGCCGCGCGGCGATCGCCATCGTGCGGTAGACCGGGCCCTGCACGGGGTGCACCCACTGCACGACCAGCGTCCGGCACGCGGTCCGGCGCGCGATCCGGACGGCCTTCAGCCACGACAGCGGGTTCATGATGTCGAGGACGGCGATCGCGCCGGGGAACCCGATCGCGGTCGCCGACACGACGTCGTGCAGGGTGCCCGGGTAGAACCGCGCCGGGTAGCGCCGCGACCACGTCAGCACCGTCACGCCGCCGCCTGCCTGCAGCACCGGCGCGAGGCCGGCGGTGAAGTGCGCGATCCCGCCGGTGTCGGGGTGGGCGGGCCCGACCAGCGCGATCCGCTCGGTCACGCAGCGGGCCTTCGCTGCAGCCGCCGCGGCACCACCCGGAGCGCGATCACGAGCATCACGTACGCGGCCGTGGCAGCGAAGCAGATCGGAAGCACATCGGAGCGCGATGACGACAGCGAGGCGACCGCGAAGGCGCCCCCGGCGGCCACCGCGAGCCGGGCCAGGCGCGTCACGTCGGCGAACGTGCCGAGACGCCAGCGCACGACCACGATCTGCCCGACGAGGCAGCCGCCGGCCGCGATCAGCGTGCCCAGCGCCGCCCCGGTGATGCCGTAGGCGTTCGTGAGCGGGTACTCGATGATCACCTGGACGAGCAGCGCCACGGCCGCGATCACCATCGGCGGGTGCGGGTGGCCGGAGCCGGTCAGCAGCGCGGCGAGCGTGTACGACAGCGCCAGGCACCCGAGGGCCGGCGCGAGCAGCTCGAACGCCGTCGCAGCGCCCTCGTACGCGTTGCCGAACGCGAGGTCGAGCAGCGGCACGCGTGCCCCGGCCATCACCGCGACGATCACGAGCACCACCGCGACCGCTCCCTCGATGCCGTCGCCGACGAGCGTCCGCTGGCGCAGGTGGTCGCCGGACGCCATCGCCTCGGCCATGGCCGGGAACAGCACGATGCCGGCCGGGATGATGATGAAGTACGTCAGCCGCGCGGCGTTCTGGGCGGCGGCGTAGATGCCGGCCGTGTCGTCGTCCGGGATGATCCCCTTCACGAACAGCAGGTCGATGCTCATGATCGCCGTCAGCGCGAGCGCGAGCCCGATGTTCGGCAGCGCGAACCGCACCAGCGGCCGCCAGTCGAAGGCGGCGTCGCGCTGTCCGCGGGGCCGCCTCGAGATGACGGCGGCGAACGCGATCAGCGGCGCGATCGCGAACCCGGCGATGGCGCCGCTGAACTTGAACGCGACCGCCAGGCCGAGCACGCAGACCACGCGCGCCGCCGCGTAGACGGCGTTCATCTTGGCCTGCGCCACGAAGTCGCGGCGGCCGTTCAGGACGCCGCCGATGGTCGCGAACAGCGCGTAGCTCGGCACCGCCAGCGCCGCGATCAGGAGGCCGGTGAAGAGACGATCGTCGTCGAGCACCGACGCGAGCACCGGTGCCGACAGCGCGAGCAGCAACAGTCCGCCCGTCGACGCCACGGCCTGGACGTGGAGCGCGGCGCGCCACGCGCCGGCCTCGTTGCTGCCGCCTGCGATCGAGCGCGACAGCGCCTGCGGGACGCCCTGCGTCTGCATCAGGTTGACGATCGTGAGCAGGCTGATCACGACCCCGTACGCGCCGTACGAGCCAGGGCCGAGAAACCGTGCCAGGACGACGTTGAGGATGTACCCGGCGAGCACGAACAGCAGCTGCGCCGCCGACAGCGTCGCGGCGCCGCGCAGGCTCGACTTGCGGGGCTCTGCGAGGGCGCCGGCGTCGCCGGCCGTCACGTCGTCGATCGCGGTCAACGAGCACCTCGCGCGGTCACGACTGCGAGCGGCGTTCGCAGGATCACCGAGATGTCCATCCAGACGGACCAGTGCTCGAGGTAGTAGAAGTCGAGCCGCACCATGGCGTCGAAGCCGAGGTCCGAGCGGCCCGAGATCTGCCACAGACCCGTCATGCCGGGCAGCACCAGGTAGCGCTTGCGGTGCCAGTCGGCCAGCCGCGCGAAGTCGCGCATCGGCAGCGGGCGCGGGCCGACGAGGCTCATCTGGCCGCGAAACACGTTCCACAGCTGCGGCAGCTCGTCGAGCGAGAACCGGCGGATGATCCGCCCGACCGCGGTGACGCGCGGATCGTCGCGCATCTTGAACAGCGCGCCGTCCGCCTCGTTGGAGTTCTCCAGCGAGGCCTGCTCGGCCGCGGCACCCTCCCGCATCGACCGGAACTTGAGCATCTCGAACGGCCGCTCGCCCATGCCGACGCGCTTGTCCCGGTAGATGGCCGGGCCGTGCGAGCTGACCTTGATCGCGATCGCGATCAAGGTCAGCAGCGGCGACAGCACGGCCAGCGCGACGAACGACACGACGACGTCGAAGGCCCGCTTCACCAGGAAGTCGACGCCGGCCAGCGTCGGCGGCACGATCTCGAACAGCGGCACCGACTGGCCGGGCACGTACACGGCCTCGCGCGCGAGCAGGCGCGCCGCTGTCGGCACCACGCGCAGGCGCACGTTGTGGCGGGTGCAGATGTCGAGCGCCTCCAGCAGCGCGTCGTCGTCGGGCAGCCGCGTCAGCACGACGTCGTCGGCGTTCGCGCGCACGATGGCCGACTCCAGCGCCGCGACGTCGACGACCTGGTCGACGATCTCGATCGGCGTCGACCGCTCGTCGTCGATCAGGGCCGACGACACGCTCGCGGCCTCGGGGCCGCCGCCGCAGATCACGACCCGGTGGATGCGGCCGGTCGAGCGCTGCACGAGCCACGAGATGCTGTCGAACGAGCGTCGCAGCACGATGATCAGCGCCGTCGACACGAGCAGCGTCCAGATCCAGATCACGTAGGTGCCCGAGCGGTGCGCGGTGGCGAGGGCGAACCCCGCGATGATCACGGTGGTCAGGAACATGCTCGCGACGACCGCGCCGTCGCCGGGCCGGTGGCCGCCGCGGCGGTACAGGCCTGCTCGCGCGAACACCAGCAGCAGCACCAGCGACATGAACGGCAGCCACTCCGCCTCCGCGCGCCAGACGAGGCCCCACAGCACCTGCGGCCGGTCGAACGCATCCTTCAGCGCCAGCCCGGTGTACAGCGCGATGCCGATCGATCCCACATCGATTGCGCCGAGCGCGAGCACCCGGGCGAGGGCACGAAGGAGCCGCCCGAGGGCACGGACGTGCGGGACCGGCGTCGCAAGGGCCCGGACGTCGCGTCCGACGAGCGTCGGATCAAGCTCGTCGATCGCGCGTCGCGAGAGCGGGCGACGCCGCAGGTGCGAGGACATCTCTGACATCGTACCGAGCGATGGCGGGCGCACGCCCCTTGCGGATTCTGATGTTGACCACGAGCTATCCGCCGGCCTCGGGGGTGCCGTCCGGACCGTTCGTGCACCGACTGGCCGCCCGGCTGGTCGCCGCGGGGCACCAGGTGGACGTGCTGGCACCGCATGCGATCGGCGCTTCAGGGCGCGTGGAGGATGGTGTGCGCTCGCACTTCTTCCGCTACGCGCCGAGCCGCTTCGAGCTGCTGGCCTACGGCGCGGGGATGGTCTACAACCTCTCCGCCGACCGCCGCCGGCTCGCGCTGCTGCCGCCGTTCGCCGCCGCGTTCGCGGTCGCGGCCGCCCGGCTCGCACGGCAGGCCGACGTCGTGCACGGCCACTGGCTGCCGGCCGGCATGGTGGCGCGCGTGACGGGCAAGCCGTCCGTCACCACGGTGCACGGCTCCGATCTGGTGCTGGCGCGCCGCGTGCCGACCCTCGTCCGCGCCACGCTGGGCAGCAACGTGGCGATCGCGGTCAGCGAGGAGATGCGCCGCGAGCTGGTCGACATCGCGCCGCGCGCCGACATCCGCGTGGTGCCGCCCGGCGGCGTCGAGCTCCCCGCCCGCCCGTATCACGAGGCGATTCCCGGGCGCCTGTTGTTCGTCGGCCGGCTGGTCGACGTGAAGGGCGTCGACACGCTGCTGTCCGCCTGGCCGGCGATCCGGGCCGCGATGCCGCACGCCACGCTGGACGTGGTCGGCGACGGGCCGCTGGCCGACCTCGTGCACGGCGACGGTGTGCGCGCGCTCGGGCGCGTGCGGCCGGACGAGATCGGCGGGCTCTACGCCAATGCTGCGGCCGTGATCGTGCCTTCGCGGCGCGACTCGTTCTCGCTGGCGTGCCTGGAGGCGATGGCGACGGCCCGGCCGGTGGTGTGCACGCCGGTCGGCGACATGGCGGCCCGCGTGCGCGACGGCATCGACGGCCTCGTGGTGCGGCCCGACGACCCCGCCGCGGTCGCGGCCGCCGCCTCCCGCCTGCTGGCCGATCCGGCCGCGGCCGCGACGATGGGCCTCGCGGCCCGTCAGCGCGCGGAGGCGCGCTACTCGTGGGACGTGATCGTGCGGGAGATGCTCTCCGCTTACGAGGCCGCGATCAGGCCTTAGGTCGAACGGCGGGCACTCGCGCTCGAAGCCAGGTCGCCGTCCACATTGGGGCCAGCAGGCGATATACGAATGGCTCGGCGAGGTGAGCTAGTACGTCGGCGGGTGAGTTTGAGTACAAACGCTTTCGGTTGTTGTGAAACCGCTGTACGTCAGCGAACCCAGCCGTACGGAGCATCCGCTTGTACGCCGCCGTGGAATACCCGCCTTCGGTGACGCCGTACTCGCGTGTAGCTGCCCGACCCTGGAAGCGGTGCTTCCAGTTCGGCTCCGAGAGGATGACGACACCGCTCGGCCGCAGGACCTTTGCGGCCTCGGCCAGCGCGACGGCGGGACGCGGTGCGTGGTGGAGCGCCTCATAGAACACACACGCGTCAAAGGTCCCGTGCAGACAGTTGGGCAGATCCTCCATGTCCGCCACGCGGAACGAGGCGCCGGTCACGCCCTCGTTCGTCGCACGTTGGTTCGCGATCGCGACCATCGACGGCGAGATATCGACTCCCACGACCTCGGCGCCCGCCCGGGCGAGGAAAAGCGAAAGCCACCCCGGGCCACAGCCGATCTCACATACCTTGAGGGGGGGGCGGGCTCGATACCGAGGAGCGTCACCAGATACCCGGTGTCGACCAGATGGCGACTTGTCTCGCGAGGCGGCCCGCCAAAGGGCTTTCTGCGGAGCCACATCTGGCCGCTCGCATCGAGCACGTCGGGGTATCTGCGCTCGGCGTCTTTATTTGCCGCTGCATCGTCGATGGTCGGCACGTGAAACGAGCGTAGGGTATCCCCGCTGACCGGTCAAGACGATAGATTCGCTAAGGATCACACTGGCGACGAGCTGGCAATGGACGTCGACCCTGCGCCAAGGACAGCGCATCGGCGAGCAGCGGCGCCGGCCAGGCGCATAGCTGTTGTCCTGGACAGACTGGCGGAGCGGTCGGCCTCTCGCGGATATGCGCGCGACTCTCACTGAAACGAGGCAGCTGCTCCAAAGGGACCACAAAGAGGAAGGGGCGACCCGTGGGCCGCCCCTTTCAACATTGCCGCGCGTGGTCGCCGGCGAGGCGACCCTCAGCCTGTGATCTCTACTTGCCCTTGAGGCCGCGCCACGTGTACCAGATCTTGCGCTTGGTGTCGTGGATGTTCAGCAGTCCGGACTGCCAGCCCGCCGCGCTCGTCTCGTCGCGGAGCATGTACCACACCATGCCCTGCACCTGCGGGAACTTGCGGAGCCGGGTGACCGACTGCTGGAAGTAGGCCGACTGCTGCGTCGTCGAGACGCCGCCCGGGTTCGACTTGCTCTTGACCTGCCAGGCCAGCTCGGTCACCCAGATCGGGAACTTCGAGCCGCGCCAGCTCTTCACGAACGACGTGAACCGCTGGAAGTTGCCGAGCCGGTAGAACGGGTACAGGTAGCCCTTGCCCGGTGCGCCGTCCGTGGGGCCGACGTTCGGCAGCAGGGAGTACGGATGGACCGAGATGGCGTCCATCGGGGCGTGGGCCCGCTTCAGCGCCGAGTAGAACTTCACGTGATCGATGCCGGTGCGACCGCCGACGGCGCCGCCGATGACCTGCGCGCGCGTTCGGCCCTTGTCCTCGGCGTGGATCGCGTTATACGCCGTGCGGAGGATGGTCACGTACGCCGTGGCGCCCGCGGGAACGCCGTTCCCCGTCTTGCCGCCCGGCTTGGCCAGACCGAGCGCGTTGTTCGGCTCGTTCCAGATCTCCCAGTGCGTGATCCGGGGCAGCGGCAGCGCGCCGGTCGGGGAGCCCGCCGGGACGAAGGTGCCGTTGTACCGCTTCGCGACCGCGCGCACGAACTGGCGGAGGTAGGTCGTGTTCGGCACCGGAACGAAGGCGACGTGGCCGCTGTAGCGGCGCGCCCACTTCGGCGTGCCCCAGAGGTCGTAGATGACCGTGCCCCGCGACGTCGCCTGCCACGCGCTCGCGTCCTTCACGAGCTTGTCGAGCGACGTCCAGTTGTACGCCTTGTCGTTCGGGTCCTCGGGAGCCTTCGGCTTCTTCGAGGCGATGTTCGCCCAGTTGATCTGCGTCCGGATGACGCCCATCTTGAGGGCGTTCACGTTGTCGTAGAACAGCTTCGGGCTGCGGTTCTGCAGCGCGATGGACGTGATGCCCAGTTTCAGCTTGGCGGACGCTGCGGCGGGCATTGCCCCGCAGGCGATCGCGGCCACGGCGAGCGCGGCCAGGTAACGTCGGTGCATTCTCAGGTAGTCCTTCCGATCAGCTCGTGCCGGGACGACCGCTCGAGGACCAGCCGGAGGCCCTCCTCGAGCGCGATGGTCGGGTCCCAGCCGAGGAGATGTTTTGCGCGGGTGATGTCGGGCCGCCGCTGCGCCGGATCGTTCTCGGGCAGCGACTCGTACACGATCCGGCTCTCCGAGCCGGTCGCTGCGATCACCTGCGCAGCGAGCTGGAGGAGCGTGAACTCCTCCGGGTTGCCGATGTTGACCGGCTCGTGCTCACCGGAGAGGGCGAGCCGCCAGATGCCGGCGATGAGGTCTTCGACGTAGCAGAACGAACGGGTCTGCGACCCGTCGCCGAAGATGGTCAGCGGCTGGCCCAGGAGGGCCTGCCGGAGGAACGTGGGGATCGCCCGGCCGTCGAACGCGCGCATGCGCGGTCCGTACGTGTTGAAGATCCGCACGATGGACGTGTCGACGCCCTGCTGACGGTGGTAGGCCATCGTCAGGGCCTCGGCGTACCGCTTCGCCTCGTCGTACACGCCGCGCGGCCCGATCGGGTTCACGTTCCCCCAGTAGCTCTCGGGCTGCGGGTGCAGGAGCGGGTCGCCGTAGACCTCGCTGGTCGATGCGAGGATGAACCGCGCGCGCTTGAACTTTGCGAGTCCGAGCGCGTTGTGCGTGCCGTACGCCCCGACCTTGAGCGTGTGCAACGGCAGGCGCAGGTAGTCGATCGGGCTGGCCGGAGAGGCGAAGTGGAAGATGAAGTCCACGTCCTCGCCGACCTCGATGTGCGACGTCACGTCGTGGTTCAGGAACGCGAACGCGTCGTCACGGATGTGCTCGATATTGCTGAGCGAGCCGGTGTCGAGATTATCGACGCAGATCACCCGATGCCCCTCCGCGAGCAGATGCTCGCACAGGTGAGATCCGAGGAAGCCCGCGCCGCCGGTGACGACGGAGGTCGGCATGCGCCGCATTGTAGGTTGCGATTCCGTGTTCACTCCCGGTCCGAACACAACCTTTACGTCTGCGTCGCCGATCCCCTCCTCGGCCGGCGGCGCGATCGAGGCTCAATGCGCGCGCTGCTGCTGCCGATAGGGGTGCAGGCGATGACGACGGAGCTGTAGGAGGCCCATCCGATGGAGAACGTGACGCTCATGGAGCTGGTCGATGAGGTGCGCGACCTGCCCCTGACGGTGTCTGCCGTGTTGGCGCAGGTGATCTCGGAATGCGACAACGCGGACGCGTCCGTCTCGAGCCTCGCGCGGATCATGGCGGGCGACCAGGCACTTGCCGCGATGGTGCTGAAGCTCGCCAACTCGGCCTACTACGGGTACGCGCGCAAGATCGAGTCGCTTCCCGACGCCGTCGTCCTGCTCGGCTTCGCCTCCGTCAAGAACCTCGCCATCACCGCCTCCATCACGCGTCTCCTGACGTCGGATCGCGACGAGTACGCGGGCATCCGTTCCGACCTCTTCGACCATTCCCTCGCGACGGCCGTCGGCGCCCGCATCCTGGGGCGCACGAAGCGCATCTCCGGCGAGAAGGCGTTCGTCGCCGGTCTGCTGCACGACCTCGGCCTGATCGTGCTGGTCTGTTACCGCAAGCCGCTGTTCGGCGAGCTGATGCGCGCCGCCGAGAGCACGAACCAGTCGTTCGACGATGTCGAGCTCGAGGTGTGCGGGTTCGAGCACGCCGAGCTCGGGTCGCTGATCGCGGCCGAGTGGAAGTTCCCGCCCGCGCTGTGCGAGGCGCTGCGCTACCACCACCATCCCGAGGGCGCCGTGATCGATCCGGGCCTGGCCCGCTCGATCCACTGCGCCGACTGGGTCGCCAACCACATGGGCGTCGGGCTCGTCTCGCCCGGGGCGCCGGAGTGGCCCGAGGAGGCGTCGCGCAACGAGTTCCAGATCGACCAGCACTCGATCGGGTCGCTGGAGTCGGAGATCCGCGCCGAGTTCCTCGAGGGCTCGTCCCTGAAGGCCGCCTAGAACCCACCGGATCGGCCATGCGGGGGCGCTCGCTACCGTGACGCGGTGCGCATCGTCCTCGTCGACCCGCGCGGCGACTCGCGGCCGTACGACCATGGTCTCGGCGTCGCCCTTGCCGCGCGCGGACACGACGTCCGGCTCGCCACGTGCCGCTTCCGGCACGGCGCCCTGCCGCCCGCGCCGGGCGTCGAGGTGCAGGAGCGGTTCTACCGTCTCGCAGACCGGCTGCCGGGGCGGTGCCGCCGCCTGGGACGCGGGTGCGAGCATGTCGTCGACCTGATCGCGCTGCTGCCACTGATCCGCTCCGCCGACGTCGTCCACGTGATGTGGCTTCCGCTCGGCCCGCCCGACCGCCTGTTCTGGCGGCTGGCCCGGATGGTGACGCGGACGCGGCTCGTCCACACGGCCCACAACGCGATCGTCAAGGACGGCGTCGGCAGCGCCGAGCAGGTCCGTGCCGACTGCGCCCCGTTCGCCCGCATCGTCGTGCACTCGCACGCCGGCGAGGCGGCGCTCGTGCGGCTCGGCGTGCCCGTCGCGCGGATCACGCGCATCCCGCACGCCGCGCTGGCCGGCTACGCCGACGTCGAGCCGGTCGCGCCGCCGCTGCCGGACGGCGTGCCGGTGGCCCTGTTCGCCGGGCTGATCCGTCCGTACAAGGGCCTCGGCGACCTGCTGGATGCGTGGCCGGCGGTGCGCCAGCGTGTGCCCGGCGCGATCCTCCACGTGCTCGGCCGGTCGCTCGGCGGTGATGTCGACGCGGCCCGCGCGGCCACCGCCGAGGGTGTCGTGGCCGACCTCCGCTACGCCGATCCGGGCGAGTGGGCGGGCGCCATGCGGCGCGCCGACGTGGTCGTGCTGCCGTACCGCTCGATCGATCAGTCCGGCGTGCTCGCCACGGCGATCGCGCTCGGCCGCCCCGTCATCGCAACCGACGTCGGCGGGTTCGGCGAGACGCTCGCCAACACGGGTGCCGGGCTGCTCGTGCCGCCGCGCGATCCCGTGGTGCTCGCCGCCACCATCGCGGCGTTGCTGCTCGACGACGACCTGCGCGCGAGCCTCGCGGCGGCCGCCGCGGCCGCCGCGGAGGGCGAGTTGTCGTGGGATCGCAGCGCCGAACGCCACGAGCTCGTCTACAGGCGGACGGCCGCGTGAGCATCCGGCGCGAGGGGCTCGCGGTGTTCGCCGCGGGCTACCTCGTCCACGCAGCCCTGGCACTCGTGATGCGCGTGCCGATCGTCATGTACGACGAGTACGGCTACTTCGCGACGGCTCGGAGGCTGGTCGGCGAGGGTCAGGCCACGCACCTGCGCTACCACCCGGGCTACGCGTTCGTGTTGATGCCGGCGTTCCTGGTGACGACCAGTTCGGGCGCCGCGTACCACGTGTCGCTGCTGGTCGTGAACGGGCTGCTCGGCGCCCTCACGACGCTGATCGCCTGGCACCTCGTCCGGGTGTTCGCCCCGGACGCGTCGCCGCGGATCCGCCTGCTCGCGGCGGCGATCGTGGCGCTGTACCCGTCGTGGCTGCTGTACACCGACCTGACGTGGTCGGAGAACCTGCTCGTCCCGATCGCGGCCGCTGTGGTACTGCTCGCCGGCCGCCTCGCGCGAGGTGCACCGCCGTGGGTCGTGCTGGGATACGGCGTGCTCGCGGGGTGCGCGTACCTCTCGCATCCGCGTGGGCTGGCGGTCACCGGCAGCGCCGTCCTCGTCGGGCTGGTCGTGCTGCCGGTCGCCGGGCGGCTGCTGCGCGCAGCGGTGCTGCTCGTCTCGGCCGGGACCGTCACCGTCCTGACGCCCTCGATCACGCGCTGGACGACCGACTCGGCGGGCTGGGGGAAGGACTCGTTCTTCCGGGGGTTCCACGTCGGCGACACGCCGAACCTGCTCGCGACGATCGGTGGGCACCTGTTCTATCTGGCGGCGGCGACCTACGGCCTGGCGCCGCTCGGGCTGTACGTGCTGGTCGGACTGATCCGGCGGGAGGGCGTGCGGTCGGAGCGCGGCGCGGTTGCGCTCGCGGCCCTGGTGGCGGCCGCCGCGATGCTGTTCGTGTCCGGCATGTTCTGGCACAACCAGGTGCGCAGCGACCAGATGATCTACGGCCGCTACAACGAGGCGACGCTGCTGCCGATCCTCGTCGCGGGCGTGGTCGCGCTCGCAACGGTGACGCTCGACCGGCGCCGGATCCTCGTGATGCTGGTGCCGATCGCCGTGCTGTGGACGATCCCCCAGGTCGCGTCGGACGCCGCCCTGCGGAACTCCGATCCGGTCACGTTCAACATCCTCGGCGTCGCCCCGGTGGTCGCCCTGTTCGGCGTGCAGCCGGTGGTGATCGCGGCGGCTCACGGCCTGGCCGCCGCGGTGCTGATCCTGATCGCCCGCGAGCGGTCGCGATTCGCGCTGCCGGCGCTCTGCGCCGGCCTCGCGCTGTTCGGGCTCGGTGTCGAGGTGGGTCTGTTTCGGACCGGTTCGCGCGACCGCGCCGGCGAGCAGCTGATCGCGTCGAAGCTGGTGCAGATCGAGAGCGTCGTCCCGCCCGACGACCGCTGCGTGTCGTTCGACCGCGCCACCGTCGACGTGTTCGCGGCCTCCAGCTACCGGTACCGGATCGACGGGTGGCGGTTCGCGCAGCCCGGTGAGAAGGCGTGCGCCGACCTGTTCCTGATCCGGACGCCCGCCGCGAACGTGCTCGAGCGGGTGCCGGGTGCGCGGATCGTGGCGCGCGAGCAGCGGGGCACGACGAAGAACGCCCTCTGGGTGCGCCCTGGCCCGCTGCAGGATGCGCTGGCGAAGGCCGGGTTGCTGGCGGGGTAGGAGCTACTGCTTGGCGCCGGTGTCGCCGCCGAGATCGGCGTTCACGCCGCCCTCGCCGAACAGGCCCTCGCGGCGGATCACGACGCCGAGGGTGCGCCGCAGGATCTGCAGGTCGAGCCCGAGCGACCAGTGCTCGACGTACCAGACGTCGAGCACGATCCGCTCGTCCCAGCTGAGCAGGTTGCGGCCGTTCACCTGCGCCCACCCGGTCAGGCCGGGACGCACGTCGAGGCGGCGGCGCTGGGTGGCGTCGTATCGCTCGGCCTGGTCGACGAGGCCGGGGCGCGGGCCGACGAGCGACATCTCGCCGAGGGCGATGTTGATCAGCTGCGGCAGCTCGTCGAGCGACCAGTTGCGCAGCAGGTGGCCGGTGCGGGTGATCCGCTCGTCACCCTCCGCGATGTTGAGGCCGAGTCCGAGCCGGTCGGCGCCGACCATCATGGAGCGGAACTTCCAGACGAGGAACGGCCGTCCACCCTTGCCGGCGCGCTCCTGCCGGAAGAAGACCGGCCCGCCGTCTTCCCGCCGGATCCGCCATGCGATCAGGCCGATCAGGGGCGACAGCAGCGCAAGCAGGCCGACGGCCACGACCCGGTCGGCGAGTCCCTTGAGCAGCATTCCGAGCGGTCGCGGCACGGCAGAACCATACGCCTACCGGCGCCTGAAATTTCTGGGGTCTGACCCTCGTGGCCGGGCGTTTCGGGGTCAGACCCCAGAACGCTTCCTCACGGAACACGCCCGGTTTGCGCGCGTTGGCACGATGCGTGCGCGGGTTGCGCAGTGCTTGGACGGGATGGCACAGGTTGCCCTTCTACGCTGTGCTGAACAGATCGGACGAGGATCGGGCCGTAAGATCTGCTCCGATGGAGACCTTTCCGATCCTCGTTTCGAGCGCCGGGCGCCGCGGGGCGCTGGTGGGGATCCTGCGGCGGTCGCTCGCCAACCTCGGGCTTGACGGGCCGATCGTCGCGAGCGACACCTCCGGCTACGCCGCCGCCTTCCACCTCGCCGACCGCGGCGTCGTCGTGCCGCCGCAGTCCGACCCCGGGTTCGTCGACGCGCTGCTGCAGATCTGCGAGCTCCAGGAGGTCCGCCTCGTCGTCCCGACCCACGACGGCGAGCTGCCGCTGCTGGCCGCCGCGCGCGACCGGTTCGCCGCGATCGGCACCACCGTCTCGATCTCGGCGCCCGAGACGATCGCGATCGGCCGCGACAAGGCCGCCACCCACGCCTGGCTGACCGAGCACGGCTTCCCGACCGTCCGCCAGGGCACCGTGTCCGACGTGCTCGCCGCGGCCGGCTCGTGGCAGTGGCCGCTGATCGCGAAGCCGCGACAGGGATCGGCCGGCATCGGCGTCGTGCACTGCGCGTCCGTGGCCGATCTGCCGGAGGGCGACGTTGTCGTGCAGGAGCTCGCAGCCGGAGCGGAGCACACCGTCGACGTGCTCGTGTTGCGCGACGGACGCTGCCGCGCCGCCGTGCCGCGGCGGCGGATCGAGGTGCGCGCCGGCGAGGTCTCCAAGGGCGTCACCGTGCGCCACCCCGCGCTGGAGTCGCTCGTCCGCAGCATCGCCGAGACGCTGCCGGGTGCCTACGGCGTGCTCAACGTCCAGGTCTTCGTCCACGGGGACGAGCTGCGCGTGATCGAGATCAACGCCCGTTACGGCGGTGGCTTCCCGCTCGCCTACGAGGCCGGCGCACGCCTGACCGACTGGACGATCGAGGAGCTGCTCGACCGACCGTCAACGGTGTCCGACGACTGGCGCGAGGGCCTCGTGATGCTCCGCTACGACGAGGCGGTGTTCGTCGACGCGGCGGCGATCCCGAGCGCCAGCAGCGCGTACCAGCTCGGGTAGATCGTCGTCAGGTAGAAGACGTTCGCGGCCAGCGTCGCGACGATCGCGCCGCCCAGCCCGGCCGCCAGCGCCCGGCCGCCGCGCTTCCACACCCGCCACAGGCACCGGCCCACGAACGCCAGCAGCACGGCGATGCCGGCCGCGCCCAGCAGCCCGGTCTCCGTCAGCGCCTGCACGTACAGCGAGTGCGGCCCGAACCCGACCCGGCCGGACACACCCTGGTAGTACCGCGCGAACGTGTTCAGTCCGAGCCCGAACAGCGGGTGGTTCGACAGCACGTCTGGGATCGTGTCGTAGATCCTGGTGTGGATGGAGGAGCCCGGCGTGTCGGGGTTGAGTCGCTTGTTGACGACCCCCCGCCAGTAGTCGAGGCGCGTCAGGATCACGGCCGCGCCGACGACCGCGGCGGCGATCGCGGGCCAGGCCAGTGGCCCGCGCACCAGCCGGGTGCGCAGCGTCACCGCGAGGAACAGCAGGCCGGCGACCAGCCCGACGAGACCCGACCGGGACTGCGAGAGGAACAACGTCCCCGTCAGCGCCACCGCCAGGCACGCCAGAGCCAGCGCCCGTCGCCGCACGGCATCGGTCGCGAGCGCGATCACGATCACGATCGGAATGCCGAGCATCACGCCGATGTGGTTCGGGTCGTTCGTCAGCGCCGTGATGCGGTAGACCGGCTCGCGGATCACGCTGCCGTCGGGCTGCGCCACCGCCACCGTCGCGTACAGGTTCAGACCCGACGAGGCCGACCCGGGGAAGAACGGATCGATCAGGTAGCGATCCAGGTTCACGTCGAACCGCGTGCCGAGCACGTACTGCACGACGCCGTACAGCGCGTTCACGCAGAACCCCGCGATGAACCAGGTCAGCGCGCGGCGGTACAGCTCGGGCCCGCGCTCCGACAGGTGCACCACCGCAGCGATCGCGACCGCGAACCACAGCGCCCAGATCACGAGGCCTTTGCCGAGCTGGCCGCGGTCGGCGGTGAAGATCGCTCCCGCCAGGTAGACGACGGCGAGCCCCGCGCCGATCAGCGCAAGCGTGCGCGCCCCGCTGCACACCCGGGGCCGGCACGCCACGACGGCGACGACGAAGAACGGCGCCAGCAGGTCGGCCAGGGTGACGCGGCCGAACGGCTGCCAGGCCACGCGGTGCCATGTCGCGGTCACGAGGACCGCGAGCAGCAGCAGGTCGGCGGCGCGGCGGGCCCGGGGCACCCATCTATCCTACGGGCCGATGCGCAAGGCCTGGGCCGCCGCGGGCGCGCTCGCCGCGTTCACCTATCTCTGGCGGCTCGGCGTCCCGACCTGGCATCGGGACGAGTGGGCCTACGCGAACGCGGGCTACCGGTCCGTCGGTGGCGGCACGCCCGTGAACCTCGAGCACCCACCGCTCGGAAAGCTGCTGATGGGCGTCTCCGAGCACCTGATCGGCTTCTCGACCACGTCCGCCCGCCTGCCCGCGGTGCTCGCCGCGCTGGTCACCGGGATCGCGCTGGCGCTGATCGCGCGGCGGATCGCGGGAGAGCCGGCCGCGCTGCTCACCTTCGTGCTGTGGGTCGTGCTGCCGCACCCGTGGCCCGACCTGCGCGTCGACCGGCTCGGCCTCCTGGACACGTTCGCCGCCGCCTTCGCGACGGTCGCCCTGTGGCTCGCCCTGCGCCTCCGCGAGCGGCCGCAGACGCGGGACATGCTGCTGCTGGGCGTCGCGCTCGGCTGCGCAGCCTCCTGTAAGGCCACCGGCCTGCTCGCGATCGTGCCGGTCGCCGTCCTGCTGTGGCCGCGCATCCGCACCGCCGCGATCGCCGTCGGGGTGGGCGCCGTCGTGTTCGTCGCGACCTACCTCCCGCTGCGCACCAACGCGTTCGACGCGATCCGGTTCATGTGGGACGAGCAGCGGAACCTCTCGCGGATCGGCTTCCCGCTCGAGGTCGCGGGCCAGGTCTACCAGCACCCGCCGTGGTGGACGTGGATGTGGTTCGCGTGGGAGGCCGGCCCGCTCGTGCTGGTGGCGACGGCGTTCCTCGCCGTGCTCGGGCTGCTGCGCGTCGAGCGCCGCGTCGCGCTGGCGCTGGGCGTCGCCGTCGTGCTGCCGATGATCGCGGTCACGACCCACGGCCGGTTCTTCGAGCATTACGGGTACACGTGGGCGCCGGCCCTGACGCTGCTCGCAGGCATCGGCGCGACGCGCCTCAGGGCTCTGCCTGCGACGTTGATCCTGGCGGGGGCCGGGGCCATCTCCCTGTTCGGCATCGCGACCCTGGAGCGGGCCGACTACGCGCTGGCCGGCGAGGCACTGCAGAAGACTGCGGCGCGCGTCGTCTACGTCGCGGGCGCGCCGACCAGTCTGGCCGGCTACGTCTGTCCCGGCACGACGCTGACGCAGAGCACCGCCGACGCCTCGCCTGACGCCGTTGTGATCGACCGCCGGACGGCCGCATCGATTACGTACCCGAAGGAGATCGGCGCCGGTTACACGCGCCGGGTGTTCGGGCCGGTCACGCTCCTGACGCGTCCGGATCTTGCTCCGCGCGACGGCTGTTGAACTCGGCCGCCAGCTCCTCGAGCCCGGGCCCGCGCACGCCGACGATCGCGTTCCGCGCGCTCAGCCGCCAGATCGCGGGATCGGCCGGCCCGACCGGCACCGGCCGCAGGCGTGCGGGCAGCCGCAGCAGGACCGAGCCGATGACCGCCAGCAGCGCGTACTGCACGCCGAGGGCGATCGACGCGATGCGCCGCCCCGTCGGCGAGTGGTGCTTCACCCAGTAACGCTGCCGGCCGCGCCACTGCTCGTTCACGCGCCGCTCGGGCACTGCCGCCGTCGACGTCCACTGGTGGTGCACGACGGTCACGGCGGGCGTCCATCGCACCTCGTGGCCGGCGTCGGTCAGACGTCGCTCGAGGTCGGTCTCCTCGCCGTACATGAAGAACCCCTCGTCGAACACGCCCACCTCGTCGAGCGCGCTGCGCCGGAGCATGAGCGCGCTCGCCATCGCCCACTCGACGCGTCGCGGCGCGTCGCCGCCGGACTGCGTGATGCCGCCGCGCCCCAGCGTCAGGGCGGCCCGCACGCAGGTCGCCGGCGATGGGAACCGCCACGCCGAGTCCTGCACGCGGCCATTGCCGAACACCACGCGCGGGGCGACGGCCGCCACCGCCGGGCTCGCATCGAGCACGCCGGCGAGGACCGCCACCGAACCGGCCTCGGACTCCGTATCGGGGTTCAGCAGGTACACGTACGGCGCCGTCGTCGCGCGGATCAGCACGTTGTTGTTCGCGCCGAACCCGGCCCGCCGCTCGGCCTCGATCACCCGCACGCCCGGGAACCGCTCGCCGATCGCCGCGGCCGTGCCGTCGTCGGACAGGTTGTCGAGCACGACGATCTCGACGTCGGGCTCGCCCTGCAGCGAGGCAAGGCAGGCGAGCACGTCGTCGCGCGTGTTCATGGTCACGACCGCCACGGCGACCCGCGCCACGTGTTAGCTCGCGGCCAGCTCGGCCTGCACCCGGGCGTCGCGCTCCCGCACGGAATCTGCCAGACGCGCCTGGAACGCGACGACCTGCTCGCGCATCGCGTCGTCTCCCGCGCCGAGGATCCGCGCGGCCAGCAGGCCGGCGTTGCGTGCGCCGCCGACGGCGACGGTCGCGACCGGCACGCCGGACGGCATCTGGGCGATCGACAGCAGCGCGTCGAGCCCGCCCAGCGACGTCGCGTCGATGGGCACGCCGATCACGGGCAGCGGCGTCACCGCAGCCACGACGCCGGGCAGGTGCGCGGCCGCGCCGGCGCCGGCGATCAGCACGCGCAGGCCGCGATCGACGGCGCCGCGGGCCCAGGCGATCGTCTCGTCGGGCGTGCGATGGGCCGAGAGGGCACGCACCTCGCAGCTGACGCCGAACTCCTGGAGGGCGTCGGCCGCCTGGCGCATCACTTTGAGGTCGGAATCGCTGCCCATCACGATCCCGACGAGCGGGCTAGAGGTCATGCCGGAGAATGTACAGGCACCGTGAAGGCCATCCGCGCACCCGGCTCGCCGGGGTTCGCGACCCAGATCCTGCCGCCGTGCGCCTCGACGATCGCGCGGGCGATCGCGAGCCCGAGCCCGGCGCCGCCGGCGGGCCGTGACGCATCGTCGCCGCCGCGGTAGAAGCGGTCGAACACGCGCGGTGCGTCGTCGATCGCGATGCCGGTGCCGGTGTCGGCGATCTCGAACCGCACCGCGCCGTTCTCCCGGTCGGCCGTCAGCCGCACCGAGCCGCCGATCGGCGCGTGGGCGACGGCGTTCTCGAGCAGGTTGAAGAGCACGCGCTGCAGCCGCTCCGGGCTGGCCGCGACCGACGGCAGCGACGTCTCGACCCGCTCGGTGAGCGTCACGCTGCGCTCGTCGGCGGCCGGGCGGAACGCCTCGGCCGTCTCCTCGACCAGCTCGGCGACCGCCACCGGCACGCGCTCCCACGCCACGTCGCCGGCGTCGATGCGCGCGAGCTCGAACAGGTCGTCGACCAGCTCGCGGAGGTGCGCGAGGTGCACGCGCATCCGCGCCTGGTAGTCGGCGATCTCCTCCGGCGACGTGACGACGCCGTCGGCCACGGCGTCGACCAGCAGCCCGAGCGACGCGATCGGCGTGCGCAGGTCGTGCGACACGGCCGCGACCAGCTCGCGCCGCGCCCGGTCGGAGGCCGCGAGGTCGCGCGCCATCGCGTTCGCGGCGACGGCCAGGTCGGCCAGCTCGCGTGGCCCGGTCTCGGGCACGGGCTCGGCGCCGCGGTCGGCAGCGAGCCGGCCCAGCCGCTCGCCGAGGCGTGTGATCTGCGCGGCGGCGTGGCCCGACAGCAGGCTTGCGACCCGCAGGGCGACGATCAGCGAGAACACGAGCATCACGACGACCATCTCGGCGTCGTGCCGCGACACGACCATCAGCCGCGTGCCCGCCAGGGCCGACACCGTCACCAGCCCGACGGCCCCGAGCACCCCCGCCGCGTAGTGGCGGCGCAGCGACCCGGCGACCGCCCGCAGCGTCGCGATGTGCGTCAGCGCCAGCCACGCGAGTGCGATCGCGACCAGCACGGCCAGCAGCTGCGCGATCTCGCCGCGCGGCTGGTCCATCGCGACCAGCAGCACGCCGGTGATCGCGGCCGCCACCGCCACGGCGGCGACCGAGCCGGCTACGGCTCGAGCTTGTAGCCGACGCCCCATACCGTCACCAGATGTCGCGGGTTGAGCGGATCCTCCTCGATCTTGTGCCGGAGTCGCCGAACGTGCACGGTCACGGTCGCGGTGTTCGAGTAGTACGGGTAGCGCCAGACGGCGTCCATCAGGTCGTCGCGCGAGAATGCGCGGCCCGGGTTGCGCGCCAGGTGCAGCAGCAGCTCGAACTCCTTCGCGGTCAGCTCGGCCGGCTTGCCGCGGGCCGTGCACGTCCGCGCGGCCTCGTCGATCGTGACGTCACCGAAGGCGAGCAGCTCGCCGTCGTCGCCGCCGGCCGCTGCCTGGCGCCGCAGTACCGCGCCGACGCGCGCCACCAGCTCGGCCGGCGAGAACGGCTTCACGACGTAGTCGTCGGCGCCCAGCTTGAGGCCGCTGACGCGCTCGGCCTCCTCGCCGCGCGCAGTCAGGAGGATCACGGGCACCGGGCGCTTGCGGCGCAGCAGCGCCATCACCTGCAGGCCGTCCAGCTTCGGCAGCATCACGTCCAGCACCACGATGTCCGGCCGCTCGCGCTCCGCGACGATGAGCGCCTCATCCCCGTCCCGCGCGACGACCGCCCGGTACCCGTCGCGCTCCAGGTAGCGGGCCACGACGTCGGCGATCGTCCGCTCGTCGTCGACCACGAGCACGGTGCGCGGCTGGGCCATGCACCCATGGTACGCGCCGTGTTGCGAACGGTTCGCGAAATGTGAACTGGCTCCGCAAGTGAACCGAACTCCCGGCTGGAACGGATGTGACCGCAGATGACCAGCGGTTGCCGCCAACAAGGAGGAAGGCAGAAGATGCGAAGAAAGGCCGTAACCGCGGCGGCGATCACGGGGGTTGCCGCGTTCGCGATCGGCGCAGCCGCGCTCACGCCCAACGCCGCGAAGAAGGCGAAGGCGTCGAGTCACCGTGAGGCGCCGCTGATCGCGAACGACCCGACGGCGGATCTCACCGATCTGTACGCGTTCATGAGCCCGGGCAAGACCGACACGGTCACGCTGATGGCGAACGTGATCCCGATCGAGATCCCCGCCGAGGGACCCAACTACTACAACCTCGATGACACGGTCCGGTACCGCATCGAGGTCGACAACAACGGTGATGGCAAGGGCGACCTGCACTTCGCGCTGCGGACGAAGACCCGCTACGCGAAGGGCACGTTCCTCTACAACACCGGCCCCGTCACGTCGCTGCACTCGCCGAACCTGGCCGTGAAGCAGCGGTGGGAGCTCACGCTCGCCAAGGGCCACGGCGTCGCGCACGTTGTCGCTCGCGGCGACACCGCGCCCAACAACGTCGGCAAGACCTCGATGCCGAACTACGCGGCCCTGGCCGCCTCGGCGGTCAAGTCCGGCAACGCCCTCGGGCATGCGAAGAACGTCAAGGTGTTCGTCGGCCCGCGTGAGGATCCGTTCGCCATCGACGTCGGCCGGATCTTCGACTTCTTGAGTGTCGGCGGCCTCGGCACCGACAACCTGAAGGGCGTCAACGTCCACACGATCGCGATCGAGGTGCCGGCGTCGCTGCTGCGCAAGTCCGGCACCCAGCCCGTGATCGGCGTCTACGCCGCGACCGACCGCCAGGTCGTCCGCACCGTCACCCGGCACCGGCATGGCAAGCGCATCCGGGTTCGCGTGAAGCAGTGGAAGCAGGTCGAGCGTCTCGGCCAGCCCCTCGTCAACGAGGTGCTGATCCCGCGGACGCTGAAGGACTTCTGGAACACGCAGTCGCCCTCGAAGGACAAGCAGTTCGAGAAGTACTACACCGCTCCGGGCCTGATCCCGGCGCTGAACGCACGGGTGTTCGGACCGGTGCTCGACGCGGCCCTCGGCTGCGGCACCTCCTGCCCCGTCGCCCAGACGACCGGGCGTGCCGACCTGTCGGCGATCCTGCTCCGCGGCTTCAACTACGGCAACGGTGCGGTTGACCTGACCTTCGGCAACACCGGCTCCGACAAGACGCCGGTCGACGAGCTGCGCCTCAACACGAAGACGCAGTCCGTCGGCACGTCGTCCCTCGTCGCCGATCGTCGTGGTCTGCTCTGCAACTTCCAGACCCCGACCACCGGCCCGCTCGGCCCGACGCTGCACTCGCTGGACATCCCGGCCTGCAGCCCGGCCCAGTTCGATGGCTATCCCAACGGTCGCCGGCTCGGCGACGACGTGACGGACATCCAGATCGCGGCCATCGCCGGCCTCCCGATCGACGGGTTGATCCCGTCGGGCATCCAGCGGCCGTACGGGCTGCTGGCCATGGGCCTCGGCACCGACACGTCGAACGCGGGCCTCCAGCTGCTCCGCTTCGGCGCTGACGGCGTCGAGAACAACGACAAGCCGTTCACGGACGTCTTCCCGTACGCGGCCTCGCCGAACTCCGGCAACCCCTGATCGACTGACCACCCCCGCCGGCCGGCAGCGATGCCGGCCGGCGGGGCACGATCTTCACAGGAGCCCTTCGATTTCATGAGCCGTCTC
>JBBQFB010000038.1:0-23055 GCA_038321545.1 Gaiellales bacterium
CGCTCGAACGAGGCGTGGGAGGCGGCCCGCCACGCGAACGACTTCTCGATCTGGCAGCCCGAGCTGGAGGCGATGCTCGCACTCAAGATCCAGCACGCCGAGGCCCTCGCCGACGGCGGCGACCTGTACGACGCGCTGCTCGATGCGTACGAGCCCGGCATGACGGTTGCCGAGCTCGACCCGCTGCTCGAGGGCCTGCGCGCCGAACTGGTGCCGTTCGTCCAGCAGGTGCTCGACCGCCCGAAGCCCGACACGTCGTTCCTGGCCGGGCCGTACGACCACGGCCGGCAGGAGCAGCTGACGCTGCGCCTGCTGCGCGACTTCGGCTTCGACTTCGACGCGGGACGCCAGGACATCTCGACGCACCCGTTCTGCGGCGGTCCCGGGCCGCTCGACGTGCGCATGACGACGCGCTACTACGACTCGCTCGAGCCCGGCGCGCTGCTGTCGTCGATGCACGAGTGCGGGCACGGGCTGTACGAGCAGGGCATGCCGTCGGTGTACGCACGCACCACGGTCGCGCACGCGCCGTCGCTCGGCCTGCACGAGTCGCAGTCGCGGTTCTGGGAGAACGTGATCGGCCGGTCGCGCCCGTTCTGGTCGCACTACCTGCCGGTCGCGAAGGAGTTCTTCCCCGAGCACCTCGCGAGCATCGGCCTGGACGACTTCGTGCGCGGCGTGAACGCGGTGGAGGCCGGCGCGATCCGCGTCGACGCCGACGAGGTGACGTACAACCTGCACATCCTGGTGCGGTACGAGCTGGAGCGCGAGCTCCTCGGCGGCCGCCTCGCGATCGCCGATCTGCCGGAGGCCTGGAACGCCCGCTACACGTCGTATCTCGGCTACACGCCCAAGAACGACCTCGAGGGCGTTATGCAGGACATCCACTGGGCGTGGGGCGAGATGGGCTACTTCGCGACGTACACGCTCGGCAACCTGTACTCGGCGGCAATCTCCGAGACGATGCGGGCCGAGGTCGACGTCGACGCTCTCAGCGCGGCCGGCAACTTCGAGCCGATCCTGCAGTGGCTTCGGAATCGCATCCACTCGCAAGGCAGCATCCGCGAGGGCGACGAGCTGATGCGAGAGGTGACGGGTCGCCCCCTGGGCCACGAGGCCTTCATGCAGTATCTGCGCGCCAAGTACAGCGACCTGTACGGCATCTAGCCCCACCTGAAATTTCTGGGGTCTGACCCCGAAACGCCCGGCCACGGGGGTCAGACCCCAGAACGCTTCCGCACGGAACACGCAGGACTTTTGCGACCTGTCACGGACCGTGCGCGATTTGCCACGGTGGGCGCGTCGGCCGGCACGATGGCCGCGGTACCACTTGGGAGGGCTACGGGGCGGTGCGGTCGTTCGTCACGAAGGCAGCGTGCGTGACCGGCATGTGGGCGCTCCACAGCTCCTCCACCGCACTCGCGTACACCCGGATCTCGCGCTGCGCCGTCTCGTGGTTGCGCAGCGACAGGAAGTGCATGATCGAACGGGCGTTCACCGTCCAGAAGAACTCCGTGTAGATGCCGACCGGCAACACGCTGCGGGCGACCTCCTTCGCGATGCCCTCGTCGAGCAGCGAGCGATACGTGGCGTAGGCCGCCGCGTACGACGCCTGCATCGCCGACCGCGTGCGCTCCGCGACGTCGGCATCGACCGGCTGGAACGTGTACGCGCCCGGCTTGCCGACCTGGCTGCGCACGTCTTCGGCGGCCGGCACGTAGAACGCCTCGGCCAGTTCGGTGTACCGCCCCGACATCTCGTTGAACGACCCGACGCGGTGCCGGAACCACTCGCGGGCGACGAAGATCGGGCAGCGGACGTGGAAGCGAAACGCGTTGTGCTCGAACGGCGTGCCGTGCCGCTCGCGCATCAGGAACCGGACGAGGCCCTGGTTGCGCTCGTCCAGCACGTCGGCGTGTGACCCGAACGAGACGCGCGCCGCGTTGACCACCGACAGGTCGTCGCCCATCTGGGCGTCCAGCCGCACGAAGCCGTCGCCGAGCACGTCGATCCGCGTCACCGCGCCAGTCTATCGACCGGCCTCCCGGCTCAGCTGGCGCGCACGATCCAGTCGGTCGTCCACTTCGGATTGCCGTCGGCGGGCTCGTTCGTGATCCACACGCGCTGGTAGGCGGTCGCCACGGCGGGCAGCGGGAGCGTCACCGTCGCGTGGCCGGACGCGTCGGGCGCGATCGTCCCGAGCGAGATCCGGGCCTGCGGATTGTTGGCGACCCACACCTCGTAGGCCTCACCCGCGGACGGCGGCTTGACGTCGCGCAGCTCGATCCGCAGGGCCGGCGAGCCGTCGAGGGTGCCGGTCGCCACGGTGCCGCTCGCACCGTGCCATGCCGCCGACGCGGTCAGCGCGCGCTGCTGCAGGGGCTTGAACGAGTCGGACGAGCCGCCCGTGAGCGCGACGACCGCGAGCGCCACCGTCGCGGCTGCGAATCCGACGGCTGCGGCGCGCCAGACGCGCAGGCTCTGCAGGTGGTGCCGGAGCGTGGGAGCGCGCGACACCGGCGCGGCTCCCGTGATCTCGCGGATCCGCGCCTCGAGCGCCTCGGACGGCTCGGGCAGCGGCCCGCCGGCGCGCACCAGGCCGTCGACGTAGCGCAGGTCCTCGAGCTCGGAGCGGCAGTCGGCGCAGACCGCCACGTGCGCGCGGAGGGCCGCCGTCCGCGTCGGGTCGGCAAGGCCTGGCACGACCAGGTCGGCCAGCTGGAGCCGGGCATCCTCGTGGTCGATCACCGCGTCTCCGCCGGAGCCAGCGACTCCGCGAGCCGCGCGAGCGCGTTACGCGTCCGCGTCTTGACCGTGCCGAGCGGCACGTCGATCCGCTCGGCGATCTCCGACTGCGTGAGACCCTCGAAGTACGCCAGCTCGATCACCTCGCGAGCGCGGGGATTGAGCGCCGCCAAGGCGACGTGGATGCGGAACCGCTCGGCCGAGCGCAGCGCCTCGTCGGCGGGGCCGAGCCCGGGGTCGACCACCTCGGGGACGTCGGCGACGATCGTCAGCCGCCGCCGGCGTGCGACGTCGCGCGCGGCGTTGCGCGCGATCGTGAAGATCCAGCCGGTCGGGGCGCCGCGTTCCGGGTCGAAGGTCGCGGCCACGCGCCAGATCGTGGCGAACGTCTCCTGCGCGACATCCTCGGCGGCGGCGTCGTCGGACAGCGTCCTGCGACCCAGCGCGAGCACCGGTCCGGACAGCCTGCGCCAGAGCATCGCGAAGGCATCGGCATCGCCTTCGCCGATGCGGACCAGCAGGTCGACGTCCGTCGTGTCCGCGGTCATGGAACCAGTATGCACCGGCTCAGCACTGCTGTTAAGGCTTGCCACTGCACGAGATACGCGCAGAATCGGCCGTTGGATTGGCCGTCACAGCGCGAGCCGGCCGCCGTCCACGACGAGCTCCGTACCGGTCACGTACGGGGCGGTCAGCAGGTACCGGACGGCGCCGGCGATGTCGGAAGGATGGCCGAGCCGTTGCAGCGGTACGGCTCGGCTCAGCTCGTCGCCGTCGTCGCCGTCCGGCAGCAGCACCGTGCCCGGCTGGATCATGGAGACGCGGATCCGGGGTGCGAGCGATCGGGCGAGGCCGCGGACGAGCGGCCGCAGCGCGCCCTTGGCGGCGGCGTGGGGCAGGAACGAGGGCCAGCCGGAGATGCCGGCGATGTCGCCGATGAACACGATCGCGCCGTCGTCCGACAGCAGCCGTCCCGCCGCCTGGGCCACGAACAACCCGCCCCGCAGCGTCGCTCCGATGGCCTCCTCGAACAGCTCGGGCGTGATCTCCGGGAGCGGAACGCTCCGGAACCCGGCCGAGGCCGCATGGACGACGCCGTCGAGGCCGCCGAGCAGGTGGGCAGCCCGCTCGACCGCCGCGACCGCGGCTGCGGGGTCGGCGAGGTCGGCGCGCACCGCCTGGATGCCGGCTGCCGCGAGCGAGTCCTCTGGCGCTGCACTGCGATACGTGACGCAGACCTTGGCGCCCGCCGCCGCCAGGTCGCGTGCGATTTCCGCGCCGAGGCGACGGCCGCCGCCGGTGACGAGGATCCGCGCGTCCGTGAGATCGACCATGCCGGTACGCTAGCGCCGGTGACCGCGCCCAACTGGATCTCCGTCGCGCGCATCGTTCTGGTGCCGGTCTGCGTGGCGCTGTTGCTGGGGGGCGGCGACGACGAGATCCGGCTCGCGGCCGCGGTGTTCGCCGTCGCCGCGCTGAGCGACTTCCTCGACGGCTACGTCGCGCGGGCACGCAACTCGTCGACGACGTTCGGCAAGTTCGTCGACCCGCTGGCCGACAAGCTGCTCGTGACCTGTGTGCTGATCGCGCTCGTCGAGATGCAGCGCGTCTCCGCCTGGGTGGTGATGATCATCGTCGCGCGCGAGTTCGCGGTCTCCGGACTGCGGATGGTCGCGGCTTCGAGCGAGGTGATAGCCGCCTCGCGCCTCGGCAAGTGGAAGACCTTCTCGCAGATGGTCGCGATCCTCGCGCTGATGCTCAACACGTCGCACGACGTGGTCAACGACGTGCTGGTGGGGGTGGCGGTGGTGCTCACGGTTGCGAGCGCCGCCCACTACTTCTACTGCGCGCGCGCTCACCTGCTCGGCGACGCCGGCGGCGAGCCGTGACGGCCGGCCAGGTGATCCTGGTGGCGGTGGCGTACCTCGGCGGTTCGCTGCCGTTAGGCTACTGGGCCGGCCGCCTGCACGGCACCGACATCCGCCAGGAAGGTTCGGGCAACACCGGCGCCACCAATGTCTGGCGTGTGCTCGGCAAGCGCGCCGGCATCCCGGTGCTGATGCTCGACGTCGCGAAGGGCCTGGTGCCGGCGCTGGTCGGCCTGTACATCGCGGGCGCCGGGACCGCCATCGTGGCGGGCGCCGCGGCGGTCGCCGGTCACACCTTTCCCGTGCTGCTCGGGTTCGGCGGCGGCAAGGGCGTCGCCACCAGCGCCGGTGTCGTGCTGGCCGTGACGCCGCTGCAGGGGATCGTGCTGGTGCTGGTGTTCGCGGCCGTGCTGTGGCTGTTCCGGTACGTGTCGCTGGCGTCGATGGTGGCGGCCGTGCTGTATCCCCTCACGTGTGTTGCGACGGGCGAGCCCTGGCCGGTGATCGTGTTCGGCGCGGTCGCCGGGCTCGGCATCGTCGCTCGTCACCGTGCGAACATCGGGCGCCTGCGGGCCGGAACCGAGAGCCAGACGCGCTCGTTCGGCCGTGGCGCCCCCGGACGAGGAGCCACATGACGCAGGACCCGATCCATCTCGGACGCCTCATGAGCGCGATCGCGCACGACCTGCGGACGCCGCTCGCCACCATCTACGGCTTCGCGAAGACCATCGAGCGGGGCGGCGGACTCGACGAGCGTCAGGAGCGCTTCCTCGGCCTGATCATCGCTGCCGCCGCGGACATGGACCGGATGATCGAGAACGTCTCGACCGTCGGGCACATCGCCGAGGAGCGGATGTCGATCGCCAACGCGGCGGTCGCGTCCGACGCGCTCGCCGTCGCGGCACTGGAGGCGATTCCGGAGCGCGGCGACGGCCGCCGGGTCGTGCTCCGTCCGGGGACGGGCGCGCTGGTGGCCACCGACGCTGACCGTGCGGCGCGCGCCGTCGCCCTGGTGGCCGAGTCGGCGCTGCGGCTGGAGCCGAACCGCCAGGAGGCCTACCTGCAGCCCGATGGAACCGCCATCCGCACCGGCCCGTTCTCGGAGCTGCTGCTTCCCGGCCTGGAGGCGCACGGTCGCGACGTGCCGGTCGAGACGGCTCGCATCGTGCTCGCCTACCTGGGCGCGACGCTCGTGGCGGAGGGTGACGAGCTGGTGGCGCGGTTCGTCGCCGCCTAGGATCTCGAGCTAGCGCAGCAGCCGGCTCATCCGCCGGTCGGCCAGCACCTTGCCGCCGGTCTGGCAGCGCGGGCAGTAGACGATCCGGTTCGACTCGAAGTCGATGAACTTCAGCGTCTCTGAGCACCGCGGACAGGGCTCGCCGTCGTGCTTGTGGATGCGCAGCAGGCGGCCGTCGTTCTTCACGGGCAGGACCAGGCCCTGCCGGTCGTTGCACTCGTCGACGCCGCGCTGCAGCACCTCGCGGATCGCCGTGGAGAGGCGCGCCCGTCCGTCGGGGGCGAGCCGCGTGGAGATGGCGAACGGCGACAGCATCGCGGCGTGCAGGATCTCGTCTGCGAACGCGCGGCCGATGCCGGCGATCGCGCGACCGTCGCGCAGCAGCGCGTTCAGCTGGCGCGGCGCGCGATCGAGGACGGCCTCCAGCGCGGCGAGATCGAACGCTTCGTCGAGCGGCTCCGGGCCGAGGTGGCCGAGCAGCCCGTCGAGCCCGGCCGCGTCGTACAGCCCGACGCGCATGCTCTTCCGCGTCCCGCCCTCGGTGGCAAGCAGCGCGCCGCCATCGTCGAAGTGCACCTCGAGCACGGGCGTCTTCGGGCGTTTGGCGCCGTCCGCCTGGTACCAGCCGATGCGTCCCATGGTCATCAGGTGCACGGCGAGCGTGAGGTCGCCGGCGGCGAACAGGAGGTGCTTGCCGCGGCGTCGAACGCCGTCGAACCGGCGCCCGGCGAGCTCGGTCAGCGGCGGCGCGCCGGTCTTCAGCACGGCGAAGTGCGAGCGCGGCGTCCTCGCGATCGGCGACGCCTCGACGGGTGGACGGATCGCCGTCACGAGGGCTTCGAGCTCCGGTAGCTCCGGCATGGCATGAGAGTACTGCGCCGCGGGGGCTGCCGGGGCGCCGGTAGGCTCTCGCGGATGACCCCCGGGTGCGAGGTGAGCCTGATCCGCGGCGGCCTGGTCGAGTCGGTGCACGACGTGGCCGTGACCGTGGTCGGGCCGGGCGGTGCCGTGGCCGCCGAGACGCCCGGCGCGCGCGAGCTGCCGGTGTTCCTGCGCTCGGCGGCCAAGCCGTTCCAGGCCGAGCCCGCGGTGCGCGCCGGGGTGCTCGAGCGGCTCGGCCTGGACGATCGCCATCTTGCGCTGGCCTGCGCGTCGCACCTCGGGCACGACCACCACGCGGCCCTCGCCGCCGAGTTGCTCGCCGCTGCCGGCCTCGGTGTCGGCGACCTCGACTGCGGCGTCGACGAGCGCGGTGATCCACTGCGTCACGGGTGCTCGGGCAACCACGCGTTCGGTCTCGCGCTGTGCGTCTGCGAGGGCTGGCCGACGGCGGGCTACCTCGATCCCGGCCATCCCCTCCAGGTCGCGATGCGGAACGCCATCGCCGCTGCCGCGGGCGTCGCTCCGGAGGAGGCGATCGATGGCTGCGGCATGCGTGCCTACCGTCTTGCACTGCACCGGTACGCGGCGCTGTACGGCACGCTCGGGTCGGCGTCGGGCGCGCTCGGCCGGTGCGCCGACGCGATGCGCGCGCATCCCGACCTGGTGCGCGGCGCGGGCGAGGTCGACACCGAGCTGATGCTGGCCGAGCCCGGACTCGTCGCCAAGGTCGGCGCGGAGGCGACGATCGGCATCGGCCTCGCAGACGGCCGCGGGCTGGCGCTGAAGGTGCACGACGGGACGTGGCGCGCGATGGAGCCGGCCGCTGTTCACGTGACGCGGGAGGCGTTCGGTCTGCTCGCCGAGAGCGACGGACTCGCGCGTCACGCGACGCCCCCGATCTGCAGCACGCGCGGCGAGGAGGTCGGTCAGCTGGTGATCCGCGTTGAACTCATGCGTGAAACGATGTAAACCTCTTGGGCCGCGGGAGTTGCGATCGGTACAAGGTCCGCCATAATCCGGCGCCGGAGGAGGTATGGACGTGGCCCTGGGAAGCCACGTTCGGCATCCCAGGGGAAGGGGCGGTGTACCTGGTGAGTGGCATTCGATGCTGACGGTCGATATCCAGTTGCCTGATGTCGAGGAGCTGCAGAAGCTCGTCGAGATCGGTCTGGAACGCGGGTTCGTGACGTACGACGAGGTGTCGTCCGTCGTCGATGAGGTCGAGCTCACGAAGGAGCAGGTGGAGGACTTCTACGCCTACCTGTTCGAGCACGGTGTCGGCCTGGCCGATGCCGAGGGCAACCTCGTCGGCACACCTGCAGCCGAGACGAAGACGCCGGAGATCGACCTCACGGTCGAGCCGAGCCTGGACGCGCTGCGCCTGTACCTGCGCGAGATCGGGCGCGTGCCGCTGCTGACCGGCGAGCAGGAGATCTCGCTCGCCAAGCGCATCGAGCGCGGCGACCTGATCGCGAAGCGCCAGATGACCGAGGCCAACCTGCGGCTGGTCGTCTCGATCGCGAAGGGGTACCTGGGCCGCGGCCTGACGTTCCTCGACCTGATCCAGGAGGGCTCGCTCGGACTGATCCGGGCGGTCGAGAAGTTCGACTACCGCAAGGGCTTCAAGTTTTCCACGTACGCCACGTGGTGGATCCGGCAGGCCGTCACCCGCGCGATCGCGGACAAGGCACGCACGATCCGGATCCCGGTCCACATGGTCGAGAAGCTCAACAAGGTGATCCACACCGAGCGCCAGCTGGTGCAGCGTCTCGGTCGCGAGCCGCGGCCCGACGAGATCGCCACCGAGCTGCGGATGGCGGTGTCCGAGGTGCGCGAGATCCAGCGGATGTCGCAGCTGCCGATCTCGCTCGAGCGCCCGGTCGGCGAAGAGGACGACTCGCAGTTCGGCGATTTCGTCGAGGACATCACCGCCGAGAGCCCGTACGCGTCGGCGACCCTGAACCTGCGGCGCGAGGACATCGACCGCGTGCTGTGCTCGCTGCCCGATCGCGACCGTCGCGTGCTCGAGCTCCGCTACGGGCTGAACGGGCAGCAGCCGTGCACGCTCGAGGAGGTCGGGCGCCAGTTCGGCGTCACACGCGAGCGCATCCGGCAGATCGAGAACAACACGCTGAAGCGCCTCGAGACGCTGCCCGAATCACAGGGCCTGCGCGACGCGATGGCCGAAGCCTGACCGCTGCCTCCTGCGTTCGCCTCCGGTAAAGACCGGCTTCCCGGGAGCGTGCCCGAGTGGCTAAAGGGGACGGGCTGTAAACCCGTTGGCGTAGCCTACGTTGGTTCGAATCCAACCGCTCCCATTTGCAGGAAGATCCTAGCTTCAAGGCCAAACATTCGACTCAATTGCTCTGCGACCCTCGACGCACGAAGCCGCACGGAAACGCACGCGAGGGACGAAGAAAGCCGCGCGAAAAGCCGCGCACTGTGTTGTAGCGGGGGGCCCGGGGCGCCGCCGGATTCGAGCGCCGGAGACCGCATCCGGCCGCCGAGGCTACTCGGCCAGGAGTTCGGCGGCGGTCACCGGCGAGCACGCCGCCTGCGGCGGCGTTGACGTTGACGCTGACGCAATCGTCGTCGGGAAAGGATCGCCGACGACGAAGCGCGGGCGTCCTCTACGCGTTCGAGTCCGGTCCGTTTCTTGGCCCCGGGCTTGTGCTGCGGGACTCGGAGTCCGTCTAGGTGGGCTGCGGGCGACGCCTTGAAATAGAGACAACCTGCAATTGAGCGCTTTCGGAGATGCGACGAGCTACGGGATTCGAGCCCTTCGGAGCCCTGCTCGTACGCGCACCGTACGCGCAGACGGTCGACCAGCGGTGGCGGTAGTCGGCCGGAGCACGCGGCGTCGCCTTCATCGGGTGCGATCCCGACAGGCACACGTGAGCGTGGCAGGGGAGATCCTCGCGAGCGGTTCGCGGACCCCCCTCCGGAGGCCCTCCAGGACGCCGACGGACTGGTTGCCGACCTGATGACGCACGTCGCAGAGACCATCGCCCATGAGCGGGCGAGCCTCGAGGCCATCGCCCGGTACAGGCGCAGCTCCTCGTCAACGACCCAGGCGCGCCCTCGGCGGGCGTCTGTTCGAGCGATCGGGAGTAGACTCGGCGACGTGGCTACTGACCCGAAGCGCGTCCTCGTCGTTGTCGATCCGAGTGTCGCCAAGATCGAGACGGTGCGGGCGGCGCTGAACCGCGACGCGGACGAGCTGTTCTTCCTCTCGCCCCAGTTGCCGAACCGCCTGGATTGGGTGACGAATGACGATCGGGCGGCGTCCGACGAGGCTGAGGATCGGCTCGCACGCACGGTCGACGAGGCGCACGGCGAGGGCGTCACGGTGGACGGCATGGTCGGAGCCGACGACGACGTCCTGACCGCCATCGGCGACGCCGTTGCGCTGCACCCCGTCGACGAGGTGGTGGTGGTGATCGGCCCGCACGCCGACCGGCACTGGCGATTCGACGAGCTCGCGAAGAACATCCACGACCGCCATGGACTGCCGGTGCATCGACTCGCGCTGCAGACGCCGCCGAACGACTCCTAGCACGACGAACGCGGCCAGAGCGGGGTGACGTGACCGTCAATCGGCCGCCATCCTGCGACGCCGCTCCCAGTGAACTATCACGGGAGCGCTCAATCGTTTCTACTTGGAGCCGCAAGTCCGAACGGGAGGCTCGTCCGCCTGCCGCATGATGGGTGGCACGAGCCAGGGCGCCGAGGTGGCCGCCAAGTCGCTCGACCTGGTAGTGAAGGAACAGCAATGGTGACGCTCTATGTCCGCGCGACGAGCACATCGCCGTGGCACTGGTGCGAGAACTGCTCGAAATACCCAGGCGAGTTGGCAAACACGTCGCACGTCCGTCCCAGAGAGAATCTCTGCGAGGAGTGCGACGCGCTGGAAACGACCGGCCGTTGCGAGGAGGCTCCGTAACGCACGCCCGCCTACACACCGGGCGGCCCGGGGCTTTAACGGGTTCCCAAGGGGATGGCACCGCCCGGTGGTAACGCCCACGCCGCGGACTCCGTCAGATCGTCGCGCGTCGAGTCCGGCACCACTGAACAACCGATGACGTCAGGCGCTGCCGGAGCGGGCGCGACGCTTTTCGAGGAGGTCGTCCTCGGCGCGGGCAATGAGCTCCTCGAGGTTGTCGACCGGGTCGAGCTGGGAGAGGCCAAACGTGATCGGGTGAGTCTCGTGGTCACCTCCCAGGAAGGCGGCGATCAACTCGAAGCGGCCCCTCGTCTCAGTCAGGCTGAGGCTCGGCATCGCGCAGACGAACTCGTCCCCTCCGTAGCGCACGATCAGGTCCTGTGGGCGCAGATGGGTGTGGAGCGTTTTGCCGATGAGCCGAAGGAGCGCGTCGCCGGCCGGATAGCCGTCGGCGTCGTTGACCTGTTTGAGGCCGTCGACGTCGACGAATGCCAGGACGAGCCCGCCTAGCGTGCGCTGTGCGCGAGCGATCTCGCGCGTCAGGTCGTCGAGGCCCGTCCTGCGTATCCTGGCTCCGGTGAGCTGATCGGTCGCGGCGAGCTCGAGGGCCTGCGTGGCGTCGGTCCGGAGCTGGATGGCGTCCGCGCGTTCCCGAGCCGCCAACGATCGGTCGGCAGCTGCCCGCGCACGATCGGCCGCCGCCGCCGCCCGATCGGCCGCCGCACGCACGCGATCGGCCTCAGCCCGCATGGCAAGGTCATCTCTGCTCGGTCGGGCGTCGTCGGGCGCGACTTGCAGGCTCGCGAGCGCATCCCGGCGCTGCGCGCCCTGATCCCGAAGCGCGCCGGTCCGATCACGATCACCTGCCGTCTGCACCCTCGAGTCGCCGTCGTCGTCGCGCTCCTCCGACGCGTCGGCACGGTCCTCCGTCGCGTCATCCCGCTCCTGAGTCGTCCGGTCGTGCGTAGCTGGGTCGCCACCGGCTGCCAGATCATCGTCCGCTGCTTCCTGATCATCGTCCGAGCTGCGCTGATCGCTGTCACTCGTCGTCTGGTCGTGATCCGCAGACGTCTGGTCGTGATCGCTCGCCGACTGGTCGCCATCCGACGACGTCTGGTCCTGATCACTTGCAGTCTGGTCGCCGTCGGTCGCGGCGCGTTCCGCTGTCGGACTTGGGGCGGCAGCGACAAGTTCGGCGCCGCACGACCGACAGATGGGAATCGGGGCTGGCTCGCCACACGCCGGACATTCCATGCTTCTCATGCCTTGGCCTTCCGGCTGGCGGTCAGATCTTGCGGTAGCGGGCGTCGGCGAGGGAGTAGACGCCGAACGTCACGAGGCCGCACGCGACGACGATCAGGGCTGCCGTGCCGTAGGTGTGTTGGGTGAGCCGTGCGAGCGCTCCGTCGATGCCGACGGCCTCCTTCGGCTTGTAGTCGATCGCGGCCTTCAAGACGAACACGCCGATCAGGGCGAAGGCGATCGCGCGGGCGACGAGGCCGACCTCCCCGATGAGGGTGAAGGCATCGCGGACGCTGCGGCTCATCTGGGCGACCTTCGAGTAGGACAGGAACTTCTTGCTCAGGCCGAGGTAGGCCTGGAAGATGGCGACGCCAATGAACAGGAGCCCGGCGGCGGCGACCAGTTCCCGGCCGGCGGGCCACCCGAACACGGCCGCGGTGGTGTCCTTCGGCGACTTCGTCGAGCTGGCGGCCGCTCCGCGGAGGATGCTGACGGCGAGGAGGCAGAACGCCGCATAGGCAACGCCGCTGCCGGCCGCGCCGATGCGGTCAGTCGTGCTGTGCTGTCCATACTCGGGGGTGTGGCCGACCAGCGCCTGGGTGAGTCGCCAGATCGCGTAGCCGCCGAGGCCGATCGCCATCACGACGAGCAGGCCGTGCCCGAACGGCTGCGCGGCGAGCTGGCGCAGCGCACCCTGCTGGCTGGGACGTTGCCCGCCGACACCCTGGGCGAGCCGGAGGGCGAGCAGTCCGATCAGGAGGTAGATGACGCCGCGAGCGGCGTAGCCCGCGCGCGCCAGTGCGGCAAACGCCGTCGTCTCGGTGAAGGAGTGGGCTGCCTTCGGTACGGTGGCGGAATTCACGTTCATCGATCCTTGCTAAACCGGCTGCAGGACAGCCGATGCGAGCACTGGGCACGGATCGTGGATCGGCGGCTGCAGCGCTTCCGACCGAAGGTCGACGGACAGCAGTTCGCTGTGACCGGTCAGCTCGAACAGCCGCTGCACGATCGCTGGCGCGCCGACGAGCATCGACCCGCCTGCGCGACAGCGCAGCAGTGCCCGCTGGCCGGCGAGATCACAGAACCCGAGCGCCGACAGATCAATGACCGGGCCAGTCCGGCTGGTAGCCACGGCCGACCGGTAGGCGTCGTGGAACATTGCCAGCGCGAAGAGATCCAGATCTCCCGCCAAATCCAGCCGCATCGAACCGTCCGTCCGACGGACGCTGGCATTGAATGCCGTCATCACTGCCTCCTACTCGCAGGGTCCATACGCCACTGCGCACGGTGCCGACCGGAGGCTGGGGACGACTACGAGATCGGTAGTTTAGATCTCGGACGAAGTCACAGCCTAGCACGGCAGTCGCCTGCGTCCCAGGGCACGTCGCCCGTCTACCGATCCCGATGCTGTAGCCGTGCAGTGACTCCCGGAGGGCCGCTTGCCCGCCACGGGAGCGGTCACGCATCGGTGCTCGTATGCAGTCAACCCGATTTTGGTCAGCTATCGCGTCCCGCGATCTCCGCGGTGACCATCGTGCTGTCCTCGTCGGAGCCCGCTAGGGGCACACAGCCGGGCGCGCCGACCTAGCGCCTGAAGCGGCCCCGGCCGAAGTACCCGAGGACGAACAACACGACGAGGACGACGATCACGCCCGTGAGGATGCTCATCATTGGCCGTGCCCTCTTGCGCGATCCTCGAAACGTCGTGGCGGTGGCCGCCGCCACCGCGTCGCTCGCGCACGCACGGACCGAGGCCCGCTGGGAAGACGATCCCCCTCCTGGGCGGTCGTCGAGCTCGAGGACCGGGCGATTTCCTTCCAGAGCCCGATCGCGCGAACGGCTCCTCGCCGTTCGAAGCCGAAGGCGGGACTCGAACCCGCGACCCCCGCTTTACGGAGCGGTGCTCTACCAGCTGAGCTACTTCGGCGAACCTACCCAACCACTGGCCAAAGGGCTCGCGGCGGTCGCGTGCGTCCTCCTGCTGTGGGCCGAGGACACCGCGTGCAAGAGCGACGAGAACCGCAGTACGCTCTGCCGATGGAGCTTCTCAGCGAGTCGTTCGTGGTGGTCGAGTGGACCGATCCCGGCACGCACCCCAGGCGTCCGATCGCCGGCCTGCACTTACATCGCGAGGACGACGAGGCCTGGTACGTGCTCGACGGCCGACTCGGCTACCGTGTCGGCGGGGAGGAACGCGAGGTCGGCGCCGGTGAGGCGATCGTGGTACCGCGCGGTACGCCGCACAGCTATTGGAACGCGCAGGCCGCACCAACCCGCTACCTGCTCGTGATGGCGCCCCCATCCACCGTCTGATCGACGCGCTGCACAGCGGCGAGCGCACCGACTACGCGGCGATCTTGGGGAGCACGCGTCCGAGTTCTCGCCTGAGCGCCAGGCGAGTTTGCGTCGGTTAGCAGCGCGTCGTCACCGTAGGACTCGAGCGTCCAGCGCCGACGCCGCTGACGCGGGCGAGGGACGCCAGCGATGCCGGGTCGGTGCCGCCATCTCGGCCAGCGACTTGTCGGGGAACACGACGTCGGCGGGCACCGCCTGCTCGCGCGCGACCTCCGCCGGCCAGGCTTTCAGCGCCGCTAGGTGTAGGGACCAGAGAGGTTGTTAACCGGGAGGGGCTGCCCGGTCATCGTGTGGGTGCTTAACGTCCATACGAACGAGGAGCCCCTCCCGCTATGCACCGTAACGCGCCGCTCACCCCGTTGGGGCGGCAGATGATGGTTGATCGGATCCTGGCCGGTCGCCCGGCGGCGCATGTCGCGCACGAGATGGGCGTGTCGCGGCCGACGGCGTACAAGTGGCTGCGCCGCTTCCGCGAGGAAGGCGCCGCCGGTCTCGTCGATCGTTCCAGCCGGCCGCACCATTCGCCGCGACGGGTGGCGGCGCTGCTCGAGCAGCGGGTCGTGGCGATCCGTCTGGCGCGCAAGATCGGCCCCGTCCAGATCGGCGACGAGCTCGGGCTGGCGGCCTCGACCACCCATCGGGTGCTCGTCCGGCACGGCCTGAACCGGTTGTCGTGGATGGATCGTCCGACCGGCCGCGTGATCCGCCGCTATGAGCGGTCGCGGCCGGGCGAGCTGGTGCACGTCGACACCAAGAAGCTGGGCCGGATCCCCGACGGCGGCGGCTGGCGCGTGCATGGCCGCGCCGCGACCGGCCGTGACCGGCACCATCGCCACCAGGTCGGCTACGAGCACGTCCACTCGATGGTCGACGACCACTCCCGGCTCGCGTACTGCGAGATCCACCGCTCCGACGACGCCACCGCAGCGACCGCGTTTCTGGCTCGCGCGATCCGCTTCTTTGCCGCCCACGGCGTCCGCATCGAACGGATCCTGACCGACAACGCGTTCGTCTACCGCAACAGCAACGACTGGCACCTGCTGCTCGACCAGCACGGCATCGGCCACCGCCTGATCCGACCCTACCGGCCCCAGACCAACGGCAAAGTGGAGCGCTTCAACCGCACCCTGCTCGAAGAATGGGCCTACGCCGACGTGTTCAAAACCAACGACGACCGCCGCCAAGCGCTCACCAGCTGGCTGAACCGCTACAACTACCATCGCCGCCACCGAGCGATCGGCGCACCACCCGCCTCACGCGTCAACAACGTCCCTGGGCCCTACAGCTGATATGGACGTGTTCTTGTCAAGTGGGCATGGTGAGGAGGGCGGCTGTGGGGCCGCCCTCCTCGTTTCTGCGTTGGGCGTTGGGGTGGGGGTCTGGCTCGACGATCGGTCAGTCTGATATGCGAGGGTTGGGTACCTCATGACCCTGGTTTCGAGGCCGGCGTGCGCTGTCTAGGATCGAGCGTCGCGGTGGATTGCTGCTCATAGCTGTATCGCGCGTGCCGGCGACCGCCTCCCGTCCCGTGGGCGACGACGCAGAAGTTTGTTCGCCGCGCGCTACATGGTGGCGGCGGCCCATAGGAAGCCGGCCAGCTCGCGGGCGACGGCGACCGTCGCGACGTTCGCGGGCTTGCCGCGCGCCCGCAGGCGGGTGTGGGTGCGGTACAGGCGTTGCTGTGCGCGCCACGCGATCTCCAGGATCTCCGCCGGCTGGCCGTCGTGGCGGTTGCGCAGGGCTTGTCCGACGCGGGGCGGGCGCGCGTAGTGCCAGGCGGCCTCCACCAACAGCCGCCGGGCGTGCTGGGAGCCGGTCTTGGTGATGTGCCCACGAGTGGCGCTCTCGCCGCTCTGGGAGATGCTCGGCACCAGCCCCAGCCACGACGACAACTGGCGCGGATGGGAGAACCGGTGCCAGTCGCCGATCTCGGTCTCCAGCCCGAGCGCGGTCAGCGTCTCAACGCCCCGAAAGGCGCGCAGCCGCGAGATGATCGGCCACAACTCGGGGCTGTGCGCGATCTGTGACAGGTGCTTCTCGAGCACCGCGCGCCGTGCGAGCAGCCCGTCGACGGCCGCCAGCGCATCGATGTAGGTGAGCGTCAACGCTGGCTGGTCGAAGCGTTGCACCGCCAGCCAGTCGCGATGGGCGGCGGTCCAGGTGGAGCTGGTCGCGGGGTAGATCCGGCCGTGGCGGAGCAGCAGCTTCGATACCCGGTGGCGGGCCCGCATCAGGTCCTGGCGGAGCGCCTCGCGGGCCCGCACCAGATCCCGCGCCGCCTCCTGCTCCACCGTCGGCAGATGGATCGGCCGCAGCGACCCGGCCATCAACAACCGCACCAACAACTCCGCGTCGCGCTGGTCGGTCTTGATCCGATCAGCCGCCCCACGCGGTGTCTTGCCGGGCGCCACCACGTCCATCGCGATCCCCGCCGCGATCGCCGCCCGAGCCAGCCCGAACCCGGTCGGGCCCGCCTCGTAGACGGCTCGCACCGGCGTCGGCAGCGATCCCAGGAACCGAACCACCCCGTCCGTGTCGCCACCCAACCGAGCCCGCCGAAGCTCGCCCGTCTCGGAGTCGATCGCGGCTGCGTGCACGCTGCGTGCGTGGACGTCCAGCCCTACCCATGTCATCGTCTGCACCATCCGGCCGGGCCCTCCTCGGGCTGCGGTCAGCCGGAGCTCATCTCCGGCCAGACAAACCCGCGACATTCCACGGTGAGGACCCGACCGGACACCTCACCCCGCCACGGCCCTAAAAGCCATAGGGTCTAGGCCGCGGGAATCCTCGCCGCCGGGCCCGGCGACCACGCCGAACGCAGCACCGTCCAACGACGCGCCGACCAGCTCGCCGCCCTCGCTCACCTCGAACAGTTCACCCGCGCCGCGATCGACCGACTCGACCGCGTCGCAGCGCTCCGAGTGCGGCGCAGCGAGGGCAGCTAATGGATGAGGAGACACATATGCATCCAGATGCTACAATAGCCCGATGCGAGGCGAACGTCGAGGCGCGGGTGACGAGCGGCGGCGGGTGCCGGCGTGTTGAGCGTGGCGAAGTTGGCGCCCGGGCAGGAGGCGTACTACGAGGCGTCCGTCGCGCAAGGGGTGGATGACTACTACGCCGGGCGGGGTGAGAGTCCGGGCGTCTGGGTCGGTGCCGGCGCGGCCGAGCTGGGCCTGGTCGGCGTCGTTGGAGAGGGCGCGCTCGGCAAGCTGATGCGGGGCGAGGATCCGGCGTCCGGCACGCGGTTGCGGCCGCCGGTGGCGGTGCGGACGATCCAGGTCGAGCGGCTGGATCCGGCGACCGGAGAGCGACGCCGGGTGGAGCGCGAGCTGCGGCCGGTGGCGGGGTTCGACTTGGTGTTCTCGGTGCCGAAGAGCGTCAGCCTGCTGCACGCCCTCGGCGACGACGCGACCCGGTTTCAGGTCGCGCAGGCCCACCAGGCGGCCTGGCAGGCCGCCGTCGCGTATCTGGAACGGGAGGCGTGCGTGGTCCGGAAGGGCCGAAACGGCGTCGAGCGGGAGCACGGCTCCGGGTTGGTGGCGGCGGCGTTTGCGCATCGCACCAGCCGCGCGCAGGACCCGCACCTGCACACCCACGTGGTAGTCGCCAATGCCGCCCGCTCCGCCGACGGCGTCTGGCGCGCACTGGATGGTGATCTGATCCTGCGCACCCACCGGCTGGCGGCCGGCTACCTGTACCAGGCCCAGCTCCGCTATGAACTGACCACACGCCTCGGCGTTGGTTGGCGGCCGGTGGTGCAGGGGATGGCGGAGCTGCGCGGCGTGCCGGAGACGGTGGTGCGGGAGTTCTCGACCCGGCGCCGGCAGATCCTGAAGCACCTGGCCGAGCACGGCACCGACGGCTGGCGGGCCGCGCAGGTGGCGGCGATCACGACTCGCGACCGCAAGGCGCCACTCGACCTCGAGGCGCTCCGCGCAGACTGGGCGGCACGGGCGGCCGAGCACGGCTTCGGGCCCCGCCAGCGGGCGGTCGTGCTCGGCCGGCATCGCTGGCAGCAGCCGACCGCGGCGGAGTGTCAGGCGATCGCGGGGCGATTGCTGTCGCCGGATGGGTTGACCGCGACCCGCTCCAGCTTCACCGGGACGGATGCGATCCAGGCCTGGTGCCAGGCGCTGCCAGACGGCGCGCCGGCCGATCGAGTCCTGGCCACCGTCCACGACTTCACGCAGCTCCCGGCAGTCACGCCGGTCGACGCCTGCGAACCTGGCGCCGGGTTCCCGCGCTCGTTCACGACGGCCGAGCTGGTCGCGGTCGAGCAGCGGGCGCTCGGTCTGGCGTGCGGCGAGTGCAGCGACCGGCTGGTCCTCGACCGGGCCCGGGTGGGATCGCTGCTGGCCGAGCGGCATCCGGGTCTGAGTGGCGAGCAGGCGGCGATGGTGACGAGGGTTGCAGCGGCGTCGGAGCGGGTGGTGTGCGTGGTCGGGCCGGCCGGCAGCGGCAAGACCACCGCCACCGCCGCCCTCCACGACCTCCTCCGAAGCGCCGGCGTGCCGGTGGTCGGTGCGGCGCCGTCCGGGATCGCCGCCGAAACACTCCAGCACGCGACCGGAATCCGCTCCAGCACCCTGCACCGGCTGCTCACCGATGCCGACCAAGGCCGCGGCCTGCCACGGGGCTGCGTAGTGGTGGTGGACGAGGCGGGGATGGCCGACACCCGCACCGTCACCCGCCTCCTCGAACGCGTCCACGAGGCGGACGCGAAGCTGGTGCTGATCGGGGATCCGTGCCAGCTCGGCGCGGTCGGCCCCGGCGGCCTCTACCCCGCGCTGTGCGACACGCTCGGCACGATCACGCTGACCGCCAACCAGCGCCAACACGACCCCGCGGAGCGCACCGCGCTGGCCGCCCTCCGCCAGCATGACCCTGATCGGTATCTGGAGTGGGCTGCCGGGCAGGGCCGACTGGTGGTGTGCGATAGCGCGCTTGAGGCGCGTGGTGCGTTGCTGGCCGACTGGGCCGCGCACACGCTCCGGCAGCCGGACAGCGCAGCGGTGATGATCGCCTACCATCGCCGCGACGTCGCGGCGCTCAATCACGCCGCCCGCCAACTCCTCCGTCACCACGGCGTGCTGCGCCCGGACGCCTACACCACGGCGGGTGGGATGGGCCTGGTGCGCGGTGACCGGATCGTCTGCCTCCGCAACGACTCCGCGCTGCAGGTCGCAAACGGCACCCGCGGCCGGATCGTCACCGTCGGCCGCGACCGGCTGCTCATCCGTACCACGGGCGGGGAGTGGCGGACGCTGCCGCTCAGCTACGCCGACCACGGCCACCTCGCCCACGGCTACGCGATCACCGGCCACAAGAGCCAGGGCCAGACCGTCGACACGGCCTTCGTGCTCGCCCCGCACCGCCGCGAACTGGCCGAATGGGGCTACGTCGCCGCCAGCCGCGCCCGCACCGAAACGCGCCTCTACCTCGCGGAACCCGACCTGGCAGACGACCACCACGCAACGCCAGGCGGCGTAGACACGGTCGAGCAGCTGGCGAGCGCCTTGGTACGAACCGCGAACGACGAACTGGCAACCCGTCAGCTCGTTGTCGCGCGACCGCTCGACCTCGCGCGGGCGCGCAGCGTCGAGCAGGAGCCAGCCGGCCTCGAACTCTGACCCGCCCCGCTCGGCTGGGCGCTACAGGTCGAGGCCGACATCGCGGCCGCGCTCCAGCTCCACCAGCCGCCGCAACTGGCTGCGCACCGCAGCGTCCTGCTCCCGGTCGAGGGCGGCGCTCATCCGCACCAGATCATCCAGCGACGCCACCGGCACCCGCAACCCATCGCCGAGCGACTCGCGATTGGCGTGCAGCCGCAGATCATTCCAACCGCCCCGCGTCCCCTCCGGCACCGCCACCACCTGCACCACCCCAGCGTCCGTCTCACGCCTGAGCACCGCGTCGCCCGTCGGCTGCGGGTCGGCGCGCTCCGGCGCGATCAACGACGCCACCGGCTCGGCCCCGAGCTCCACAAGCGCCGCATCCAGCCGCTCCAGGTTCTCCGCCCGCCGCTGCGGACAGATATCCACACCGCTCGTCACCTCGTCGGTGCCGTGCAGCACCCGGGCGAGGGCGCCAATCACGACGTACGACACCCGGTGGCGCTCCAGCACCTGAAGCAGCAGTCGCGGGTCGAACGCGTCGCCCGAGTCAGCGGCCACCAGCACCTCCCAGCGGCCCGGAGCGGCGGGCGAGCATCCGATCAAGCCGCTCCTTCGGCGTCAACACCGACGTCGCATCCAACACCGGCAACGACTCCGACGAAGCCGGCACCAGATCCAGCGACAAATCAAACCCGCACGCCCGCACCAGCTCCACCAGCGTCTCAAACCCCGGCATCACCACATCCCGCTCCCAGCGCGCGATCTGCGCCCGATCCTTCCCCGACCGCTCACTCAGCTCCACCTGCGACAAGCCCGCCCGCAACCGCGCCTCCCGCACGATCGAACCGCTACTGCGCACCACCGCGACCACCTTCATCAGGAACCCTTGCCAACAAGCCATGAGACATATACGCTACTAACATCGTGAAGGGCAGTGAACAGCTGGACTTCGGAATTCCGGTAGCGGATCGAACGCAGGGTGCGAAGCTGCACCAGCGGCGAGAGCGTACACCAGCCCGCGTCTCGAGTAACGGGTCGCCAGCGACCGCCGGAGAATCGCCCGCTTCTCCCCACCGTCAGGCGGCGGCCCCCCGCGTCGCCCTCCATGTGCCGCGGGTTCTCCTCACGATCTGCGAGGCCGCACAGGCGGTCGGCGTCTCGACCGACACCTTCCGGCGCTTCATCCTCCCCGAACTCCGTGTCGTACGGGCGAGCCCGCGGCTGACGCTCGTACGGATCGCGGAGCTCGAGCGTTGGGCAGCGCGTCGCGAAGCGCTTGCCGAGGTCGACTGAGCTACGTGCTGTTCACCTGCGCCACGCGCGCGGCAGTGTCCGCGGAAGCGATCAGCGCATCGAGGCGCGCGGCGGTCGTGGCGTGTGCGTCGGCGAAAAGGTGACCGTACCGGTCGAACGACTGGCGCACGGACGAGTGTCCAAGGATCTCAGTCACGACCTTTACGTTGGCGCCGCTCGCGATGAGCAACGACGCGAACGAGTGCCTGGCCTGGTGCGGCGTGATCCGGGAGAGACCCGCATCAGCCCAGACCTTGGACGAGCGACGGTACAAGCCGTTGTAGTGGAACGGCACCTCAGCCGAATCGCCGAGTACCAGCCCGCGTGGCGCCCACGGGCAACGTGCGCGCTGAGCGTCGAACATCGGCCGGAGCACTGCCAGAATCGGAACGTCGCGCTCGCCGGCCGCGCTCTTGGTCGTGATCTCGCCCTCCCGGTCATCCCACGAGCGGCAGACGCGGATGATCGAACCGGCGCTGTCGACGTCCTCCCACCGTAGAGCTCGTAGCTCACCCAGGCGCAGCCCGGCAAAGAACGCCAGCCCCCAGGCGCATCGATCTCGCTCGGGCACCGCTGCGATCAACTGGAGTGCGTCGCCGGCATCGCCGCCGTGTCCCCGCCGTCCGCGGATCACCGGGAGCACGACGTCTCGCGTCGGGTTGTAGGGCACGTCCCCGAGAACAATCGCGCGTCGGTAGATCGCCTGCAAGGGATTGATGGCGTTGGCGATCGTCGACGCGCTCAACCCCGCCCCGCGGAGGCGCTCGACCAGTCGCTGCAGGTCACCGCTCGTCACGTCGCCGAGTCGGCGGCCGCCGAGGTCGGGCAGTACGTGGCGTGCAAGCGCCTGTTCGTAGCTCCGGATGACCGAGGGCTTGTAGTGCTCGCCACTGCGTGTCGCGATCGTCCCGGCACGCATGCCCGCCACGTAGCGCTCGGCGGTATCCCGCAGGGTGACGCTGGCAGGCGCACGGAGCCGCTGTCGCGTCTTCGCCGCGAGCTGCTCGATCCGCCAGTCCTTGGCCTGAGAGAGCGTCGCGAACGTTCGCCGTTTTCGCTGCCCGGCCTTGCCCAGTGCAACGAGGGCCTCGAAGCTTGGGACGCACGTGCACCGCGACTTGCCTTGGCGCGTCGCGCACGACCGCTGGTGACGCTCGCGGATGCCGGCCGGCACCTTCGCTCGCCGCGGCTGCTCCGTCGCCATTCGCGGGTCCTCCTCCACTCATCCGATGCGGCGAGGATATAGGAAAGCCGCCCAGAATGCCGCCCAACCTATGTGGAGCCAATAGCTGAGCTAGATTCCGACGGGCTGTAAACCCGTTGGCGTAGCCTACGTTGGTTCGAATCCAACCGCTCCCACTGGAAGGAAGAGCCCGCTCCGGCGGGCTTTTCTGTCGTCAGTGGGCTTCGCGAACCGTCAGCGGCAGGCTGTAGACGCCGCCACCCCGCGTCGTTACGAACAGGGTCCGTCCGTCGGCACCGCCCCACGCGAGGTTGCTCGTGACGCCGGGGAACCTGATCTCGCCGATCTGCTTGCCGGCGGGACCCACGATGTCGATGCGGTCGTCGCACGTCGTCGTCCAGACGTTGCCCTTCTCGTCCACGCCCAGGCCGTCGCATCCGTCGGACAGCAGGTCTCGCTCCTTGCCGAGCGCGTTGTCGCCGGTGACGCGGTAGGAGATCAGTCCGGCGCCGCCCGAGTCGGTGATGTAAAGCGTCTTCTCGTCCGGTGAGAAGCCGATGCCGTTCGGGTCGGTCAGCTCCTTCGTCAGCAGGGTCACGACCTTCGTCTCGGGGTCGAGCCGGTACACGCCGTTGAAGCCCACTGTCGAGGTCGGGGACTGGCTGAAGCGCGGGTCGGTGAACCAGATC
>JBBQFB010000039.1:0-22854 GCA_038321545.1 Gaiellales bacterium
CGCCGCGAAGAACTTCCGCGACGTCGCCGTGGTGTGCGACCCGGAGCGGTACGGCTTCGTGCTGTCGGAGCTCGACGACAACGGCCTCACGCTGTCGCTGCCAACGCGCCGCGAGCTGGCCTCCGAGGCGTTCGCACACACCGCCGGGTACGACGCGACCATCGCGAACTGGTTCACGGAAGCCGTCGACTTCCCCGAACGCCTGTTCCTCGAGATGGTCAAGCACACCGAGCTGCCGTACGGCGAGAACCCGCACCAGCGGGCCGCGTACTACGCGGAGCGGGGCGCCCGGCGCCACGCGCTGTCGATGGTGCACCAGCACGGCGGTCGCGGGGTGACGTTCAACAACATCGCCGACATCTCTGCGGGCCGCGACATCGCGCGCGAGTTCACGCTGCCGGCGTGCGTGATCATCAAGCACACCAACCCGTGCGGCGTGGCCATGGGCGCGCGCATCGAGGACGCCTTCGCGAATGCCTTCGCGTGTGACCCACAGTCCGCGTTCGGCGGCGTGATCATCCTCAATCGTCCCGTCAGCGTGGCGCTGGCCGAGACGCTCGCCGAGAACTTCGTCGAGGTCGTGTTCGCCCCGGCCTACGACGATGGCGCGGTCGACGTGCTCGCGAAGAAGCCGAACCTGCGCATCCTCGAGAGCCGCGAGCGCCGGCGCTCGAACCCCGGCGAGCGCGACTTCCGGCGCGTGCTGGGCGGCGTGCTGGTGCAGGACTACGACTCGGAGTCCGAGGACCGCGACATGATGACCGTCGTCACGCAGCGGACGCCGTCGGAGCGCGAGTGGGGCGACCTGACCTTCGCGTGGCGCGTCGCGAAGCACGTCGGCTCGAACGCGATCGTGATCGCGAAGGACCTCGCCACCGTCGGCATCGGCGCCGGGCAGATGAGCCGCGTCGACGCCGTCCGGATCGCACTCTCGAAGGCGCAGCAGCCGGTGTCGGGCGCCTCGCTGGCATCCGACGCGTTCTTCCCGTTCGACGACGGGCCGAAGCTGGCGCTCGACGCGGGTGTGAGCTCGTTCATCCAGCCCGGCGGTGCGAAGCGCGACGACGACGTGATCACCGCCGTCGACCGGCACGCCGCCTCGATGGTCTTCACCGGACGCCGGCACTTCCACCATTGATCCGGCCGACCGAGACCGACGCCGACGTCGACCGCTGGCTGGCGATCCGCAACGGCCTCTTCCCGACGATCTGGATGACCCGGTCGGCGCTCGACGAGCAGGACCGCCGCGGGCCACCCGGCCGGCTGAAGCTGCTGGCCGGCGACGTCGGGTTTGCCATCGTGACGCCGCCCAACCCGCAGAGCCCGCACCCGTGGCTGACCGTCGGCGTGCTCGAGAGCGCCCGTGGACGCGGCATCGGCAGCGCGCTGTGGACGGCGGGCGCCACCCACCTCAACGGGCTCGGGGTCACGACGACGCGGAGCCTGTCGATCGAGGGCGTGGCCGAGGGAGCGCGGTTCCTCGAGCGCCGCGGCTTCGCCGTCGTCGCGCGGAACACCGCGTTGGAGCGCGACCTGCGCTCGCTGCCCGAGCCCGTCCCGGCGCCGGTGGGCATCGAGATCGTCGCCGTGGCACCCGATAGCGACGCGTTCCGCGAGGTGTACGAGCTGGAGGTCGAGACTGCGCGCGAGATTCCCGGCGAGGAAGACGTCGTGATGCCGTCGTTCGAGGAGTGGGCGAGCGAGCTGGCGGCCGAGGGGGAGAGCGTGATCCTCGCTGGGCGCGACGGCGACGTGCTGGCGGGGATGGCGATTCTCTCGTTCCCGCCGGATCCGCCGGGCGTGGCGTGGCACTGGATGACCGGCGTGCGAGCGAGCCACCGTGGCCGCGGCCTCGGCCGGGTGCTCAAGTACGCGTCGCTGGTGGCAGCGGCCGAGCACGGCGCGACGACGGCGCAGACGTTCAACGACTCGCGCAACATGCCGATGCGGCGCATCAACGAGGAGTTCGGCTACACGCCCATGCCCGACCTGCTGAAGTGGGAGGGCCCGTGCTCGAGCTGAGCCCCGAGGCGGCGCGGCGCGTCGCCGTCGACCGGCAGGGCTTCGTGGCGCGCAACCGGACGGCGACCGTCGCCGAGGTCGAGGCCGCGATCGAGCGGCTCGGCATGGTGCAGATCGACTCGGTCACCGCTGTCGACCGGGCGCATCGCCTGACGCTCGCGGCGCGACTCGGCCGGTTGCCGGCCGACGGCATCAACAGGCTGCGCCGCCAGGGCCGCGTGTTCGAGTACTGGGCGCACGAGGCGTGCCTGCTGCCGATCTCGGAGTGGCGCTACTTCGCGCACGTGCGGCGCAGGCGCGAGCATCCCTGGTGGGGTGGCGTCCTGACCGAGCATCCCGACCTGGTCGAGGCGATCATGTCGGCGATCGCCGAACAGGGCCCGCTCTCGGCCCGGTCGTTCGGCGGCGCCGGCAAGGGCTACTGGGAGTGGACGCCGGCGAAGCAGGTGTTCGAGGCGCTGTGGACGGCGGGTGACCTGGCGGTGTACGAGCGCCGCGGTTTCGAGCGGATGTACGACCTGACGGAGCGTGTGATTCCGGCCGAGCACCGTATGACCGAGCCGGACGACGCCGAGACGCTGCGCCACTTCATGCGCCGCACGATCCGGTCGCGCGGCATCGTCACCCGCGGGCGTCTCGCCGACTACTACCGCACGCCCGGCGGCATGAAGCGGCTCGCCGAGCCGGTCGCCGACCTCGTCGCCGCCGGTGAGGCGATCGAGTGCCGCGTGGGTGAGTGGGACGCGCTGTGCGATCCAGCGGCCGCCGCCATCGCGGAGTCGCCGCCGGCGCCGACGGTGCCGGTGCTGCTGTGCCCGTTCGACAACCTGATCTGGGACCGGGAGGAGACGCGCCGGCTGTTCGGGTTCTCGCACGCGCTCGAGATCTACAAGCCCAAGCAGGACCGGGTCTGGGGCTACTACGTGCTGCCGCTGCTGGTCGGCGACCGCATCGTCGGACGTGTCGACCTGAAGTCGGACCGCAAGGCCGGGCTGCTCCGCCCGCTGGCCGTCCACTGGGAGGGTCGCCCGCAGCCCGCGCAGCTGGCCCGCGCGATGGCGCGGCTGGCGCACGCGCTGCAGCTTCAGCCGAGCACGGAGGAGAACGCCTCGAGGTAGTTGCGCACCATGCGCCCCTCGGAGAAGTGCGTCTCGACGTAGTCGCGGCAGCTGGCGGGATCGATCTGATCGGCCTGGGCGACGGCGCCGGGCAGGTCGGCGTAGCGGTCGACGATCACGCCCGACTCGCCGGGCGAGATGACCTCGGGCACCGCTCCGCGCCGCATCGCGACGACGGGGGTGCCGCATGCCATCGACTCGAGCATGACGAGCCCGAACGGTTCCTCCCAGTCGATCGGGTAGATCGTGCAGCGGGCGCGCTGCAGCAGCCGCACCTTCTCCTCGTGCGACACCTCGCCGAGGTACTGGATGCGATCGGACAGGTGCGGCGCGACCTCGCGCGAGAAGTAGGCGCGCTCGTCGGCCTCGTGCATCTTGCCGGCCAGCTTCAGCGGCACGCCCATCTCCCGCGCGACGGCGATCGCGCGGCCGGCGCCCTTCTGCGGGCTCATCCGCCCGACGTACAGCAGGTAGTCGCCGCGCCGGTCCGAGAACGGGTACGCGTCGAGGTCGAGGGCGCTCGGGCAGTTCGCGACCCACGGCAGGTCCTCGGCCGGCTCCCGCTGCTTGAGCGAGGTCGAGATGAAGCGCAGGCTCGGGTTCAGCTCGGCGATCAACCGGTAGATGCGTCCGTGCTCGTCGTTCAGCGCGCTGTGCACGGTGTGCACAACGGGCGCTTTCACGAGATCGGCCATGGCCGCGGCGGCGAGTCCGGAGTGGTCGGAGACGATGTCGAACCGCGACGCCTGGCGGTACGAAAGCAAGGCGTGCTCAAGCTCTGGAACAAGCTGGCCGAAGCGCGCGATGTTGCTGTCCTCGGATGTCGTGACGAGGTTCGCCTGGGTGATCGACCCGCCGCAGGCGAACAGCGTGACGTCGTGCCCGAGCTCGGCCAGCCGGTCCGCCAGCAGCGACACGACCCACTCCACCCCGCCGTACCGCTCGGGCGGAACTGGTAGCCAAGGCGGCGCGATGATCGCGATTTTCAGGTGTTTCGGAGATGTGCTCAAGAGGGAACGTCCGGATTCCGAAGAATTCACCACCGGTAGGGAACCCGGCGTAACAAACCCGCGTCTACGGCGATAGGAAAGGCAAGAACATGGAGTCGAAGCCGCTCATCGTCTGCCCGGGTTGCGAGTCGTTGCTGATCTATCCGGTTGCCATCGGCCAGCACCCGGACGGGACGCGCGTCGCGATCGAGCGTTGCTGCCCCGAGTGTGAGCATAACGACAGCGTGATCTGCGAACCGGTCGTCGCCGAGATGTGGAAGCGCCGCGAGCGGCGGATCCGTCTCCAGATGATGCGCTCGGTGCTGGAGATGGAACTCGAGGACATCCTCGGCGTTCCCACCCCCAGCTGAGCAGCCCTCAGGCGACGGTGACGCTCTTCGCGAGGTTGCGCGGCTGATCGACGTCGCGCCCGAGCGAGATCGCGGCGTGGTACGCGAGGAGCTGGAGCGGGATCGTGAGCAGGATCGGCGCCAGCTCGGGCGCGCAGCTCGGAATGCGGACGACCTCGTCGAACAGCGGCTCGCCGGCGACGACGGACGCCTCGTGCGCGGCGGCTCCGCGGTCCTGGACGATGCCGATCACCGGGCCTCCACGGGCCTTGATCTGGTGGATCGTGGAGATGTTCTTCTCGACCAGGTCGTCGTCGGGAATCAGCACGACGCTCGGGAAGTCGGGCGCGATCAGCGCGAGCGGCCCGTGCTTGAGCTCGCTGGCCGGGTACGCCTCGGCGTGGATGTAGGAGATCTCCTTGAGCTTCTGCGCACCTTCCAGCGCGATCGGGAAGCCGCGGTGCCGGCCGATGAAGAACAGCGAGTCGGACGGCGCGTAGCGCTCGGCGATCGCCTCGATGTGCGCCTCGCCGGCGATGATCGACTCGATCGAGTCGGGCAGCGCGCGCAGCCCCGCGATCAGGTGGCCGGCCCGGCCGGGACCGAGGTCGCGGACGCGCCCGAGGTGCAGCGCGAGCAGCGACAGCGCCGCCAGCATCGAGGTGAAGGCCTTCGTCGAGGCGACCGAGATCTCGGGGCCGGAGTGCAGGTAGATGCCGTCGCACTCGCGCGCGATGGTCGACCCGACGACGTTGACGAGCGCGATCACGCGCCCGCCGCGGCGCTTGATCTCCTGCACGGCCTCGAGGGTGTCGGCGGTCTCGCCCGACTGGCTGAGCGCGATGTACAGCGCGTCGCGCTCGATCACCGGGTTGCGGTAGCCGAACTCGGCGGCGGGCTCGGCCGTCGCGGGGATGCGCGAGATGTCTTCGATCAGCTGCGCGCCGGCCATGCCGGCGTAGTACGCCGTGCCGCAGCCGAGCAGGACGACGCGCCGGATGGCGAGCGCGGTGCGCGCGTCGAGGTCGATACCGCCGAGCTTGGCGGTGGAGTGGCGCTCGTCGATGCGGCCGAGGAGCGCGCGCGAGATGGCGGCGGGCTGCTCGGCGATCTCCTTGTGCATGAAGTGCCGGTGCCCGTCGAGCGTGAAGTCGGACGGATCCCAGTCGACGGTGAACGGCCGCTGCTGCGTGGGCGTGCCCTCGAGCGCGAAGGTGCGGTATCCGTCGGCGTTCAGCACCGCCATCTCGCCATCGGCGAGGGCCACCACCTGCCGGGTGGAACGCACGAGCGCGGAGATGTCGGAGGCGACGAGCATCTCGCGGTCGCCGATGCCGATCACGATCGGCGATCCACGGCGAGCGACCACGATCCGGTCGGGCTGGTCGGCGTCGATGACGAGCAGGCCGTAGGTGCCCTCGATCCGGCCGAGCACCTGGCGGACGGCGTCCTCGAGCGGCATGTCTGGCTCGAGCGCGGCCGCGATCAGGTGCGCGAAGCACTCGGAGTCGGTCTCGCTGGCGAACACGACGCCGGCGTTCTCGAGCTCGAGCCGCAGCTCGGCGGCGTTCTCGATGATGCCGTTGTGGACGATCGCGATGCGGCCGGACGAGTCGACGTGCGGGTGCGCGTTGACGTCGGTGGGCGCGCCGTGGGTGGCCCAGCGGGTGTGGCCGATGCCGACACGGCCGGCGAGGCGCTTCGGCAGCGAGTCGGCGAGGGTCGCGAGCTTGCCGGCGCGACGGTGCACCTTGACGGATCCGGTGGGCGTAATGACCGCGATGCCCGCCGAGTCGTACCCGCGGTACTCGACCTGGCCGAGCCCTCCCATGAGAATCGGAACGCACGCCTGACGGCCGATGTAGCCAACGATCCCACACATAACGAAGGGCTCCTATCCGTAGATCATGCGGCGCAGCTGGCGGGTGCTCAGCGGCGCCGCCCGAAACCGCCATGCTTCGACTTCGATTGCGATCCGCGCGAAGATCTCGTCGTTCGCAAGACCCGTGCGCTGCAGCTCACGGTGGCGGCGCTGGACGAGCTCCTCGACCGTCTCGGAGAACCAGCTGGTCACGTCCTCCGCCACCCGCCGCGCCTGAGCGGGATCGAGCGGGGCGGAACGCGTCAGCTGTGCGATCCCCTCCGTGAAGACGTCGGACTCGACCTCGGCCACCCACGGATAATCGGCGACAACGCCCACGAACTCAACCACTTTGCCCGAATTCGGGCACACCGCTCGCAGAGAGTGCGATTTGCGACGTGCTCGTCAGGGCGGGGAACTCGTAGACTCCGTCCGGGCCGGTAGCTCGAAGGTCGAGCAGGGGACTTTTAATCCTCCGGTCAGGGTTCGATTCCCTGTCGGCCCATTCTCCCTGCAAATTGACACGTTTGGCGTCGGAAATCGTGGAGCGCGCGCTCTAGACAGCGCCGTGCATTTCTCCTCGACACCAAGAAATCCCTGCAAATAAGCTACGTTGACGAGTTCCGCTGACGGATGGGCTGCCAATCCTCCCGTCATCCAGGTACGTCACTGTTCATCCTGCAAGTCGCAGCTTTCGCGACGGCACGGGCGCCGGAGGTAAGCGAGAGGTAAGCGGCGCCGTGAGGAAGCCCTGCGCCACGCGGCGTGTCGGTCGAGCCTCGCCCCCGACGCGCAACGCGCGAGGTGAACCGGCCCCGCGCGATCACCTCCTGAACCTGATAACCCTCGCGCCCCGGGACGGCGTCGACCAGCTCGCCTGGGCCGGCGTCCTCTGCCAGCACCTCGCCCCGGGCGACGGCCACGCCGCCCGCCAGCAGCGCGCCGACGACGACCCCGGAGGGTTCTCGTCGCTCGCAGTGTCGTCAGACGCTAGCTCGCGTAGGAACGCCGCGTTGTGACCGCATCGAGCGGTGCCGTTGTCTGGCCGCGCGCCCGCGTCCTTGGAGAGGTACGGCCTCGCCTGAGCGGCTCCCGCCGGTTCGGAGCCCGACCCGCTAAATCTCCGGCGGTACCTCCCATTGACCGAACTCAGCATCCTTTGCCTCGCATCCCGGTAACCTAAGGAAAACGCGTTATCCTTAGCTTGATGGCAGTGAAGCCAAGGATGATGAGGTAGCTCGTGGCAAGCCCTCCGAAGGCGCCTGGCGTCACGGACCGGGCAGGAAGCTTCCTACGCGCGGGCGGCGGCGGCGACACGTACTTCGCGTTCCACCCGAGGCCGCTTCCGCCGAACCCGGCTCTCGTGATCGACCCCGACGTGCAGGAGCTGCTGGATCGAGCCAACCAGGCGCTCGGACGCCTTGACGGGATCACGCTGCTGCTGCCCGATCCAGACCAGTTCCTGTACGCCTACATCCGGAAGGAAGCCGTGCTCTCGTCGCAGATCGAGGGTACCCAATCATCGCTCTCGGACCTGCTGCTGTTCGAACACGACGAGGCCCCAGGCGTGCCGGTGGCCGATACACGGGAGACCTTCAACTACATCCGGGCAATGAACCACGGGATCGAGCGGCTGCGTGACGGGTTCCCGCTGAGCCTCCGCCTGTTCAGAGAAGTACACGCCCTGTTGCTCGAGTCCGGCCGCGGAGCCGGCCAGGCACCGGGCGAGTTCCGCTCATCGCAGAACTGGATCGGCGGCACGCGACCCGGGAACGCACGCTACGTGCCGCCGCCAGCCCACGAGGTAGTGCCCGCGATGGGCGCGCTTGAGAAGTTCCTTCACAACGATCCGGTGAAGACGCCGGTGCTCGTGAAGGCGGCGCTGGCGCACGCCCAGTTCGAGACCATCCACCCGTTCCTGGACGGCAATGGACGCGTCGGGCGGCTCCTGATCACGCTGCTCCTCTGCGCCGAGGAGCAACAGGTCATGTCCCGGCCGCTGCTCTACCTCAGCCTCTTCCTGAAGCGCAATCGGGACGAGTACTACACGCACCTCCAGCGCGTCCGAACGCACGGCGAGTGGGAACAGTGGCTGCGCTTCTTCCTCGAGGGCGTCAACGACGTCGCAGGCTCTGCAACTGAGACGACCCGGCGACTGCTGACGCTCGTCGAAGAAGACCGGCAGGCGATCCATGGACTGCGCCGCGCCAGCGGATCCGCGCTTCGCCTCCACGAGCTCGCGATACGCCAGATCGTCTTCCGGATACCCGAGGCCGCCGACAGCCTCGCGCTGTCCGAGGTAACCGTCGCGACCACGGCGGCGCACCTCGCAGCTCTCGGCATCGTCCGCGAGGTCACCGGCCGGTCGCGCAACAAGCTGTTCGTCTACAGCAAATACCTCGCCGTCCTTGAAGAAGGTACGACCGTCACCTGACGCCGATCACGCCGCTTCGGCGCCCGACCCCATCACCGAGGTCAACACGAGGTAAGCGAGAACTACCGAGACACCCCGAACACCGCCGCACCGCCGCGACCAGCAGACGCGAGAATTTGCAGGTCATTCCTGGATCGACCGAGACACTGCGAGACCACCGCGGAAGACTTTTAATCCTCCGGTCAGGGTTCGATTCCCTGTCGGCCCATAGTGCCTGCAAATCCTCGTGCGCAGGATGATCATGGCGACGGGAAGGCGGCGGAAGTGCTTGAACAGATCACCTCGACCGATCCCGAATGCTGGTCGGCTCGGCGTGATGGTCTCACCCACGACCGGGAATGCCGCGGTTCGTACTATCCGACCGATCGCCTCCGCAAAGCGTCGTTGCCGCGACGCACGGCCACGCCCCAGGCGTCGCGCGTCGGCGCGGTGAAGGCCAGCCGCAACGAGGTCCTCGGCCGCCTGGCGGGTAACCCAGGGCGTCGTCGGCCGCACCCGCATGACCTCCTCGACGGCTCGCCCGCAGCTCGTGCCGCTCGGCGAACAGGCGCCACTGGTCGGTGGCGCGAACATCGGCGGGGAGCACCGCCCCGTCACCGCCGGACGCAGAGCGCGCCGAGGTCGATGCCGTAGACGGGCTGGTAGAGCTGGCAGCCGATGCGGCGAGAGAAGAGGTCGCCGCTAGCGCCGGTTTCGAACGCGGCGGCTGGCGCGATGTCTCGCTCGAGTTCGAGTGCGAGCGCGTTCAGCGTCCGGTAGCGCTTCGTCCCGGACAGGGCCTCGGCGGCGGCGAGCGTGCGATCGAAGGCGGGCGCGTCGAGATAGGAGAAGTTGACGTTGTCCGCCAGGTGGATGGGGCTCGCGAAGGTGTCGATGGCGTCGGCCGGGTCGGTCGAGCCGTTGATCCATCCGACGACGGCCAGGTCGAAGGGCTCTCCTCGCCGGCCGATCCGGACGAAGTACTCCGCGAGCGGCATCTCCTGGATCTGGACGTCGATTCCGAGGGGGTGCAAATCACGGCGAACGATGTGCGCCTCCTCGAGGAACGGCGACACGTTGGGGGTATACATCACGGCGGCGGTATGGATGTGCCCCGCGAGCTGCCTCGCGCGTTCAAGGTCGGGTCCGTCGACCGGGTAGACGTGGGTGTCCGTTGTCCCTTCCATGACGGGCGCCAGGTAGCTGTCGGTGGGCTGGCCCCCGATCGAGGGGATTCCCGGGGCGAACCGGCGTCCGACGGCGACGAGCGCCGGCCGGTCGATCGCGTTGTTCACGGCCTGCCGGAGGCGGACGCTCGAGAACGGCGGGCGGCTGGTGTTGAACTGGAGGTAGCGCACGCTATTGGCCGCGTTGACGAAGTACTGCTGGTACCCGTGCCGCGCAGCGGGGCTCTTCGCCCCGTACCGCGCCTCCATGTCCGCGCCGACGGCCCGCGGCAGTCCGTCGAATGCGTAGTCCGTCGTCCCGGCCTCGACCTCGGCCAGGGCACGCGCGGGATCGACGCCGATCTTGAGCACGAACTGGTCGAGGCGGGCCGGCCGGTCGCCACCGTAGTTCGGGTTGCGACGGAGCAGGAGTTGCTGGCGCGGGGTGTACGACGCGATGTAGTACGGGCCTGCCGACGGGATGTTCGGTATCTCGGTCGGCGGCGTGCCGTCGGGCACCGCGCAGGCGGCGCCGGCTGCGAGGTGCGCGAGAAACGCACCATCCGGCCGCGACAGGCGGATTGTGAGCGTACTTCCGTGCGCCGTGACGCCGGCGAGCGAGCCGGCGCGGCCCGTGACGTACGCCCGATAGCCGGCGACCGCCGAGAACTCGGTCGCGAACTGTGACTGCAGGCGCGGGTCCGTCACGCGGTCGATGGTGGTCTTGAACGTGGCCGCGCTGACCGGTGCGTTCGAGGGCGGCGAGAAGCGGAAGCCCGGCCGGACCGTGAACGTGTAAACGCGGCCGCCGTCGGTCGGAACGGGAACGGCGGCGGCCACTTCCGGCACGATCCGGGAGCCGTACGGGGCGGGCAGGTCCGGATACGTCACGAGTTGCGCACAGGTCGCGTAGAGAAGCTCGGGCGTTTGGTCGAGCGCAGGGTCGTAGGAGGGCAGGTCGCTCGCGATCGTAAATCGCGCCACGCCCCCGCTGGTTGGCAGGGCCGGCGGGGCCGGCGCCACCGCGACCCACACGCGCCCGCCGAACGCCAGCAGCGCGTCGGGCGTGGAGCCGAGGCGGACGCTGCTGCGTATCCGCCCCGTACGCGGATCGAGGCGCATGACGGTGCCGTCGCGCGCGTTGGCGACCCAGAGGCCGGCCGGCGTTGCAATGAGGGCCGTCGGGTCATCTCCCACCTTGGTCGTGCCGGCCACCGTGCCGGTTCCGGTGTCAACCCGCACGACGGCGTCGTCACCGGCGTTCGCGACCCACACCCCGGCCTCGTTAACGGCGATGGCGCTCGGCCCGTGGCCGACGGGGACGGTCGTCGTGACGAGCGTCGAGGGATCGATCCGTGTCACGGTGCCGTCCGCGCCGTTCGCGACCCATACGGAGCCCGCACCCTCCACGATCGCGGTCGGCCCGTTGCCGACGTCGACCGAACCGGTTACGCGGTGCGAGGCGGCCGAGACAATGGTGACGAGGCCGTCCGGATCGACGATCCACACAGAGCCGAACGCTGCCAGCATCGGCCGCGGCGGTGACGTCGCAGTCGTGACCCCGTCCTCCTCCCGCCCTAGCGGGACTGAGGAGGCGAGCCGGTTGTACTTCGGATCGACGATCGTGACCCCGCCGGTGCCATTGACCACCCAGATCCCGCCGTTGACGCCTTCGAGACCGATCGGGTCGCCATCGCTTGGGATGGTGCGCACAACGCGCTGCGCCGACGGATCCACCCGCGACACAGTCGCGTCGTCCAGATTCGCGACCCATAGCGCGCCGGCGCCGGCCGTGATCGCGACCGGCCGCGAGCCCACCGGAATCGCCGCCGCCACCGTCCCGTTGGGATCGAGCGCGACGATCGTGTTCGCGGCGACCGTCACGGGGACGTGCCGCACGCGGCTCGCTGTTATGACGAGCGCCATAACCACCGTCGCCGTGGTCACGACCCCGATCGCGGCGAGCGGCATCCGGGCACGACTGGCTCGGCGCCGGGCCGGCGTCGGCGGATGCACTGACGGCGGTGGATCGTGCGACGTCGCCTGGCCGAGGGGCTCGGGCGGAGTCGGCAGTGCGAGCAGGTCGCGGTAGAGCGCATCCGTTTGCGGCGACGGATAGGTGCCGAGTTCGTCCGCGAGGAGCCGCCGGCACCGGTCGTAGACACGCAGCGCCTCGGCCCGGTTGCCGGCATCCGCGTGTGCTCGCATGAGCTGTCGATATCCGGTCTCGCGGAAGGGCTCGAGCGCGATCGTCTGGGCGGCCCACTTCACCGCCTCCACCGGCGCGCCCGTCCGCAGCGCCGCGTCGGCGAGCGCGCCGAGCGCCCGGCGATGCGCTTCGGTCAACTGGCTGCGCTCGGCGTCGATCCAAGCGCCGTCTTCGCCCGGCAGGAACGTCTGCCGCATCAGTGCGACGGCAACGCCTCCGGCGCTTTTCGCCCGCTCGACGTCGCCGACCGCCAGTGCCTGCTCGGCCTCGTCGGCGGCGCGCTGCGCGGCCGCGATGTCCACCCACGTTCCATCCGGCAGGTCGAGGCGGTAGCAGCCGAACGTCGACGTTAGCGACACGGAGCCGTTGGCGCCATACTCCGCCAAGGTCGCGCGGAGCTTGCTTGCGAGCACGGTCAGCGCCTTCTCCCAGGTCGCGGGCGCGTCGTCGCCCCAGACCACGCCCGCGATCTCGTCCCGCGGCACCGGCCGCCCGTCCGCGGTGACCAGGTAGGCGAAGAGGAGCCTCGCCTGACGTCCTGGGAACCGCGCCTGGTCGAGGCCCGCGCGGTCTCCCTCGACCGCGACGCGTCCAATAAGGAAGATCTTCAGATCGACCCCCAACCGTTCCTTGCCCCAATTTAGCCGAGAACTAGGCCCTCCCGCCTAGCGTCCTGCCGTGACCAAGGAGGTACGGATGACGGTTCGATGGCTCGCAGCAGGCGCCGTGGTGCTGGTCGGCGCGGCGGCCTTCGCTGGAAGCGTCAGCGCCACGCCGGCGACGACACCCGGGTTCGCTGGACTCACGATCGCCAAGGCGACGTTCCCGACAATCCACTCGCACGTCCGCGCGGAAGACCCGCACTGGTCGGAGCTCATCAAAACGCGCGGCGCCTCGGATCTCTACGTCCAGCAGAACACCTGGGACCCCGCGGCGTGTAACTGCATTCCCAGCACCGGCTGGCACACCCATCCCGGCCCCAGCCTCGTAATCGTCACGCAGGGTACCGTCACGGAGTACGACGGCCACGACCGCACGTGCAGCCCGCAGGTCTACACCGCCAACACCACGAAGAACTCCTTCGTCGATCCCGGCGGCGGCCACGTCCACATCATCCGGAACGAGAGCGGCGCGATAGCGCAGACGATCGCAGTGCAGCTGATCCCTGCGAGTGCGGTTCGCCGGCAGGATGCCCCCACGCCTCCTGCCAACTGTCCGTTCTAGGCCGATGGCGACTGGAGGGGCGCAGGCCTCTCCAGTCGCCTCTTCGGAGGATCGCTCGATTGACTCCAACGAGAGATCCGCACGGCCGGTTCCGCCACGGCCCGGACGAGCTCGATCGTCTGGTCGAGCTCGTAGCGGTCGCCCATCTGCTGCGGCACGTGCTGCAGGCAGACCGTGGCCGAGGGCGTTCGCGCAGGCTCCGCTCGAGCGCCCCCGCTTCGTTGAAGTCCGCGTAGGCAATGTCGAACCCATGCGACGCATCGCTCGCAGCGTCGTCTTGTGCGGGTGCGCGTCGCGCAGGCGGAGCCGGCGGCAGCCGGGCTGCCGCCGTTTGTGCGCATTGCCAGCCGCGGCTCCAAAGGCGGCGATTCCCGGAACGGAGCGGCCTCAGCAAGTGCTTGCGCGCAACTCTGAACGCCGATCAAGGGCCACCGATCGGGGGCCGTCGCGGACGTCGAGCGGTTACTGCAGTTCTACCTCGCGCTGCCCGGCGCGCCCGGCACCGTCGCCGACGACGGCCGTCGGCCGGTCAGGCCCCGAGGCCCGCGTCGCGTGCCCGCGCCACCGCCTCGGCTCTCGTCGCCGCGCCGAGCTTCGTCATGCACGCCGACACGTAGTTGCGTGCAGTCGACGGGCTGAGGCGCAACCGCTCTGCGATCGCAGCGTTGTCGAGACCTCGCGCGACGAGATCGAGCACCTCCCGCTCGCGTGCCGACAGGACGGCGAGCGGGCCGCTGCGGACCATCGGATCGGCGAACACCGCGAGCAGGCGGCCGGCCGGCGCAGGGCCGAACGCGGCCAGCCCGGCGGCCGCGCTGCGGACGGCAGCAACGACCTCGACCGGCCCTGCCCCCTTGACGAGGTAGCCGCGTGCGCCGGCACGGATTGCCGCGTGGAGCGCGGCGTCGCTGTCGGACATCGAGAGGATCACGACGGCGACGCCGGTCGTCGCCGCGACGATCTGGCGGGTGGCCGCGATGCCGTCGAGCTCGGGCATCTGCAGGTCGAGCAGAACGACGTCCGGAACGTGCTCCAACGCCGCCGCAACCGCGGCCGTGCCGGTGCCGACCTCCGCGACGGCGACGATGTCGCCGCTCGCCGCGAACACGGCGAGCAGGCCGGCACGAAAGACCGGATGGTCGTCGGCGACGACAACGCGGATCGGGCTCACGCCGGCAGCCACGCGCTGACGACCGTTCCCCGATCGCCGGCGGCCCCGACCACGATCGCGCCGCCGAGCTCGCCGGCCCGTTCGGCCATCGAACGTCGACCGACGCCGGCACGCGATTCGCCGATGCCGGTCCCGTCGTCGCTGATCGTCGCGCGCACGCCGGCGCGCCCGGCCACCGTCTCCGCGCCGAGCGTCACCTCGACCGATGTCGCTTGAGCGTGCCGGACGACGTTCGCGAGGGCTTCGCTGACGATGCGGTAGATCGCTGCTTCGACCGCCGCCGGCACCGGTGCGAGGTCGCCGAGTACGAGGCGGGCGTCGAGCCGGTCGCCAAGCGTGGCGAGCTGCTCGCGGAGCGCACCAACGAGCCCGAGGTCGTCGAGTGCCGGCGGACGGAGGCCCTGCACCGCGCGCCGAAGGTCGCTGCTCGCCTGCTCGAGGAGTCGGGAGACCTCATCGAGGCGGGCCTCCGTCGCCGGCTGCACGCCCTCGCGAGCGAGCCCGAGGTGGAGTGACATCGCCGCCAGCGTGGGGCCGATGCCGTCGTGCAGGTCGCGTCGGAGCCGGCGCCGCTCCTCCTCTGCGGCGTGGACGAGCCGCTCTCGTGCCCGCTGGACATCGCCGGCCAGCTTGATCGCGCCGACACCGGCGGCAATCGGCCCCGCGATCTCGCCGAGCAGGCCAACCTCCGCCCGCGTGAGCGCCTCGCCGGGCGCACGTCGAGCGGCGATCAGGACGCCGACGGCACGGTCCTGGTAGACGAGCGGAACGCGCTCGGCGTCCGAGCCGGGCTCGCGCCCGGCACCAGCGAGCGTGCGCGCTGCGGTATCCTCGATTCGGACGCCCGGAAGGCGCAACGCGCTGGTCGCGCCCTCGGCCATCTCCTGGAGCGCCTGCGCCGGCTCGGGCACGTGGCGGGCGCAGGCGATCAGGTCGCTGAGGGCGCGGTACGGCTCCGATCGGTGCCCGAACAGCCGTCGATCAACCGCCCGGTTGCTGGCCGCGCGCACCGGCAGCGCAACGAGCGCGGCGACGACGGTCGCGAGCAGCGACACGATCACTCGACCCGTGGTGGTGAGCGCGCCGACGACGAGGACCACGGCGACATAGCCGGCACCGGTCGCCACGGCCGTGATGGCGAGGACGACCGAACGCCGGATCAGCAACTCGACGTCGTAGAGCCCCTCCCGCACCATGGCGATCGCCACGCTGGCCGGCAACACGACCACGATCGCTGCGGCCACAAGCGCGCTGGACGTGGCGCCGAGACGCGCGCCGCCCAGTGCGAGCGCCGCGCCAACCACCAGCGCCGAGACGACCGCGCCGGCGCCCCATACGAGCCAGAGCACCTGCCGGCGTTCCGCCTCCGCTGCCCGACGCCAGCGCGCGATCAGGCTCGCCGCGGCGACGACCACGCCGAGCGCCACGAGCGGCCGGCCGATGCCTGCGAGCGCCCCCGCGACCCCCTCCCCGGCCTGCCAGGCGGCCGGGTTCGCGACCTCGCTGCGGTCACCGATCGGGCCGGGCTGCAGGGCGTCGCCTACCGTGACCACGGCGGCGGCGGAGACCGTGAGGAACTCCACGAGCCGCAGGCGGCGATCGACCAACCCTCCCGTCGGAAACCGAAGCAGCGCAAGCGGGACGGCCGCCACGAGCGCCGGCAGGTAGAGGAGGTCCTGGAGCCAGCGCAGCCAGGCGCCGAGGCCAGAGACGTCGCCCAACGCCAGGAGATGCGCGGACGTGACGTCGAGCAGGGTGGCCACGAGCACGAGTACCCCCGCGACGAGGAAGAGGGTGCCGACGCACATGCCGCGCGGATGGCGCGCAATCAGCGCCCCGAGGAGCGCGAACGACGTCCAGACAGTCGACCAGATCATGTCCGGCGCACCGATCCCCGGCGGCTCCCAGACGATCCACGCCGCCCACGATGCGGCGAGGACGCCGAGCGCGCCGAGCAGGCCCACGAGCACGAGCGTGCGACCGGTCCGGAGACGTCCAACCGGCGACATCGCCGCATCTTCGGTGCGATCGAGCCGCAGCGTCGTCTGCATCCTCGCCATCGTCCCGTACGGACGACACGGCTGTCCAGGGGCGATTGTCCCCCGCAATCCAGGACGCGTGCCCCTACCGGACATCGTCGCCGACTCTCGACGCTGGGATCCCGAGACCCACGAAGGAGCCCCGATGCCCGACCAACGCCGCCTGGCGGCCGCAAGCGCCGTCACCGCCGCGCTCCTGGTGTTCGCCGGACAGGCCGTCGCCCCTGACGGCCCGAACGAGGCGACCGCAAGCCCCCAGCAGATCGCGCAGTTCGTCCGCGACTCCGGCGATGCGATCCGGATCTCCCTCTCGCTCACCGCGCTCGCAGCCGTCGCGCTGCTCGTCTTCGGTGCCCTCGCATCCAGGCTCCTGCGCGCAGCCCGCGCCGACCTCGCCGCCCGGATCGCATCGCCCGCGGCCGCCACGACCGCGGCGCTGCTCGCAGCCACGGCCGCCGTCGGGACTCCGCTCGTGCGCGAGAGCCCGCAGGGCGCAGCCGCGACCTGGCTCCCTACCGTCTACGCCTTCCAGGACGTCTCCGACGCGTTCGGCGACGTCGCCGTGGTCACCGCCGCCGTGCTCGTCGCCTCGCTCGCCATCCCCGCACTCCGGTCCCGCGTCCTTCCCCGCGCGTTCGGCGTGACAGGCGGCCTCCTGGCGCTCGCCGGTGCGATCGCCACCTTCGCGCCGCTGGACGGTGTCGAGGACGGGCCCTTCACGGTCGCACTCGCCCTCTTCTACGTCACGTGGCCGCTGTGGCTTCTGGCGGTCGGCATCACGCTGGCCATCCGCCGCCCTGCAGCCGACAAGGACGCGACGGGAGTTGGCACGGCGGCGGTCAGCGACACGGCCGACGAGCCGGCGGGCTGACGAAGCCCCCGGCTCCGACTGCGTGGCGCGGCTGCACCACTCACCGGCCTCGTCGACCTGACCAATCCGGCACGGAACATGCGGCTCCGCCCTGACGTGCGCGCCGAGGTGATCATCCAGTGTTCGACCTGCATCCACATTGACGGGCCAACGCTGGGCACGCGAGGTGAGCGCAGGCGTGAAGCAGATCCGCCTCGGATCCGACGACGCGAGTTCGTCACGTACGCCGATGCACGCGGCGCGCTGACGCCCTCTATGCTCGGCCGTGCCGTCGAGAGGAGCGCAATTGCCCGTAAAAGCACTGCACCACCTCGATCTCACCGTCGCGGACGTCGAACGGTCACTGCAGTTCTACCTCGAACTGCTCGGCCCCCTGGGCGTGAAGGAGCTGTACCGGTTCGCAACGTACCGCGGCACCGAGGAGGTGGTCTACCTCGGCGTCGGACCTGGGAAGCAGGCGATCGGCTTCCGCCGCGCGGACGGCGGCGAGCACCGGTACTACGACGTCGGCGTCGAGCACATCGCGATCAGCGTCGACAGCCGCGAGGAAGTCGAAGCGGTGTACGAGCGGGCCGTCGAGATCGGAGCGCGGATCCACTTCCCCGTCGAGGAGGATCGCGACATCCCCGGCTACTGGGCGCTCTTCGTCCTCGACCCGGACGGCTTCCGGCTGGAGGTGTTCTGTTGGCCCGGGGAGGACGAGTGGGTGCAGACGTAGAGGGCACCCGGAGGGAGTCGCGCGAACGCCGACCCTTGGTCACGCGACGGACATCCCATCGTATCCGAGGCGATTCGCGGTAACGGCTCGTTGCGGTTGATGCCCCAGTTCGATCGCCGGGCAGACGGACGGCCACTAGGAGCTCTTCGCCGTCATGACCGGACACGCGGTCTTCACGATCGACCGTGAAGAGATCGATGCGCCGGCCGGGACGATCGTCTTCGTGCGCGATCCGGCGCTGCTCGGGCAACCGCCGACAACACCGCGATCTTCATGGTCGGAGGACCCGCCGGCGTCCCGTACACCGTCTCGCGGTGGGAAGTTTCGCTCCCGTAACATCCCAAGCTGCGTTTGGTTGCGCGGCTGACGCGGGCGCTGCTCTTAACGGGGGACAACCGCCAACGACCGTCGGGCTGCCGCGCCGCATGGGTCGCGGCTGGGATGTGCCATCCCGGCTCGGTCAGCGCGAAGTAAGCGAGACTCGCCGAGACATGTCTGCTCGACACGATCTGTCTCGGTCGCGGTCTGCGAGCTGGCCGCCTTACCAGCGTCCGGCGGAGTGGCTCGGAAATGGTGAACCGGCGACAGCCCCAGAGCCTTCACCAAGCTCCGGGGCCGGCCCGGCTTCACCGGATCCGATAGGTCTAAGCTTCCCCGGACGCCGTCGATGGCATGATTGTCGCCGGTGGAAACGTGGGCGCGACTAGCCGAGATCGAGTTCCGGCTGCGGACGGCAGCTAGGCCTGAGGGTGCCCTCCGCGGCGACGGGTGGTTCGCCGCACTCTCCGGGCAGGACCATGGCGAGCTGAACGTGTGCGGGATCTCGCCGGTCGGGACGACGACGACGGCCGTCGACCTGGCGGCCGCGATCGGCGACCTGCCCGCTGTGGTCTTCACATCCCAGCACGTCGCCGCCGACGTCCGTGACGTGCTCATCGGCGTCGGCTTCGAGGCGGCAATGACGCCGGAACCGCTAATGCATGTCGCGTCGTGCCCATTGCCGGTAGCCGGGCCGTTTCGCGCCGCCCCCGCGACGACCGCAGAGGTCGGCTACGCCCTCCGCCTGACGAGCGAGGCCCACCACGTGGACGAGCGAATGCTAACCGCCTCGATCGGCGTCGCAGCCGCCGCCGGCGCAGCGGAGCCATGGCTGGCCTGGGACAACAGTGAACCGGTCAGCGTCGTCTGGCTCGTGCCCTGCGGCGACACCCTAGGCGTGACCGAAATGATGACCCCCGCGCGGCATCAGCGCCGAGGAGCCGGACGCGCATTGTTGACCGCGGCGCTCGCGGCGCGCTGGACACCCAAGACCGACGGCGCGCTGCTGCTCTCGACGGCAGCGGGACGCCGGCTCTACGAGTCGATCGGATTCCGCAGCGTCGATGAGGTCGTGACTCTCTACCGCGGACTCACTCCGGACGTCCTGGAAGCGATTGGCCAGCCGACGTTGTGACGCCGTACGCTCAAGCGATTCGCCCTGTAGTTCCAATGCTTCACTGTGAACCGGAGCCATCTGAACCCGACCCGCGCGCCGTGCGTACCAACTCGAAACAGCCCTAAGGGGGGGTACGGGAATGCGAATATCTTCGCGCAGCGCGGTCGCCGCGACCGCGGCATTGGTGGTGGCCGCCGTGGCTGCACCGCTTGCGGTGGCCGACCACGGCCACAATCAGCGCGGGCATCACACGCGGATCGTCGTGACCGAGGTCGGTACCGAGGCACACCTGATCGACAATCCGGCGCCGACACAGTTCGACGGCACCAACCCGGATCCGAATCAGGCCGGCGACATCGTCACGTTCACGTCCGACCTCCACAAGATGTCCGCCACCGGCGCCACGGCCGGCAACCTTGAGGGCTCCTGCACCACGATCAACGCGGCTGGGACGCTAGCGGACTGCGGCGTGACCGTCATGCTCGGCAAGAAGTCGTTCCGGATGACGGGACCGTTCAACCCGGCCACCGGCGGCACGCTGACGATCGTCGGCGGGACTGGCAGTCTTGCGGGCGCGGCCGGCACCGACACCATTGTCAACAACCCGGACGGCACGGCCACGCACACGATCGACCTGATCCGCTCCTAGCGTGGCACGGCGGTGGGTGGATCCGTCTGCCCACCGCCGGGCGCACGCACCCCGACGGCCCCGGCTGGGTTCGAATCTCGCTCCGGCTGCGGTCAAGCGCTCGTTGTCTGCACTCATGTCTCGTCGCGACATCTGAGCCGGACGTCGGTGACGGCGACGACCGTAGCCGTGCGCGGCACGTTCTCGAGCAGCGCGAACTCGCCAAATGCCTCCGCCCGCCCGAGCCGCGCCACGCAGGCGCCATCGCGAATCACCTCCACTTCTCCATCAGCGATCGCGGAGTAGCGGTCCCCCTCGTCGCCGGCACGGATCACGACGGCACCGCCGGGAAGGCTGACGGGGACGAGCGCGCGGGCGATGCCCTCGAGCGCAGGCGCTGCCAGGCCCGCAAAGAGCGGCACGGATCGCAGGAGCGCGATCTCTACGACCGGCACGCGCGCGCTCCGGTCGATCCGCGACAGTGGCCGAGCGACCAGGATGCCGATCAGCGGCAGCAACGCGCCGGTCCCGATCGGGGCGGCGGTTGCGCCGCCGAGCGCGACGAGTCCCCGTCTGCCACCCTGTGAGCCAGAATTCCTCCGGCCGGCTGACCAGACGGTTCCCGCCGCCGACCGTCCGGCGCGCCGGAGAGCCCACAGCCCTCCGGCACGCCGGAACTCAGCCACCTAGCGCGCGGCCAGCCCCGAGGCGCTCGCGGGCAGCGTGCCCACCGCGCCGAGCGACGTCAGGTCGCCGCTGCCGGCGACCTTGAAGCCCGTCACCTGGTGCGTGAAGGCGTCGAGCGTGTAGAGGAACCGGTCGCCGCGCGACAGGGCGGCGTCGGTGGGATGCGCGCCGGTGCCGGCCGAGTCGGAGTGCAGCAGCGACAGCGCTCCGGCCCGCGAGACGGCGAACGTCGAGACCGAGTCGGAGCCGGCATTGGTGGTGAAGGCATACCGGCCGTCAGCGGTCGTCACCAGCCAGCACGCGGCGGTCTGCAGGGTGGGCACGGATGCCGAGATCGTCGAGAAGCCTCCATCGGAGAGACTGTACGACGAGGCCGAGCTGCCGAGCGCGGCGCCCCCGGCGGCCTCGGATACGAGCAGCGTGCCACGCGGGCCGAACGCGAAGCCGAACGGGGTCAGACCGTTCGAGGCGTGAGCGGTGCCAACGCCCGCCCGAGCACCGTGACGGAGCGGGAACGTGTCGATCGTCGAGCTGCCCTTCTCGGTCACGACGAGGCCGTCGCCGTCAGGGGTGATGGCGACCTGGGCGGGGCCGGCGTTGACGCTCGGCAGCGGCTGCGTGGATCCCGCAATCGGCTTCAGGTTGCCGTGCTCCGAGAGGCGGAAGCCCGACACGGTGCCGCCGGCGCCGGCGTTGAGCACGTAGACGAGGCCGTCACGGATGGAGACGGAGACCGGCTGCGTGCCGCCGGAGGCCTGCACGTCGACGAGCCGCAGGTCGTGGTGGCCGGTGCGGAACACGGAGACGCTGTTCGAGCCGGCGTTGACGGCGAGCAGGAAGCCGCGGCTGCGCACGAGCGCGCTCTGGGTGCCGAGACCGGCGTTCGAGCCGGCGCCGCCGGTAAGGGTCGCGCCGTGCTGGTGGAGCGAGCCGTCGGCCGCGCGGTCGAACGTGATGACCGCGTTCTGCGTCTCGTTCGAGAGCGCGTAGACGGCTCCGCCGCCGGCGGCGAAGGCCGGCTGCGCGGCGCCGAGAGCGGCCGCGACGGTCACGGCTCCGACGAGCCCGCGACGGGTGAGGTTGGTGACGCGCATGGTGTCCCTTCGTTCGGGTTGACACCGTGGTCGTCCGTCCCCTCCCGACGTCGTTACGGCGCGGCCGGCGCGTTCCGCGCCTGTTCAGAATTCGCCGGGCCGACGCGTGACCAGCCGGAAGGAACATCCGAGCGCGTGCCACGCCCTCCGCCCATCCCTCCCGCTCCGCCCAGGCGCCGCTGACCGACCGGTGCCGTCAGCCGAGGTTGGCCGCCAGGCCCCGATAGGCAGGGTGGAGCTCGTCCCATCGCGCCTTGGTGTCGTCGCGTCGCACACGCCCGGCGAGGTGGTCAGCGAGATCCTCTACATGGAGCTGCACCCCGGCCCCGTACGCCGACAGCAGGCCCAGAGGCATCCCCCGTTCCTCCCAGACCACGATGGTCTGGTCGCCATCGGCGGTCAGCACGGCCTCGATCACCTGCTCGTCTGGCTCGTCCGCGTCCTTGATGCGCACCAGCAGCCGCTGCGGAGGCTCGCACGCTTCCACGTGCCCGCTGCCTTCCCATCCGCTGGCGAAGAGGCGTACGCGATACGCACCGCCGGCGCGCAGATCGCCCTCGACCTCGCCGTACCAGCGGGCGAGCCGTGACGGGTCGGTGAGTGCCGACCATACGTCGGAGATATCGGCGTCGAAGCGGCCCTCCATGCGCACGATGCCCTTCCCCTCGGCTGACCCCAAGCCGCCCAGGATGCGGCCGTCTCCACCTGCGTTGCTCATCACGTGATGCTCCTTCGTTCGCGGCTGGGAGTGGTGATCACCGGACGACCGAAGACGGCGAACCCTCCGATCAGGGTTCGATTCCCTGTCGGCCCCGAAATAACCGAACCGTTGGAATGCGTGCGAACCGCGAATCGCCGA
>JBBQFB010000040.1:0-22500 GCA_038321545.1 Gaiellales bacterium
TCGCGGTCATGGACGAGATCGGTCATCTGGGGGATGGTAGGGGAGGAGCGGCTGGTAGCATGGCCGCCCGTGGCCACGATCGAGGCACGGCAGGCAGTGACCGAGTACTTCGTCATCGAGGGCGGACGTCCCCTCTCCGGGACTATTGCCCCCGAGGGGAACAAGAACGCGGCGTTGCCCATCATCGCCGCGGCGTTGCTGACCGACCGCGTCGTCCGCCTGTCGAACGTTCCACGCATCCGCGACGTCGAGGTGATGTGCGAGCTGGTCGCCGATCTCGGCGCGAGCGTCGAGTGGACGGCGCAGAACGACCTCGAGATCCGCGCCGAGTTCGTCTCCAAGACGACGCTCGACCAGGCGCTCTGCAGCCGGATCCGCGCGTCGATCCTGCTGGCCGGTCCGCTGCTCGCGCGCTGCGGCCGGGTCACGCTGCCGCCGCCGGGCGGCGACGTCATCGGCCGCCGCCGCATCGACACGCACGTGCTGGCGTTCCAGGCGCTCGGCGCCGAGGTGGTGGTCGACCGCTCGATCGACATCACCGCGCCGTCGGGCCTGAAGGGCGCCGAGGTGTTCCTCGACGAGCCGAGCGTGACCGGCACCGAGAATGCGGTCATGGCCGCCGTGCTGGCGCCGGGCCGCACGTGCCTCATCAACGCCGCCTGCGAGCCGCACGTCCAGGACCTCTGCCGGATGCTCGTGAAGATGGGCGCCCGCATCGAGGGCATCGGCTCGAACATGCTGCACATCGACGGCGTCGAGCGGCTGTCGGGCTGCGACCACCGCGTCGGCGCCGACTACATTGAGATCGCCTCCTTCGTCGGGCTTGCGGCGGTCACCGGCGGCGACGTCACGGTGACGGGCGTCGAGCACGCCGACCTGCGGGCCATCCTCCAGGCCTTCGGGCGGCTCGGCGTGCGAACGGAGGCGATCGGCCTCGATCTGCACGTCCCGCCCGACCAGGAGCTCGTGATCGCGAACGATCTCGGCAACCAGATCCCCAAGATCGAGGACGGCCCCTGGCCGCAGTTCCCCGCCGACCTCACGTCGATCGCGGTCGCGGTCGCGACGCAGGCGCAGGGCACCGTGCTGGTGCACGAGAAGATGTTCGAGAACCGCCTGGTGTTCACGGACAAGCTCGTGACGATGGGCGCGCGGATCGTGCTGTGCGACCCGCACCGGTGCGTCATCACCGGCCCGGCGAAGCTCTACGGCGAGCGTGTGGAGTCCCCCGACATCCGCGCAGGCATGGCGATGCTGATCGCCGGCCTCGCCGCGGAGGGCACGACCGTGATCGGCAACGTCGGTCAGATCGACCGCGGCTACGAGCGCATCGACGAGCGCCTGCGCGGCCTGGGCGCCTCGATCGAGCGCGTCAGCCAGTAAGCGCTCCCCGCGCCCGCAGCAGCTCCTGCACGCGGTCGCGCGGCAGGCCCGGCGTGCGGTTCCCGCCGCGACCGATCATGTCCTGGTTGGCGACCAGCGCGTTGACGACCGACTCCTCGACGCACTGCACCACCGCGGCGTAGAGCGGGTCCATCCACTGCCACGGGACGAACCGGAGCGTGTCGTGGTCGGCGTCGGTCGGCGCGGCGCCGGGAAACCCGGTCCGGAACACGCCCTGGTTGGCGGTCGAGAAGGCCAGGAAGATGTCGCCGGAGAAGTGGCTGCCGGTAGTGCCGGTGCGGGCCAGGCCGAGCGGCACGCGCCGGGCGAGCGCCTTGCACTGGCCGGGCAGCAGCGGCGCGTCGGTCGCCACGATCGCGATCACGGAGCCGGCGCCCGGGTAGGCCGCGAAGTAGTCGTTCAGCGGGTCGTCGTCGGCGAGGTCGGCACCGACGTGCACGCCGGCGATCGAGAGCTCGTCCCGCGATCCGAAGTTGCACTGCAGCAGCGTCCCGACCGTGTACGTCTGCGACCCCCACGCGATCGTCCGGGAGGCAGTGCCGTTGCCGCCCTTGTACGAGTAGCAGTTCATGCCGGTGCCGCCACCGACGGAGCCCTCGTCGATCGGCCCGCCCGTCGCGGCGTCGAGCGCCTGCAGCACGTGCTCGCGCGTCACGTGGCCGCCGTTGATGTCGTTCAGGTAGCCGTCCCAGGTCTCGGCCGACACCGGCAGCATCCACAGGTCGGAGAGTTCCGGGTGGCGGGTGACGACCCAGTTGATGATCGCCTCCTGCGCGATTCCCACGGCGTGGGTGTTCGTGATCGCGATCGGCAGGGCGAGCGTGCCGGCCTCCTCGATCCACGTCACGCCCGTCATCTCGCCGTTGCCGTTCAGCGAGTACGTCGCCGCGGCGCACGGGTCGCCGGGGTTTCCCTTACCGCGCGGGTGGATGGCGGTCACGCCGGTGCGGACGCCGTCCCCCTCGATCAGGGTGCAGACGCCGACCTCGAGGCCGGGCACGTCGGTGATCGCGTTCGCGGGGCCGGGTGTCCCGGCGAACGGAATCTGCAGGCTGCGGGCGCGGGGACGGCCCGCCGGAGTGGTCAGGTGAGGGTTCACGGGCAGCATGGTGGAGTACGGTTCCCGCCATGTCCAAGTCTGCCGTACGCACCGAGTCCGCTCCCGCGCCGTTTCAGGGTGCGCCTTACAACCAGGCGATCGTCGCAAACGGCCTCGTCTTCGTCTCCGGCCAGGGGCCGCTCGACACGACGGGCGCGCTCGTCGGAGGCGGCATCGCCGCCGAGACGCAGCAGACCTTCGACAACCTCGCCGCCATTCTCGAGGCGGCCGGTTCCTCGCTCGACAAGGTCGTGAAGGCGAGCGTCTTCATGGTCGACCTCGGTGAGTTCGCCGCGATGAACGAGGTCTACAAGGAGCGCATGCCGGCGCCGCATCCGGCCCGCACGACGGTCCAGGCCGCTGCGCTGCCGGGCGGGATCCGCGTCGAGATTGACGTGATCGCCCTGGCGTGACCTCGCTCGCCGCCGACCTCGAGCGTCACCCCGAGGTGGCGCGCCTGCGGGGGCCGCTGGCCGTCGCGGGTAACGACGCGGCGGTGTACCTCGTCGGCGGCGCCGTCCGCGACCTCCTGCTCGGGGCGGCGCACGTCGACGTGGATCTCGTGGTCGACGGCGACGCCGTCAGCGTCGCCGAGCGGCTCGCGGAGGCCACGGGCGAGCGGCTCGTCGTGTACGGCGCGTTCGGTACGGCGACGGTCGGAGACGTCGACCTCGCGACCGCGCGCGCCGAGCGCTACGCGGCACCGGGCGCGCTGCCCGACGTCCGGCCCGCGTCACTGGCGCAGGATCTCGGCCGCCGCGACTTCTCGATCAACGCGATTGCCGTCTCGCTTGATGCGGCGACGTTCGGCGAGGTGACCGATCCGCACGACGGCGTGGCGGACGTCCGCGCGGGCGTCGTCCGCGTGCTGCACGACGCGTCGTTCCGCGACGATCCGACACGCCTGATCCGTGCCGCCCGGTACGCCGCGCGCCTCGGGTTCGACCTCGACGACGCGACCATCGCCCAGGCGCTGACGGTCGCTGCCGACGGTCTCGTCACCACGGTCGGCGGCCCGCGCCTGCGCGACGCCCTGCTGCTGCTGCTGGCAGAGGACACGGCGCCCGCCGCGCTCGCGCTGCTGACCGACCTGACCGTGCTGACGGCGATCGCACCCGGCCTCGCCATCGATCAGCCGGCGCTGACGGCGCTCGACGCGCTGGCGGCCGAGGCGCCCGACGTCGACCGCACGCTGGCACGCCTCGCCCTGCTCCTCCGGTCGCTGGACACGGCGCAGCGCGAGCGTCAGGTCGCGTGGCTGCGCCTGTCCCGCGCCGACTCCCGCGTCGTGGTGCACGCCGCCGCCGCACACCCCGGCGAGCTTGCCGGTCTGCCGCCCGAGGCCGCGCTGGTCGTGGCCGGCGAGGCCGGCCGGCGCTGGCTGCTGCAGGACCGCCACGTGCTGCTCGAGATCGACGGTGACGTGCTCGCGAGCGAGCTCGGCCTCGCGCCCGGCCGCGAGATCGGTCGCATCCTCGACGCCCTCCTGCGGGCCAAGCGGGCCGGCGAGTTACCCGACCGCGATGCGGAACTGGAGCGCGCCCGGGCCCTACTGGCCTGAGCCGGCGACGAGCCCGAACGCGAGGAACAGGATCGCGATCACGGCGGCGGCGATGGCCGCGAGAGCCAGCGATCGCCGGTAGCCGGTGCCCACGCCGGTAGTGTCGCATGCCGTAGGGTGCGACCGTCATGCACGACCTGCGCACCTTCGCGCTCACCCTGCCCGTCCTGCTGGCAGCGATGGTGCTCCACGAGCTGGCGCACGGCGTGGTCGCGTGGCGCCTCGGCGACCCCACGGCCAAGATGATGGGCCGGCTGACGCTCAACCCGATCCGGCACCTGGACCGGCTCGGCACGGCGATGTTCGCCATCACCTTCTTCGCCGGCCTCGCGGCCAGCGTGCCGGGCTTCGCGATCGGCTGGGCGAAGCCGGTGCCGGTCGTGCCCGAGCACTTCCGGTCGCCGCAGCGGGGCATGGCGCTGGTCGCGATCGCCGGCCCGCTCACGAATCTCCTGATTGCGGCGATGTTCGCGGCGATCGTCTTCCACGTGCAGCTCGACGGTGTCGCGCTGGACGTCGTGGTGCTCGCGCTGCTGGTCAACATCACGCTGTTCCTGTTCAACCTGCTGCCGATCCCGCCGCTCGACGGTTCCCGCGTCGTGGGCGCCGCGATGGACGACCGGACGTACGACCGCTGGCTCGCGCTCGACCGCTACGGGGTGGCCGTGGTGATCGTGCTCGTGCTCGTCTTCAACCGCCAGTTCCAGGCCATCCTGAGCGACTCGTCGGAATTGATCGTGCGCCTCCTGCACACGCTGCTCGGCTAGGCTGGACGACGGTTTGAGCCTGAGCTGGGACGAGGTCGAGGGAGTGCCGCTCCTCCGCTGGAGCGGCGTCGCCGGCGTGACGGCGGCGTTCTCCGGTCGCCGCGGCGGCGTCTCCGAGGGCGCGTACGCGAGCCTCAACCTGGGCCTGCGCTCGGGCGACGACCCGGGCCGCGTCGCCGAGAACCGCCGCCGCTTCTGTGCCGCCGGGGCCGCCGAGCCGGCCCGCACGTCGTCGTGCCATCAGTTCCACTCCGCGATCGTCCAGGAGGCCGACGCCGATCCCGACCGCCCGTTCGACGACACCGCCGTCGTCTCGCCGAAGGGCGACGGTCTGGTCACGCACACGCCCGGGCGAGCGGTCGTGGCGTTCGGGTCGGACTGCGTGCCGGTCGTCATCGCCCGCGCCGACGGGTCGGGCGTCGGTGTCTGTCACGCGGGCTGGCGCGGGTTGCTCGGCGGCGTCGTCGAGCACACGGTCGAGCGGCTCGGCGGGGGAGACCTGCGCGCCGCCGTCGGCCCGTGCGCCGGCCCCGCCGCCTACGAGGTCGGAGCCGACGTCGCCGAGCCGCTGCGGGAGCGCTTCGGCCCGGCCGCGCTGCGGGGCCCGAACGCCGACCTGGCCACGTGCGCGGCGATCGCGCTCCAGCGCGCCGGCGTCGGCTCGGTCGATATCGCCGGCCTCTGCACGATGACCGACGCGGAGCGCTTCTTCTCGTACCGTCGCGACGGCACGGCCTGCGGCCGCCAGGCCGTGATCGCTCACCTGGAGGTACTGGATGGTTGACGTCGACATCGTGCGTGGCAATCTCGCCACGGCCACGGCCGCGGTCGACGAGGCGGCGGCGGCGGCCGGTCGTCCCGCCGGGTCGGTGGCCATCCTGGCGGCCGTCAAGTACGTCACCCGGGACGACCTGGCCGCGATCGCCGCCGCGGGCGTCACGCTGGTCGGCGAGAACCGCACCGACGCCCTGATCGACAAGCAGGAGGGTTTCGCCGACGCCTTCCGGTGGGACTTCATCGGCCACTTGCAGAGCCGCAAGGCGCGCGATCTGGTGGGCCGCGTCGAGCTCGTCCACGCGCTGTCGGCCGAGTCGACCGCCCGCCAGATCGATGCTCGGTCGGCGACGCCCCAGGACGTGCTGGTCGAGGTCAACGTCGCCGCCGACCCCGGCAAGGAGGGCGTCGCACCCGCCGAGCTGGACGCGTTCCTCGAGCTGCTCGCCGGCCTTGCGAACGTGCGGGTGCGCGGCCTGATGACCATGCCGCCGTTCGCCGAGGAGCCCGAGGCGTCGCGGCCCGTGTTCGCCGCGCTCCGCGACCTGGCGGGCACCTGCGGGGAGCGGTGGAGCGGCACCCACACGTTCGACGTGCTGTCGATGGGCACCAGCCAGGACTACGGGGTCGCGGCCTCCGAGGGCGCGACGATCGTCCGTCTCGGCAGCGTGCTCTACGGCGGTCGTCCGACACGCTGACCGATTCGATGTGTACACTGGCGCCGCATGGGAGTTCGTGATCTCTGGCACCGCACGTTGGTCTACTTCGGGCTGGCGGAGGACGAGTCGTATTACGACGACGACGAAGAGGTCACCGCCGCGACGGCCGATGTCGATCGCAACTACCGGGAACGCTCCAGCGTTCGCCGGATCGAGCGCCCGCGCCGATCCTCCCGGTCGGCCGACATCGACGAGATCTACTCCGACGAGCCGCCCGCCGCCGCCCGTCGCACGCGGCGCGGCGCGGAGCGCGCACCGGCGTCGTCCTACGACGACGAGGGCGCGACGACCGCGGTGTTGCGGCGCGAGCAGGCGCCGCGCGAGTCGCGCGAGGAGGTCACGACGGCCGTGAAGGTGCACCTGATCGCCCCGCGATCGTTCAACGACGCGCAGCAGATCGCCGACCGGTTCAAGAACTCGATCCCGGTGATCATCAACCTGCAGACGGCCGAGCCCGAGCTGTCGAAGCGGCTGATCGACTTCGGCTCGGGCCTCACCTACGCGCTCGACGGCGGCATGCAGCGCATCGCCGAGAAGGTGTTCCTGCTGACGCCGAAGAACGTCGAGGTCTCGGCCGAGGATCGCGCACGCCTCGTCGAGAACGGCTTCTTCAACCCGTCGTAGCCAGTTCGGTTAGCGTCTCGCCCATGCTGACGATGGACGAGCTCCGGGCCGATGTCGACGCTGGACTCGTCGACACGGTCGTGATGGCGATAACCGACATGCAGGGCCGCCTGCAGGGCAAGCGGCTGGATGCCGGCGCGTTCATCCGCGAGATCGCGGAGCACGGCGCCGAGGGCTGCCACTACCTGCTCGCGGTCGACATCGACATGAACACGCTGCCCGGCTTCCAGATGTCGGGCTGGGACTCGGGCTACGGCGACTTCGTGTTCCGTCCCGACCTCGACACGCTGCGCCGCTGCACCTGGCTCGAGGGCACCGTGATGGTGCAGGCCGACATGACGTGGCACGACGGATCGCCGGTCGCGCAGGCGCCCCGCTCGATCCTGAAGGCCCAGCTCGCCCGCCTCGCCGTGCGCGGCTGGACGGCGAAGATCGGCTCCGAGCTCGAGTTCATCCTGTTCCGCGAGACGTACGAGGCCAGCCGCGCGAAGGGCTACCGCGGCCTCGTGCCGGCCAACGAGTACAACATCGACTACTCCATCTTCGGCACGACCATCGTCGAGGACGTGATCCGGCCGATCCGGCGCCACATGGCGAACGCCGGGCTGGTGGTCGAGGACTCGAAGGGCGAGTGCAACTTCGGCCAGCACGAGGTCAACTTCCGGTACGCCGATGCGCTCAAGATGGCCGACGACCATGCGGCCTACAAGAACGCGGCCAAGGAGATCGCGTGGCAGCGTGGCGCGGCGCTGTCGTTCATCGCGAAGTTCAACGAGCGCGAGGGCAACTCGTGCCACATCCACTGCTCGTTCTGGAACGGCGGCGAGAGCCTGTTCCCCGATGCCAGCGGGCACGGCCGGTCGCCGTTGTTCGAGTCGTTCATCGCCGGCCAGCTCGCGTACACGACCGAGCTCGCGTACTTCTTCGCGCCGAACGTCAACTCGTACAAGCGCTATGCCCACGGCTCGTTCGCCCCGACCGCAATGGTCTGGGGCGAGGACAACCGCACGTGCGCGTTCCGCGTCGTCGGCCACGGCAAGGGCATGCGGCTCGAGTCGCGCCTGCCGGGCGGCGACTGCAACCCGTACCTCGCGTTCGCCGCGATCATCGCGATGGGCATCGAGGGCATCGACTGCGGCCTCGCCCTCGAGCCGGCCTTCGCCGGGAACGCGTACGGCTCCGACGCGCGCCGCGTGCCGGGCAGCCTGCACGAGGCGATCCGCCTGCTGGAGGGCTCCGCGTTCGCGCGCAGCGCCTTCGGCGACATCGTCGTCGACCACTACCTGAACGCGGCCCGTCTGGAGCAACAGGCGTTCGAGAGCGCCGTCACCGACTGGGAGCTGCACCGCTCCTTCGAGAGGATGTAGCCCGTGCGACCGCGGATCGGAATCAGCGCCTACTGGCGGGGCGCGAGCTGGGGCCCCTGGACCGACATGCCGGCATGCATGGTCCCGCAGGGCTACGTCGAGGGCGTGCACGCGGCCGGCGGCGTCGCGCTGCTGCTGCCGCCCGACCCGGATCACGCCGCCGACGATGCGGCCAGCGTGCTCGAGGTGCTCGACGGCCTCGTGCTGGTAGGGGGCGAGGACATCGGCCCGGCCAACTACGGCCACGAGCCGCACGCCTCGACCGACGCCGCGAACGTGCGCCGCGACCAGGCCGAGATGGCGCTGACGCGCGGCGCGCTGGCGCGCGACATGCCGGTGCTCGGGGTCTGCCGCGGTTTCCAGATGCTCAACGTCGTCTACGGCGGCGACCTGCAGCAGCACGTCGGCGACACCACCGACCCGGCGCCGCACCGGCCCCGGCTGGGCGAGTTCGGGCGGCACGACGTCGAGATCACCGGCGGGATCCTGCGCGACATCTTCGGCGACCGCGCGGCCGAGATCCACTCGCACCATCACCAGGGGATCGGCCGGCTGGGCGACGGTCTCGTTGTGACGGCCACGGCGCCCGACGGCCTGGTCGAGGGCGTCGAGGATCCGTCCCGGGCCTTCTGCCTCGGCGTGTTGTGGCACCCGGAGGAGGACCCGCGCGGTGCCGGTCTGCCCTTGTTTACGGCCCTCGTCGAGCAGGCGCGTGCGTACCGCGGGCGCGCTACCGTCCAGTAGCGATGGGCTCGATCAACTTCCGCACGCTGCTGTACTTCCTCGGGTCGTTCGCGATCGTTGCGGTCCTGTACGTCGGCCTCACGGTCTGGCTCGGCTCGATCGCGGCCGCCGGCGTCGTGATCGGCGTCCTCGTGGTGCTCCTGCTCACCACCCTCTGGCTGACGCGCTCGAAGCGCGGCAACAAGGTCGCCGAGAAGATCATGATGCGGCTCCTGAAGACCCGGTTCGGGCCGCGGCTGCGCAGCTGGCAGATCCGCACGTACGCGAAGCAGCAGGGCGTGTCGCTCACCGACGCGACGGGCCGCGAGCGCTCCGAGATGGAGCTGATGCTCGAGGTGTCGCCCGAGGCGGAGCACATCCGCAAGCAGCTGCGCACCATGAATCCGCAGCAGCGGGCGCAGGCCATGCGCATGCTGGCGGCGCAGCAGGAGCTGGTCGACAAGGGCGAGCTCGATCCGAACAACCCGCCCGACTGGGCGCAGCGCGGCCCGCGCCAGCCCGGCATGTCCGGTCGCCCGCAGACCGGTGCCGGCCCGCGCGGCGGCGGCGGGGGCAGCTCCCGCAAGCGCAAGCGCAAGTAGTCAGGTCGCCGTCGCGCGCGTCCGGATCGTCCAGGCCGCGACGGCGGCGCACAGCGCGATGTTGAGGATCCACGGCGCGCTGTGGGCGACGTGGTCGTCGAGCAGGCCGGCCAGGATCGGCCCCGCGATCGCCGCCACCGCCCAGATCGCGTTCGTGATGCCGAGCACGCCGCCACGTCCGACGCCGACCCGGTCGGCGCCGAGGGCCGCCAGCGGGGCCGCGATCGAGAACAGGGTCGAGAGCGGCAGCCCGCGCGCACCGAGCAGCACGTACAGCGGCGCCGCCTGCGAGGACACGATCGGGATCACGCACAGCACCCCGAGCAGCACGGCGGCGGCCGCGCCGAGCCGCACCCGGACGGCGCGCGGCCCGATCCGCGACAGGAGGATCGAGTTGCAGAGGAACACGCCGGCGCCGACGGTGAGCCCGAGCCCGATCGCCGCCTCGCCGGCACCGTCGTCGCGCAGGTCGAGTGGCACCAGCAGGTGGATCGTGTTCGCCACGTAGCCGGCCAGGGCCATGAACGCCAGGCCGGCGACGGCGAGGTGGTCGCGGCTCAGCCGCGCGGCGGTGGCGATCAGCGGCGTCGCGGCGCGGCTCGTGTGCGGATGGTCGCGCAGGCCGATCAGCAGCGCCGTGAGCGCGACCGTGCCGAGGCCGCCGATCAGGAACGGGGTGCCGGCGTCGAAGCGCGTCGCGAGCGCCCCGCCGAACGTCGGTCCGATCATGGTCGCGAGGCCGGCGACGATCATCGAGCTGGACAGGATCCGCGACCGCTGGTGCTCCGGCAGCACCTCCTGCAGGTAGGCGAGGCCGGCCGGCCAGATCGCGCCGAACCCGAGGCCCTGGCAGGCACGGGCCACGAGCAACGTGCCGAAGTCGGGCGCGAACGACTGCCCGATCGCGCCGATCGCCAGGATCACGGCGCTCAGTGTGGTGATCTTCAGCGGCCCCACGCGGTCTGCCAGCTGGCCCGCCGGCAGCGAAACGAACAGGACCGCGACGGGGAACACCGCCAGCAGCACGCCCACCTCGGTGGCGGACAGCCCGAGCTCGTCGCGGTACGCCGGCCCCAGCGGAAACAGCGCGGACCACAACACGTCGCCGGCGATCAGCAGGCCGTAGACGGCGACGAGGGAGCGGTGCACCTCCGTAGAATGCGGTCTCGTGACCCTCGAGTCCTCCACGATCGGCCTGATCGGCGCCGGCAACATGGCTTCGGCGATGATCGAGGGCTTCGTCCGCGCCGATCCGGCGCGCGCCGGACGCATCCTCGCAACCGACCGCGGATCCGGCAAGGCGGCCCGCCTGGCCGAGGAGCGCGGCATCGTCCACGTGGCCTCGAACGAGGAGCTCGTCGACCGCGCCGACATCGTCCTTCTGTGCGTCAAGCCGATCGACGTGGAACGCGTCCTGCGCAGCGTCGGCAGCCGCGTGACCGGCACCAAGGCGCTGGCGTCCGTCGCGGCCGGCGTCGCGACGGTCACGATGGAGTCGATCCTGGACGAGGACGTGCCGGTGTTCCGGCTGATGCCGAACGTGCCGGTACAGGTCTGCTCCGGCACCGTCTGCTTCGCGCCGGGGCGCTTCGCCGACACCGCCGCCGAGGAGCGCGTGCTCGACTGGCTGCGGCTGCTCGGCACCGTCGTTCGGCTCGAGGAGCGCCAGTTCGACGCGGCCACCGCCCTGTCCGGCTCCGGCCCGGCGTTCATCGGCCTGATCGTCGAGGCCTTCGAGGACGCCGGCATCGTGTCGGGCCTGACGCACGCCAAGTCGCGCCAGCTGATCCTGTCGACGATGCTCGGCACGGCCACGCTGCTGGATCAGAACGACCTGTCGTGCTCGGACCTGCGGCGGATGGTGACCTCGCCCGGCGGTACTGCCGCCACCGGCCTCGCCGCGCTCGAGCGCGCCGGCGTCCGGGGCGCGATCATCGATGGCGTGCTCGCTGCGATGCAGCGAGCCGCGGAGCTCGGTTAACGGCGAGGAGACGACGTTGAACTTCATCATCAGGCTCGGCGATGGCTTCATCATCGTGGCGTGGGTGCTGGTACTCGCCTACATCGTCATGAGCATGCTGCCCATCCCGTACAACCGGACGACGGCCGGGATCCGCAACTTCCTCGACCAGACGGTCGGCCCGGTGCTCGCCTTCGTGCGCCGGTTCGTGCCGCCGCTCGGCCCGCTCGACCTGTCGCCGATGATCGCGCTGCTGGCGCTGAGCCTCGTCTGGAGCAAGGTCCTGCGGCCGATCCTGGCAGGAAGCTGACCGCGGGCGGCGAATCATCCTGCTCCTACCAGCCGCTCGGGGGAGCCGAATGTCGATCAGCCCAGCAGAGATCCAGCACGTCCGTCTACGCCGTCGCTTCTTCGGGATGAAGAAGAAGGATGTCGACCGCGAACTCAGCCGCATCGCCGACTCGTTCGGTGAGGTCTGGCGGCAGCGCCAGGATCTCGAGGAGCGCAACCATGAGCTCGCCGTCGAGCTCGCGCGCCACCAGGAGGCGGAGGCGATGCTGCGCAAGACGCTCGTCACCGCCGAGCGCAGCGCCGACGTGATGCGCGCCGACGCGCGCCGCGAGGCCGAGCGGATCGTGCGCGAGTCCGAGCAGACCGGTCGCGAGATCGTCGGCGAGGCGCACCACGAGCGCGAGCGCGTCCGCCACGAGATCATCCGGCTGACCGAGAAGGAGCGCGAGTTCCGCGCCCGCTTCCGCGCGATGCTGACTGCCACCTCCGCGATCATCGAGGCGTACGAGGAGGACACGGGGGAGAACGTCGCCGTCACGTCGCAGATGGCGGCGCTTCCGGCTGCGTCCGCCACGAACGACCATTGAGCCGTCGCCTGGCGGGCGTGCTCGCGGACATGGACGGCACGCTGGTCGACTCGACGGCGGTCGTCGTGCGCCACTGGCGGCTGTTCGGAGAGCGCCACGGACTCGACCCCGGGCCGTTCATCGCCGCGGGGCACGGCCGCCGGACGTCGGACGTCCTGGCGGAGCTCGCTCCGGAGCTCGACGCCGCGGTCGAGGCCGCGGTGATCGACGCCGGCGAGGAGGTCGACCTGGGCGGCCTGGTCGCCGTGCCGGGTGCGGCCGAGCTGCTGGCCGGCCTGCCCCGCGACGCGTGGGCCGTCGTCACGTCGGCTCACCGGTCGCTGGCCGTCTCGCGCCTGACGGCCGTCGCCTTGCCGGTGCCGGACCGGCTGGTGTGCGGCGACGAGGTGGCGCGCGGCAAGCCCGACCCCGAGGGCTACCTGCGTGGCGCCGAGCTGCTCGGCGTCGATCCGGCCGACTGCCTGGTGCTCGAGGACGTGCCCGCCGGCATTGCCGCCGGACGTGCCGCCGGCTCGCTGGTGGTGGCCGTCTCGACGACGTTCGGCGTCGCCGACCTGCAGGCCGCCGACGCCGTCGTCGCCGACCTGCGCGAGCTGCCCGACGCGCTGGCGCGGCTCGGGTGCCTGCTCCCTTCCGTCTGACGGCGAACCCGGGATATGGTGGTCGGATGCGCCGGATGCGCCGGATGCGCCGGATCGCCTCGTCGATCGCTCTCGTCGTCCGCGCCGTCTCGCCGGCTCCCGCCTCCGCCGCGGCGACGCTGGTGAGCCCCCTCGGCGGCCGTACGGTCGGCACCTACCCGGTCCTGCAGTGGCGCCTGCCGAGCGGCGAGCAGAACGAGGTCGTCTACGTCGCGAGCCGGGCGTCGCGTGCCTCGACCGGCCAGCATCCGGGCCGGCGCGCGGGTGGCGCACGCGACGCTGAACGTCACCGCGCCGTAACGCCGCGCCGCTCGGCCTGCACGATCGCGAACACGGCGCCCACGACCAGCACCGCGCCGACCAGCTCGAGCATCGCGAGCGACTCCGAGAGCACGAGCGCACCCAGCGCGATCGCCACGACCGGGTTGACGTACTGGTGCGTGACGACGGTCGAGATCGGCAGGTGCGCGAGCGCGTAGCCGTAGGCCGCCAGCGCCACCGTGCCGGCGATCACGAGGTACAGCAGCGCCATCGACGAGCGCAGCGTGACGTCGTGCGGCCGCTCTCCGACAACGAGCCCGGCGACGGTCATCGCGGCGCCGGCGGCGAGCATCTGCACGGTCGTCGCGGCCCACAGGCCCGAAACCGCCGGCAGCGCGCGCCCGTAGAACGACGCCGTCGACCACAGCGCCGCCGAGCCCAGGATCATCAGCATCCACGGCACCGGTGCGCCCGCGCCGCCGGACGGGCCGATCAGCAGCACCACGATGCCGGCGAACCCGATCGCGACACCGAGCAGCGTCATCTGCGGCAGCCGCTCACCCGCCAGCCGCCGCCAGATGCACACCGTGATCGAGGTGGTGGAGGCGAGCACCGCGGCGATGTTCGAGGGCACGTGCACCTCGGCCACCGTCAGCAGGCCCGGTCCGCCGACCAGCAGCCACAGACCGAGCGCGGAGCTGCCCGCCACCTCGCGCCGCGTGGGCCGTGCGCGTACGGCCAGCGGCGCCAGGACGAGGCCCGCCAGACCGAACCGCAGGCCTGCCGCGAGGAGCGGTGGGATCGACTCCACACCGATCCGGATTGCCAGGTAGGTGGAACCCCAGACCGTGTACAGGAGCGCCATCGCGGCGACGATCCGGACTCCCATCCGGGAAGTCTAGTGCTCCCAGGTCGCGGCCCGCCGGGGTATCTCGGCGCGGTTCCGGGCGCCGCTCCGACGTGCCCGAGATGGCACGCGAACTTGGGACTTGGGACACCGGGGCTTGTGCTACGTTCCGCTGCGCGAACCATCACGAGCGGGGAAGGGAACTGGCCCGATGATCCCGCAGCAACCGGAGCAATTGCTCGTCAGGTGCTAACTCCAGCGCAGAGCCGATCCGTCCCGGGCGGCCGAGCGGAAGATGGAACGTCGCCTGGTGCAAGCCGCACGGGTGGGGCCCTCCGGGACGATTCCGCGAGGGCCTTTTTCGTTCCCGGGGCACGATCCGCGCCATTCGGCGCCAGGAGCAGCACCATGAGCGACCACCGACCGGAGACCATCGCGCTCCACGCGGGCTACGCGTCCGACCCGACCACCAACGCGCGCGCCGTCCCGATCTACCAGACGACGTCGTACGTGTTCGACGACACGCAGCACGCAGCCGACCTGTTCGCCCTGAAGGTGCCGGGCAACATCTACACGCGCATCATGAACCCGACGTGGGACGTGTTCGAGCAGCGCGTTGCCGCGCTGCAGGGCGGAATCGCGGGCATCGCGCTCGCCTCCGGCCAGGCCGCCGTGACGTACTCGGTGCTCAACATCACGCGCGCGGGCGACAACATCATCTCCGTCTCCACGCTGTACGGCGGCACGTACAACCTGTTCGCGCACACGCTGCCGCAGTACGGGATCGAGGTGCGCTTCGCCGACCCGGACCGCCCGGAGTCCGTCGCCGAGCTGACCGACGAGAACACCCGCCTCGTGTTCGCCGAGACGATCGGCAACCCGAAGCTGAACGTGGTCGACATCGCCGCGTGGGCCGAGGCCGCGCACGCCCAGGGCCTGCCGCTGATCGTCGACAACACAGTGCCGACACCGCTCGGCTGCGACGTGTTCGCGCTCGGCGCCGACATCGCCGTCCATTCCGCCACCAAGTACATCGGTGGCCACGGCTCGTCGATCGGCGGCGTGCTCGTCGACGCCGGCAAGTTCGACTGGGTCGCGAACGCCGAGCGGTTCCCGGGCCTCACGAAGCCGGATCCGTCGTACCACGGCGTGGTGTGGTCGGACGCCCTCGGGCCGGCCGCCTACATCGGCCGCGTCCGCACGGTGCTCCTGCGCAACACGGGCGCGGCGCTGTCGCCGTTCAACGCGTTCCTGTTCATCCAGGGCCTCGAAACCCTGCCGCTGCGCATGGAGCGGCACTTCGAGAACGCCGCCAAGGTCGCGGCGCACCTGGAAGGCGCCGGCGGCGTCACCTGGGTCAACTACCCGGGCCTCGAGTCGAGCCCGTACCACGATGTCGCCAAGCGGACGCTCAAGGGCGGCTTCGGCGGCCTCGTCACGTTCGGCATCGAAGGCGGCCTCGAGGCAGGCAAGACGTTCATCGAGAGCCTCGGCCTGTTCTCGCACCTCGCGAACATCGGCGATGCGCGCTCGCTTGCGATCCACAACGCGACGACCACGCACTCGCAGCTGAACGCCGAGGAGCTCGACGCGGCGGGCGTCACACAGGACACCGTGCGCCTGTCGGTCGGCATCGAGCACATCGACGACATCCTCGAGGACATCGATCAGGCCCTCGCGAAGACGCGGTCGCTCGTCACCGCCTGACTCGTGGCTTCCTCCACCGGTACGCAGGGCTCGGTCGGACTGGTCGAGACGCAGCGGGTCGTCCTCTTCACGGAGGACGACCCGCTGCTGCTCGACTCCGGCACGACGCTGGCGCCGGTGGAGGTCGCCTACGAGACGTACGGCACGTTGAACGCCGACCGCTCGAACGCGGTGTTCGTGTGTCACGCGCTGACCGGCGACGCGCACGCCGCCGGCCACCACGGCGACCCGGCCCGGGTCGGCTGGTGGGACAACCTGATCGGACCGGGCAAATCGGTCGATACCGACCGCTTCTTCGTGATCTCGGCGAACCTGCTCGGCGGCTGCCAGGGGACGACCGGCCCGGCTTCGACGAACCCGGCCACCGGGGCGCCGTACGGCCTCCGGTTCCCGCTGTTCACCGTCTCCGACCTGGTGAAGGTGCACCGCCGGCTGCTCGCGCACCTCGAGGTGCCGCGCCTGGCGGGCGCGATCGGCGGCTCGCTCGGCGGCATGCAGGTGCTGCAGTGGGCGATCGACCATCCGGACGACATCCGGGCGGGCCTGATGATCTGCTCGAGCGCGCGGCTGACGGCCCAGAACATCGCCTTCTCCGCCGTCGCGCGGGCCGCGATCATGCGCGACGAGCACTTCCACGACGGCGACTACTACGCCTTCGGCGAGATCCCCGCGGTCGGCCTCACGCTGGCCCGGATGATGGCGCACATCACGTACCTGTCGGAGACTTCGATGCGCGAGAAGTTCGGCCGCCGCATCCAGGACGCCGACACGCCGCGGTTCCGGTTCGGCGTCGACTTCCAGGTCGAGAGCTACCTCGAGTACCAGGGCGAGAGCTTCCTGAACCGGTTCGACGCCAACTCGTACCTGTACCTGACGCGCGTGATGGACTACTTCGATCCGTTCGCCGACCTGCCGGCCGCGATCGCGCGGCTGGAGGAGGTCGCGACCCGGTTCCTGGTGGTCTCGTTCGACACCGACTGGCGGTTCGACACGAAGCACTCGCTCGACCTCGTCCGTGTGCTGCAGGGCGCGGAGGTGCCGGTCACGTTCCGCGAGATCGCCTCGCCGCACGGCCACGACTCGTTCCTGCTCGAGGTGCCGGAGTACCACCGCACCGTGGCCGCCTTCCTCGACCGGGTGGCCGGAGAGGTCGACCCTGCGCACTGACCTGGAGATCGTGTCGGAGCTCGTGCCGCGTGGCTCGCGCGTCCTCGACCTCGGCTCGGGTGACGGTGCGCTGCTGGCGCACCTGGCCGCCGAGCGCGGCTGCTCGGTGAGCGGCATCGAGGCGTCCGACGAGGGGTTCTTCCAGTGCGTGGCACGGGGCGTGCCGGTCGTACAGGCCCCGATCGACGACGGCGCCGCGGAGTTCGAGGACGGCTCGTTCGACGTGGTGATCCTGTCGCAGCGGCTGCAGGCCACGCTCCGGCCGGCGGTGGTGCTGTCCGAGATGCTCCGCGTCGGGCGCGCGGGCATCGTGTCGTTCCGCAACGTCGGCTACTGGCCGCACCGCGTCGACCTCGCCGTGCGCGGCCGGATGACCGTCTCGGCCGCGCAGCCGCATGCCTGGCACGACACCCCGAACATCCACCTCTGCACGATCCGCGACTTCGAGCGGCTGGCGCGCGAGGAGGGGCTCCGCGTGACGCGCCGCGTCCTGCTCGGCACAGCCGGAGACGAGACCACTGGGCGCCTCGCGCGGCTGCGGCCGAACCTGCTGGCGGCCGGCGCGGTGTACGGCCTCTCTCGGTAGCGCGGCTACCCTTCTCGGGGATGGACGTCGCACGCGTACGCCGGGAGCTCGAGGCCGAGAGGGACCGGCTGGCGATCGAGCGCGCGCGCCTCGACGACACGCTCGGCGACCACGATCCGGCACCGTCGAGCAACCCCGACGAGGCGCTCGAGGAGACCGTCGTGCACGTGCTGTCGCAGATCGACTCGGCCCTGCAGCGCATCTCGGACGGCATCTACGGCGTGTGCGAGTCGTGCGGCGGTGCGATCTCGGCCGAGCGGCTCGCGGCGCTGCCCTACGCGGTGCGGTGCGTCGCCTGCGCGGAGCGCCGGTGAGCACCCCGACCATGCGCGGCGGCCGGTCGCCGATCTACGAGCTGCCGGAGTCGCCGCGCCCCTCGGCGCAGCGCGCGGGGCTGCTGGAGTGGGTCGGGATGAGCGCCGTCGCCGTGGTCGCCGTCGGCGCCGACCAGATCACGAAGTCGCTCGCGACACGCACCATCGAGCGCGGCGAGATCGTCGAGCTGCTGCCGTTCTTCGACCTGCGCCGCATCAAGAACACCGGCATCGCGTTCGGCCAGTTCACGGAGCAGCAGTCGATCGTGATGCTCCTGACGATCGCTGCGATCGCGTGGATGCTCGTCTTCTTCGCGCGCTCCGGTGCGCGCAGCCCGTTCTTCCCGCCGGCCGTCGGCATGCTCGCGGGCGGTGCGCTGTCGAACCTGGTCGACCGCGTCCGCGACGGTGGAGTGACCGACTTCCTGCACCTCCACCACTGGCCGATCTTCAACCTCGCCGACTCGTTCATCGTCGTCGGTGTGGTCCTGCTGCTGCTGGGCCTCGTCCAGCACGAGCGCACCCCGTCGTGATCGAGGCGCCGGTTCCCGACGACCAGCGCGGCGCGCGGCTCGACCGGTTCGTCGCGGGCCTCGAGGGCGTTGGCTCGCGCACGACCGCGGAGCGCCTGCTCGGCGCCGGGCGCGTGCTGGTGGATGGCGAGGTGCGCCACAAGTCGTTCCGGGTGCTGCCTGGCATGACGGTGGCCGTCGACGCCGACGCCGCGACGGCCCCGCGGGAGCTCGTCCACGACCAGGACGTGCCGTTCCGGATCGCCTACGAGGACGACGCGCTGCTGGTGGTCGACAAGCCCGCCGGCGTGGTCGTGCACCCGGCACCGGGCCGCACCGACGGCACGCTCGTCCACGGGCTGCTGGCCGAGGGCATCGCGGGCGGCGACGACGTCGACCGGCCCGGCATCGTGCACCGGCTCGACCGCGACACGTCGGGCCTGCTGGTGGTCGCGAAGTCGGAGCAGGTGCACGCGGCGCTCGGTCGCTCCATGCGGGCCCGCGCCATCACCCGCGCCTACGCCGCGCTCGTCCACGGCCGACCTGCCGCTCGCGCCGGTCGCATCGAGGCGGCCATCGGCCGCGATCGCGGCAAGGGCAAGATGGCGGTCGACGGCTCGGCCCCGCGGGCGGCCGTCACGCACTTCCAGGTTGCGGAGCTGCTGCCGACCACGACGCTGCTCGACGTCACGCTCGGCACCGGGCGCACGCACCAGATCCGCGTGCACCTCGAGGCGATCGGCCACCCGGTCGTGGGAGACCCGTCGTACTGCCCGGTCAGCATGGAGCGCTACGGGCTGCAGCGCCAGTTCCTGCACGCCTGCCGCCTGAAGCTGCCGCACCCGGTCACGGGCGACGATCTCGAGGTCTCGAGCGAGCTGCCCGACGACCTCGTCGCAGCGCTCGACCGCGCCCGGCGGGCGTAGGACGCAGAGACGGGGAAGCGAGAGGGGCGTCCGGTAAACCGGACGCCCCTCGCTCCCCCAGACGCGGTCATCCCCCCGGAGCCACCGTCTGACGCTTCCGGATCCCGTCCGATGCTCCGTGAGTTGTGGCCAAACGGAGGTTCTCGGACGGCTGTCCCGACCCGGAATGCAACGCAACTGTCGCTTGCCGCCGGTCGGCTACGCAATTCGACGATGGTCGTACGACCATCGTCTGGACCACCGCCGACCGTCGAGAAACGAGAAGGAGCCCCGGGACGGGGACGCCGGCCTGGTCGACTGCCGCCGCCGCGCACGCCCCGAGAGGCAGCGCTGCGTGGGTCGCCGGCTCGGCATCGCGCGCCGTCCCGGAGCTTTGCGATGACGCTACCGCTTCCACCGGCGAAGGTCAACTGGCGCGCTGATACAGTCCCGTCCGGCCGCAGACCTGCGGCCCTCGTCCTCAACCCCGGCGGATCATCCGCCGCGCGGACGGTGCCGGTCTCAAGTCCGGTCCCGCGCGAGCCCTCCGGGAGCACGACCTCAAAACCAAACGCTAGGAGGACCCGTGGCCTCTGCCACGATGCGCGAGCTTCTCGAAGCTGGCGTCCACTTCGGCCACCAGACCCGCCGGTGGAACCCCAAGATGCGCCGCTTCATCTTCGGCGAGCGCGCGGGGATCTACGTCATCGATCTCCAGAAGACGATGCGGTTGCTCGAGGAGGCGCACGACAAGGTCCGCGACATCGCGGCCAAGGGCGGCACCGTCCTGTTCGTCGGCACCAAGAAGCAGTCGCGCGACGCGGTCGCGGCGCACGCTGCCCGGGCCGGCATGCCGTACGTCAACCACCGCTGGCTGGGTGGGCTGCTGACGAACTTCCGCACCATGTCCGGCCGCATCGAGCACCTGCACGATCTGCGCCGGCAGTCGACCGACGGTCAGCTCGACCTGCTGCCCACCAAGGAGCGGATCGCCCGGCTGAAGGAGCTCGAGAAGCTCGAGACCAACATCGGCGGCGTCGCCGACCTGCGCCGCCTGCCGCAGGCCGTGTTCGTGATCGACCTGAATTCCGAGGAGCTGGCCGTGCGCGAGGCGCGCCGGCTGAACATCCCGCTGATCGGGCTCGTCGACACGAACTGCGACCCCGACCAGGTCGATCTGGTCATCCCCGGCAACGACGACGCGATCCGGTCCTGCGATCTGATCTGCCGCGTCCTGGCCGACGCCGTGATCGAGGGTCGCGGCCCGCAGATCACCGAGGAAGAGCTGGCCGCCGACGGTGCCGAGGAGGTGGCCTCGATCGACGAGGCCGTCGCCGAGGCGCTCGCCGTCGCGGGCATCACGACCGAGGACGCGCCCGCCGACGCACCCGCCGAGGCGGCGCCGGCAGCCGAGCCCGAGGTGGCGGCCGCGCCCGCCGAGGAGGCGCCTGCGGTGCCGGCCGCCGAGGTGGCACCGGTCGTCGAGGAGGCCCCCGGGGCTGCAGCCGAGGAGGCGCCCGTCGCCGAGGCCGCTCCGACCGACGAGGAGACGAAGGACCAGTGAGCGACTACAAGGCGAGCCCCGCCGACATCAAGGCCCTGCGCGAGCGCAGTGGCGCCGGCATGCTCGACGTACGCAACGCGCTCGTCGCGGCGGAGGGCGACACCGAGGCAGCCTTCAAGGCGCTGCGCGAGGCCGGCATCGCCAAGGCGGCGAAGCTCGCCGGACGCGAGACGACCGAGGGCAAGATCGGCGCGTACATCCACCCGGGCGCCCAGAAGGGCGTCCTGGTCGAGGTCCGCTGCAACACCGACTTCGTCGCGAACAGCGAGCCCGTCGGCGTGTTCGTGAAGGACCTGCTGCTGCAGATCGTGTCGTCCGACAACACCCGCTGGGTGAAGATCGACGACGTGCCCGACGCGGCGCGCGACGCCGAGCTCGACGTCTTCCGCGGGCAGGCCGCCCAGGAGGGCAAGACGGGCCCGGTCGTCGACAAGATCGCCGAGGGCCGCCTGCGCAAGTGGTACGAGGAGGTCGTCCTGCTCGAGCAGCCGTACTTCCGCGACGAGAAGCTGAAGGTCGAAGAGGTGCGTGCCGCCCTGGCCCGCGAGACCGGCGAGAACATCGAGATCGCCCGGTTCGCGTCCTACACCGTCGGCGGGAGCTGACACGGACCGGCGAAGGATGCCGGTCCGTCCTCTAGACTCGCCACTGGTGTCCTCCACCGCGCCATCCGCCTCTGCTTCATCGCTCGCGGCCTTCGACCGCGTGCTGCTGAAGCTCTCCGGTGAGGCGCTGATGGGGGAGCAGGACTACGGCCAGGATCCGCGCCGCATCGATGCCATCGCGAGCGCGATCCGCGACGTCTGCGACATGGGCGTCGAGGTCGCGATCGTGGTCGGCGGCGGCAACATCTACCGCGGCATGGAAGAGGTCGCCCGGCTCGGGATGGACCGCGCGTCGGCCGACTACGCGGGCATGCTCGCGACGGTGCTGAACGCGCTGTCGGTGCAGGACGCGCTCGAGCGGCACGGCATCTACACGCGCGTGCTGTCGGCGCTCGAGATCAAGGAGGTCTCGGAGCCGTACATCCGGCGCCGCGCGATCCGCCACCTCGAGAAGAAGCGCGTCGTGATCTTCGCCGGCGGCACCGGCAACCCGTTCTTCACGACCGACACGGCAGCAGCGCTGCGGGCGTGCGAGATCGGCGCCGAGACGATCCTGATGGGCAAGAACGGCGTCGAGGGACTGCTCGACGCCGATCCGCGCATTCACGCCGACGCGAAGCTGATCACCGAGATCAGCCACCGCGAGGCGATCGAGCGCGGTCTCAAGGTCATGGACACGACGGCGCTGTCGCTCTGCATGGAGAACGACATGCCGATCCGCGTGTTCAACGTGAACGACGAGCGCAACATCGTCCGCGTCACCTGCGGCGAGACGATCGGCACGCTCGTGCGCACGCGCTCGGCCGTCGCGGCCGGCGCGCCGCGTGAGCCGGCGACGTAAGGGAGGTCGAGATGCTGGACGAGCTGCTCGCGGACGCGAAGCGCCGCATGGCGAAGTCGGTCGATGCGACGA
>JBBQFB010000041.1:0-22339 GCA_038321545.1 Gaiellales bacterium
CGGCCCGGGCTCGTACGCGGTCGGCATGCACCGGCTGGCCCGTCCCAGCGAGACGCTGGAAGCGGGCGTCCGGCTGTTCACGTTCTTCCGCTAGAAGGTCTAGCGCGACCTTCGTGCCGAGCCGCGGGCGTACCCGCGCGATCCGGCGACCAACGGTGTCGGAAGGGCTCTTTCCTGCGTGTTCCGGCACATTGCGTTCTGGGGTCTGACCCCCGTGGCCGGGCGTTTCGGGGTCAGACCCCGCGCGCTGGACCGTCACGCTTCGTCACGCGATTTGCCTCTAGGCTTTGCGGCCATGCCGACGATCCGCGTGTCCGACCTCGAGATCGACTACCGCATCGACGGCGACGGCGACGAGACGCTGGTGGTCGTCAACGGCCTCGCGGACACCAAGGAGAGCTGGGCGGCCCAATTGCCGGCGTTCGCGGAGCGGTACCGCGTCGTGTCGTATGACAACCGCGGCGTCGGCGGCACCACCATCACCGACGGGCCGTACACGACGGCGCATATGGCCGAGGATCTGCACGGTCTCGCCGACGCGCTCGGGCTCGGCCGGTTCCACCTGCTCGGCACCTCGATGGGCGGCATGATCGCCCAGGAGTACGCGATCGCCCACGCCGATCGCCTGCGCAGCGTCGCGCTGTGCAACACCTACGCGTGGCCCGGGCCGTACTGCCTGCGGATGTTCCAGCTGTGGCGCGAGCTCGTGCCGCACCTCGGCGTCGGCTTCACACAGCGTGAGATCCTGCTGTGGGCGTTCACGCCGGAGTTCGTCGAGTCGCGGCCCGACGAGTGCGCCGAGGTCGAGGCCGAGCTGGCCGCGAACCCGCAGGATCCGGCCGCGTACCTGGCGCAGCTGTCGTCGATCGAAACCCACGACACGCGCGGGCGGCTCGGCGCCGTCACCTGCCCGGCGCTGACGCTGGTCGGCGAGCAGGACCTGATCATCTACCCGGCCCTGTCCCGACGGATGCACGACGAGCTGCCGAGCTCCACCTGGGCCGAGGTGCCGGGCGGCCACGCCTGCCTGTGGGAGCTGCCGGACGCGTTCAACGCCGCCGTGCTGCAGTTCCTCTCCGGCGTCTGACGGCGAGCCTTCGCTCGAATCGCCGGTTCGTGTCACCATCGCCGCGAGACCGATGACCGACCCAAACCCCTTCGGAGACCTCGCGCTCCGCTGCCCGCCGATCGACGTCGACGAGGCGGCCGCCATCGCGCGCGACCTGTTCGGCCGCGACGGCGCGGTGCGCGAGCTCGGGTCCAACCAGGACCGCAACTACCGCGTCGACGCGCCCGACGGCCGCTTCGTCCTCAAGATCGCGAACTCCGGCTGGGAGCGCGTGGCGCTCGAGGCGCAGAACGCCGCCATGTCCCACCTGGCCGCGCGCGACCTGCCGTTCGCGGTCCCGGTACCGGCCACGTCCGCCGCGGGCAACCTGATCGAGCCGCTGAAACGCGACAGCGCGACCTTCGACGTCCGGCTCGTCACCTACGTCGAGGGCGAGCCGCTCGACGCCACCTCGTACCGCTCCGCCCGGGCCCTGCGCGCCGTCGGCCGGATCGCCGCCGAGACCACCCGCGCATTGACCGACTTCTCGCACGCAGGCACCGACCGGACGATCCAGTGGGATCTCCAGCTGGCCCGGCCCGTCGTCGAGGCGCTCGACCACTGGGTGCAGGACGACGCTCGCCGCACACAGGCTCGACGCCTGCTGGAGGCATCCGAGGTCACGCTCGACGCGCTGCGCGACACCCTGCCGCGCCAGGTCGTGCACGCCGACATCACCGACTACAACGTGATGGCGACGCGCGACCGCGCGGGCCGGATGATTCCGACCGGCCTGATCGACTTCGGCGACCTGATGCACACGTGGCGCATCTCGGACATCGCGACCGCGGTGCAGTCGCTCGTGCTGGGCGATCCCACGCGGCCGCTCGAGATCGCGATCGAGGTGGCGCGCGGCTACCACGAGGTGCTGCCGCTGTCCGACGACGAGATCGCCGCTGTCTGGCCGCTGGTGCTCGCGCGCGGCTCGGTGTGCGCGGTCTGCGAGGAGCAGCAGGCGATCATGGAGCCGGACAACGCGTACGCGCAGGAGTTCCTGGGCGGCGGCTGGATCGTGGCCGACGCGCTGGAGACGGTGGAGCCTGCGCTCGCGCACGAGACGCTGCGCGCGGCGCTGGGCCTGGCTCCCTCGCGCCGCGTGCACCTTGCCAGCGCGCGGCTGGCCGAGCTCGCAAAAGGTGCCCTGCCCCTGATCGCCAACCCGCCGTCCGATCCGCTCGATCTCTCCGTCACGACCGATCTGCTCCTGGCCGGCGCATGGACGGATCCGGCCGCCGGCCAGAGCCTCTCCGGCATCGGCCGCTGGGGTGAGGGCCGGCTGATCCACGCCCGGGCGGAGCAGCGCGATCCGCCGCCCTCGGTGCACCTCGGCACCGATCTGATCGCACCCGCCGGTACGACGGTGTCGGCGCCGGCAACGGGCACCGTCGTCCGCACGGGCGCCCGTGACCTCGTGCTGGACTGCGATGGCGTGGGCATCCGCCTGGCCGGCGTGGCTCCCTCCGTCGCCGCCGGCGCCACTGTCGCGCCGGGCGACACGCTCGGCGAGATCGCCGCGATCGAGCAGGACGCGCCGCTCCCTCCCCACCTCCACGTGCAGGTGCTCGCGGCCCCCGAGATCGACGCGCCCGGGCTGGCGACGCCATCGCACGCGGCCGGGTGGCTCGCCCTCTGCCCCGACCCGTCGCAGCTGATCGGCCGCGACTGCGCAGCGCCGCGCAACGACCCCTCCGCGCTGGTGGAGCGCCGCGACGCCGCCGTCGCACGCGTGCAGGAGCACTACTTCGAGCAGCCGCCCGAGATCGAGCGCGGCTGGCGCCACCACCTCTACGACACCGATGCGCGCGCGTACGTCGACATGGTCAACAACGTCGCCGTGCTCGGCCACTCGCACCCGCACGTCGAGGCCTCCGTCGCGCGCCAGCTACGGCTGCTGAACACGAACTCGCGCTTCAACTACGAGCTGATCGTCGCGGCCTCGGAGCGCATCGCGGCGCTCGCGCCGGACGGGCTCGACGTCGTCTTCTGGGTCGCGTCGGGCTCCGAGGCGAACGACCTGGCGCTGCGCATCGTCCGCTGCGCCACCGGCCGGCAGGACATGATCGCGATCCAGAGCGCCTACCACGGCTGGACGGCCGCGACCGACGAGATCTCGACCGCGCTGTACGACAACCCGCTGTCGCACGAGCGCCGGCCGGCCTGGATCCATCCGGTCGAGAGCCCGAACGTGTACCGCGGCCAGCACCGCGGCGGCGACGCCAACGAGCGCTACGTCGCCGACGTGACGCGGGTGCTGGCAGAGCTCGAGGCCGCCGGCACCGGCGTCGCCGGGTTCATCGCCGAACCGGTCTACGGCAACGCGGGCGGCGTCTCGCTGCCCGCTGGCTACCTCGATCGGGTGTACGCCGCCGTGCGCGCCGCGGGCGGTCTGTGCATCGCCGACGAGGTGCAGGTCGGCTATGGACGGCTGGGCGAGTTCTTCTGGGGATTCCAGCAGCAGGGCGTGATCCCCGACGTGATCACGATCGCGAAGGCGACCGGCAACGGCTTCCCGGTCGGGGCCGTGATCACGACGCGCGCGATCGCCGAGGCGTTCGCCCGGGAGGGCGCGTTCTTCGCATCGACCGGCGGCAGCCCGGCCAGCTGCGCGTCGGCGATGGCGGTGCTCGACGTGCTCGAGAACGAGGGCCTGCAGGAGAGCGCCCGCGTCGTCGGCGCCCACCTGAAGGCGCGCCTCACCGAGCTGATCGAGCGCCATCCGATGTGTGGCGCCGTGCACGGCATGGGGCTCTACCTCGGGCTCGAGCTGGTGCGCGACCGCGAGACGCTGGAGCCGGCCGCCGAGGAGGCCTACGCGATCTGCGAGCGCATGCGCGAGCTCGGCGTGATCGTTCAGCCGACGTCCGACGGCATGAACGTGCTCAAGATCAAGCCCCCGCTGTGCCTGACCGAGACGTCAGCCGACTACTTCGTCGACACGCTCGATCACGTCCTCCAGACCGGCTGGTAGAGGCTAGTACAAGCCCTCGCGCCGGCGGTACCGCTCGGCCCGGGCGTCGTTGTAGGCGTCGGCGTCGAACTCGTCGTCGCGGAGCGACCTCAGGATGGCGCCGGCGCTGGGCAGCTCGCTGCGGTCGATGTGGTGCCCGGGGTTCCACAGGTCGGAGCGGATGAGCGCCTTCGAGCACTGCGTGTACGCCTCGTGGATCTCCACGACGATCCCGAGCTTCGGCACCTTGCCGTCCATCTCCGACGGTGCGAGCAGCTCCGCGTCGTCGGTCAGCACTGCGCGGCCGTTGACGCGGAACGAGTCGCCGATGCCGGGGATCACGAACAGCAGCCCGACGTGCGGGTTCACGAGGATGTTGCGCAGCGAGTCGGCGATCCGGTTGCCGGGCCGGTCGGGAACCAGCAGCGTGCGCTCGTCGAGGATGCGCACGAAGCCGGGCGGGTCGCCGCGCGGACTCACGTCGCAGCTGCCGTCGGGCGCCGAGGTGGCGAGGCAGACGAACGGCGATCGCTCCACGAACTGCCGCGTCAGGTCGTTCAGCCGGTCGCTGATCTTGGAGACCACGACGGCCTGTGGCTCGCCACCGATCGCGGCCCGCAGCGCCGCCTCGTCGGTGATCGTGCCGCGGACCTCCACGACGCCGATGATACCGTCGCGGCGCGGTTCGCCCTGGCCGGGCGCCGGCTGGTCGTGCAGCACTGGGGCGAGGCGGAGCGGATGGGTGAGATCGCAGGACGCACCGCCGGAGGCGAGGCCGACGCGTGGGCGCAGACGTCCGGAATCCGTCGGTCTGCACCACATTCCCCGACCGTCGAAAATTCTTTCAGCGCGTTGTCGATTTGGCGGAGCCGTCGTTCGTAGACGGGTTGCAGGAGCGGTACCGTGCCGCACCTCAGATCCAAGGAGCAGTCCGATGACGCAGTACCTGCTGGCCGTCCACATGGTGGAAGGCGCCGAGATGCCCTCCGACGAGGTCATGCACCAGATGTACGCCGACGTCGAGGCCGTCAACCAGCAGATGCGCGCCGCCGGCGCGTGGGTGTTCGGTGGCGGCCTCCACCCCGCGGACGTCGCCACCGTCGTGAAGGTCGAGAACGGCGACGTCCTGACCACCGACGGCCCGTTCTCCGAGTCGAAGGAGCAGATCGGCGGCTTCTGGGTCATCAAGGCCGACAACCTCGACGCCGCGCTGGCGTGGGCCGCCAAGGCGACCGTCGCGTGCCAGACCCCGGTCGAGGTGCGGCCGTTCCAGAACGAGCCCGAGGCCTGACCCTGTGACCGACGCGGCTGCGACCACGGTCGAGCAGGTCTTCCGCCAGGAGTCCGGCCGGGCCGTAGCGACCCTGATCCGCCTCTTCGGCGACATCGATGTCGCCGAAGAGGCGGTGCAGGACGCGTTCCTGGTGGCCGCCGAGAGCTGGCCGGCGACCGGCGCGCCGCCCAACCCGGGCGGCTGGATCGTGACGACGGCACGGAACCGCGCCATCGACCGGTTCCGGCGCGAGTCGTCCCGCTACGACCGCTACGTCAAGGCCGCCACCCTCGAGCCGGCAGACGAGGAAATCGAGGTCGACCCCTTGAGCGATGACCGACTGCGACTGATCTTCACGTGCTGCCACCCGTCGCTCGCGCCGAGCGCGCAGGTGGCGCTCACGCTGCGGCTGCTGGGCGGCCTGCAGACCCCGGAGATCGCCCGCGCCTTCCTCGTTGAAGAGGCCACCATGGCGCAGCGCATCGTCCGCGCCAAGAACAAGATCCGCGCCGCGAACATCCCGTACCGGATTCCCGACGACGCCGAGCTGACCGACCGGCTGCGGCCCGTGCTGTCGGTCGTCTACCTGATATTCAACGAGGGGTACACGGCCAGCAGCGGCGCGTCGCTCACCCGCGACGACCTCAGCAGCGAGGCGATCCGCCTCGCCCGCCTGCTCGTCGAGTTGATGCCGGACGAGGCGGAGGTGCGCGGCCTGCTCGCTCTGCTGCTGCTGACCGCGTCACGCCGGCCGGCGCGGGCGGCAGCCGACGGGTCGCTCGTGCTGCTGCCCGACCAGGATCGGACGCTGTGGGATCACGAGCTGATCGAGGAGGGACACGCGCTCGTCCGCGCGTGCCTACGCCGCAACCAGCCCGGCGCGTACCAGGTCCAGGCCGCCATCAATGCCGTGCACGCCGACGCGCGTGACGCCGCCGACACCGACTGGCACCAGATCGTCGCGCTCTACGACCAGCTGCGGCGGTTCGCGCCGACGCCGGTCGTCGAGCTCAACCGGGCGGTGGCGGTTGCCGAGGTGCACGGGCCGGCCGCGGGCCTCGCGGCGATCGAGCACCTCGACCTCGACGCGTACCACCTGTACCACGCCGTCCGGGCCGATTTCCTCGTCCGGCTGGGACGCGTCGACGAGGCTGCGACAGCCTACGACGCGGCGCTCGACCTCGTCACGAACGCCGCCGAACGCGAGCATCTCGAGCGGCGCCGGCGGGCGCTGTACTGAACTCAGCCGGCGAGCGCCTCGACGCGCGCGATCGCCACACCCGGCGCAGGCATCGCGTCAAGCTCGTCACGCAGGCGCGCTGCTGCCGCTCGCGGCCCGGCGTTGACGAGCAGCGCGGTGACGGCGCGGCGGATCAGCGGCGGATCGCACTCGTGCGACAGCAGCGTGCGGCCCGCGCCGGTCGCGGCCAGAAGGTCGGCGTTCGCGAACTGGTCGGCGCCCTGCGGCAACACCACCAGCGGCAGGCCGTGGGCGAGCGCGCCGAGCATCGTGCCGCTGCCGCCGTGGCAGACCACCATGTCGCAGGCCGGCAGGACGAGCGCCTGCGGCACGAAGCGGTGCACGTGCACGTTGCCCGGCTGCGGTCCCAGCGCCTCGGGGTCGCCGCTGGCACCGAGCGTGACGATCACGTTCACCGCGAGACCCTCGACGGCGGCGAGCACCCGCCGGAAGAGCTCCGACTGGCGGTTCCAGATCGTCCCGAAGGTGACGTACAGCGTCGGCTGCGGCTGCAGCGTCGCCAGCCAGGCCGGCGCGGACGCTCCGTCGGTCTCGACGAACGGCGTCAGTCGGGCCGGCTGGACGTCGGCCGGGGCGGGCTCGGACAGCTGGAGCGATGGCGGGAACGGGTCGACGTAGAGGTACCGGTAGAGCCCGGCGTTCGCCGGTGGCTCGAGACCGTGGGCTCGCCAGTGCGGTGCCGCGGCCGCTGCTCCACGCTCGAGCACGCGCGCCGGAAACCGAGCCCCGAATCCCACCGTCGCGTACGGGATGCCGGCCAGCGTGGCGGCGATCGGCCCGGCCAGCTCCGCCGCCTCGTGCAGCAGCACATCTGGCCGCCAATCCTCGATCACGCGGAGGAGGCCGTCCAGCCGGGGCGCGAGCTCGATGCCGACGAACAGCTCCGCGAAGAACACCATCCGGCGGTCCTCGGGCGGCAGCGCCTCCACCTCGCGGGCGCGCGGGTCGAACTCCATCCGCGCCTCGCGCCCGCGGCCCGCCACGAAGGCATGGAAGCCGCGCTCCCGCAGGTCGGAGACCGCCGGCTCACCGGTCGCGAACGCCACCTCGTGGCCACGGCGCGCAGCCGCCGCGGCGAGCGGCACCAGCGGCTGGACGTGCCCGGTCAACGGCCGCGAGGAGAGGAGGATCCTCACGTCGTGAGACTAGCTCGCACGCCGTGTCCGTGCCCGCGCGGTCCCGTAGAATCGGCGCGTGGAATCGCGCGACGCCGCCTGCAGCTGCGGACAGCTCCGTCTCACGGCGGAGGGAGATCCGGTCCGGATCTCGATGTGCCACTGCCTCGCGTGCCAGCGGCGGACCGGCAGCGCCTTCTCCTTGCAGGCACGGTTTCCCGCCGATCGCGTCCGCGTCACCGGGCGCCACCGCGAGTACGTACGCACGTCCGACGCGGGGGTCGACCGGACCTTCCACTTCTGCCCCGGCTGCGGCGCGATCGTCTTCTACACGACCGACGATTCGCCCGGCCTGATCGCCGTGCCGATCGGCGTCTTCGCCGATCCCGCCTTCCCGCAACCGACGGTGTCCGTCTACGAGTCACGTCGATATCCCTGATTACAGGCGCCGGTCGCGATCGAGCGCCACGACTGACCCTGCGCAGCCACTTTCGGGGCATGTGCAGCGCAAACACCGCTGCTAGCATCAGGCGGGTCGATCGGGAGGGAGCCGTGGTGCGGGGGATGCGGAAGGTCGTGCTCACCGTCCTCGCGACGCTCGCGGTGACCGCGCCGTCGGCGGCGGCGTTCCCGTCGACCGGTCCGCAACGGCTGCTGATCATCCCGGTCGAGTACGCCCACACCGGCTGTCCGGCCGACGAGGTCGGCCGTCCCACCTGCCCGCGGAACACCGCTGCGCAGCTCCAGGCGCTTGTCAACCAGACGCTGAACCCGTACTACGACGGCCCGGCGACCGGCCACAAGGTCACGTGGGCGGTGCGCGTCCTCGCCAACCCGGCGACGACCGACGGCTGGTGGCCGGCGCCGTCCACCACGGCGCAGCTCGAGACGGCGGCCTCGCAGCCCGGCGCGAACAACTTCACGACATCGCCATCGGCCGTGGGCGACGCGGCGCGCGTCGTCCTGTCGCGCGCCATCGACGCCGGCGCCATCTCGCCGGCCGAGGCGGCGAGCTACACGCGCTTCGTGACGATCCACAACTGGCATACCTTCGGTGGGCAGACGAACGGCGTCGGCCAGCCGGTGCTGTACCTCACGCCCTTCAAGTCGGTAAAGGGTCCGGCCGTCCTCAACGTCGTCGTCACCGCGGCCTTCGTCAACGAGGGGGCGCGCAACTCGGAGATGGCGAACGTGCTCCAGCACGAGCTCGGCCATCAGCTCGGCGTCGGCGACTTCTACGGCCAGCCCTGCCCGTTGCAGGCGCCCGGCGACCCGCTGTTCCTCCTGCCCACGACCCCTGGGACGTCCGAGTGCGTCGGCCAGTGGGACGTCATGGGTACCACGCCCAGCTTCGGCACCAATACGGCGTTCTCGTACTTCAGCCGGGCCCTCCTCGGCTGGGTCGACACCAGCGCACCGGCGACCCGGTACGAGACCGGTGCGTTCTCCGGGAAGGTCTCGCTCAGCTCGATCGAGTACCCGGACGGCGATCCGGTGGCGCTGCACTTCCCCGACGACCCGGCGCGACTCGTGCTCGGCCGCGCGTTCGGTCAGGCCACCTACTTCCAGGGATTCCTGCTCGAGTGCCGGCGCACGCCGTTCGATGACCCGATCGCACCGCCTCATTCCGGCGTCACGATCTCCTACCTGAACAGTCCCCTGCTCGCCGTGGGAACGGGCCGGGCGCAAGTGTATGCCCGGGGTGGGTTCACCAAGGAGTTCGGCGACCCGCGCACCGACGTCGACAGGTCGTACCTGCGCCCGGGCGAGTCGTGGGTCAGTACGGCGCGGGGCCTGAGCGCGGAGTTCACCGGGTTCGACGCGAACGGCGGCTGCGCCCTCGTCATCAACCGGCAGGCGCCCGGACAGCGTGCGCCGTCGCTGGTTCCCGTGGTCGCCGACAACGATCCGACCTCGACCCGGGCGCTCGGCGGGACGAGCCCGCGTTCCGTGCACATCAATCCGAGCCTCGTCGTCAACGTGCCGCGCCTCCCGCTGCCGCGCGTGACGCGGAGCGGACGGCGAGCGTCCGCCCCCAAGGCGACCCGTGTCCGTGATGTCCGCCGCGGGCGCCCGAGCACGATCCGGTTCGCCTACGGCAACATCGGCTCCACCAAGGGCGGCGGAACGGCGATCGTGCGCGTGCAGCAGCCCTGGGTCGCGGCACCGACCTGCGGTGCGACGACACCACCGCCCGGTCGCATCGTCGGACGGGTGCAGCTGAAGCCGCTCGCGCCCGGCGCATCGGGCACCGCCACCGTCCGGTGGAAGCCGGCCTCGTCGTCACCGGCCGCGATCAGCGTCACCTACGTGTCGCCGGGCGCGTCGGGCAGGGAGACCACGGCGACGACCGTGCTGGCATTCCAGACGCACCGCCGTCGTGCCCACCGCTCGACGGGCGACCAGCGGACGACGATCCTCGTGAAGGTGCCGCGCAGTTGTCGGCACGCCGTCTCGGTCCTGGTCAGTCCCGGCATCATCCCGAAGGGCTGGGGCGTGCGCCTGCTCGGCACCAACCAGCGATTCGCGCCAGGCGTGCAGCGCACCGTGACGCTGGTCGTGAAGGCTCCGAAGGGCACCCGTGCCGCGAGCACCACGATTCCGGTCACGGTGGCGTTCGGCGTAGCCGCGGCCGCGCCGGCCGAGTCGAAGGCGCTGCTCTTCCCCGTGCGCGATCTGCCCGCGCCGAGCCAGACGGTCGGCATCGACGTGCTCGCCCGGGCGACCTCCCCGGGCAAGGCCGCGCCCGGCTTCGTGATGGCCGCGCCGGCGGGCATGGCGGCCGGCGCGGCGACCGCGCCGATCCGCGATCCGAATGCCGGCGCGCCCGAACGGCCGCAGGCCATCTCGATCACGGACTGCACCACCGCGCTGCCGGCGAACCCCGCGATCGTGACCGTCAGCGGCACGCTGACACCCGTCCGGCCGACCACGGCGGTCACGCTCACCTACACCGCGGCGCCCGGCAGCCCGCAGTCGGGCCAGGTGCTCACGCACACGGTCGTCACGGACGCGGCGGGAGGCTCGTTCTCCGAGACCTTCGATCGCCAGGCCAGCCCATGGTCGGTGACGGCGGCGATCGGGCCGGGCGTGGATGTCACCGCCGGCGCGTCGCCCGCCTGCCCTGTCCCGTAGGAGCCCCGACCCGGCGTCGGCCGGGCGCGCGAGCTGCGCCTGTTCTGCACCGCGATTGACCGGGGCGGCGACGCGTGCCACCGTGACGACGTGTCCGACAATCGCCTTCCCGATGCTGCGCCGGCGATGGCCCTCGTGCTGGTCGTCTGCGCCGCCGGTGCCACGCTCGCGTTCGAGATCGGCGTCGACCTCGTGACCGCGCTGCTGATGGCGTGCGCCGCAGCCGTCGTCGGCGCGATCGTGGTCAAGATCGGCACCGACGTGCGCACGGCGAGGCTGGTCAGGGCGATCGCCGACGGCGACCTCGAACCGGACGCGGCACCGGACCGGATCAAGGCCCGGCTGGCGTCGCCGCACCACCGGCGCACGCTCGCCCGCGCGCTCCGCAAGCTCTCCACCGACGCCGCGAAGTACCCGTGGCAGGGTCGCCTGGCGGCGCCCCCGATCATCCCCCACTTCCAGCCCGAGACCCGCGGGCAGCTGATCCATCTGGCGGAGGTGCTGGAGTCGCCGGACGCGCTTGAACCCCGCGGCGTCGCCCTGGTGGAGGACCTCGTCAGCAACCCCGCGTCGCCGCTGTTCGGCTGGTCGGACGAGGAGGCCGAGGTCGAGGTCCGCCGCGCGCTGTTCATGCTCGACTCGTACTGATCGAGGTCGCCGCGCGAACCCATGGGCACCCCCGTCGGTGCTAGGGTGGGCGGGCGGTCCCAGCACCCGACCGTGCGACGCTTGGCGATCGCCCCGCGTCCAGCGAAGCCGGCCCGAACCAAAAGGCCGGCGCCGATCGTTCGAGGTGTTCCCGTGGTCGAGAAGCAGACCGCCCTCCCTGGCCGCACGGTCAGCCATCGCCGTGTCCCCGAAACGGCCGACACCGCCGCGCGCCGCGCCCGGCTGCGCACCGAGAGCCCCGTTCGGGACTACCGGCCGTGCTCGATGGTCACGACGGAGCCCGTGACGGGCGACGTGGTGTGCGTCGTCGTCGCCGGGGAGTTCGACGTCGCCAGCGCGAACCTGATCGCCGACGCCGTCACGATCGTGCTCGACCGCGGCCACCGGCAGCTGATCATCGATCTGCACGGCACGACGTTCCTGGACTGCTCGGCGCTCGGAGCCCTGCTGACCGCCGTCGCGCCGCTGCGGTCCGAGCCGGAGACCACGGTCGTCCTGGCCGGTGCCCACGGCATCGTCGCCCGGGTGCTCGAGCTGGTCGACGTCCATCGGTTCCTCCCGGTCGCCATCGACCGATCGAGCGCGCTCGAGGCGCTGCTGGGTGTTCGGCTAGGCCGCCTGGCGGCGTCGTAGGCGACGCGGAACGCCGATACAGGCGATCGCGACGCCGGCCAGGCTGATCGCGCCGCCGGCGAGCGCCCGTGGCCCGGGTGTCTCCGAGAGCGCCCACCAGCTGATCGCGACCGTGATCGGCGGGACGAGGTACGTGTACGTCGTCATCCGGCCGGCGGTGGTGCGGGTGAGCGCGTACGCCCACGTGGTGAACGCGATCGCCGTCGGGAAGACACCGAGGTAGACGAGCCACACGAGCGAGCCGGTTGAGATGTCCGGCAGGTCACTCGCGAGGGCGGGCGCGAACGGCGCACTCAGGACGGCGCCCGCGCCGGTGCCGATCGCTGCGGCAACCAACGGCGTCGTGCGGTGGAGCACCGGCTTCTGGAGCAGAACGCCGCCGGCGTAGGCGACCGCCGCGCCGAGACCGAGCAGGACACCGGCCGCGTCGCCGCGACCACCCGCGCCGACCACCACGACACCCGCGAGGGCGACGCCCGATCCGGCCAGCAGCCGGGACGGGAGCCCTTCGCGCAGCACCACGGCCGCCCCGAGCGCCACCAGCACGGGCGCGAGCTTGACGAGGATCGCGGCCGTGCCGGCGTCGACGTGCCGCTCGGCCGCGTTCAGGAGGACGAAGTACACGCCCGGCCAGAGGGCGCCGCAGATCGCGAGCCGCACGACGTCCGGCCGCGCCGGCCACCCCGGCCGGCGGACGGCGGCCACCGTCCCGAGGACGACCGCCGCCAGCGCCAGCCGGCCGAAGGCGAGCGCTCCCGCACCGACGTCGTCGCCGAGGGCCCGGATGCCGACGAACGCCGAGGCCCACATCCCGAGCGTGGCGGCGATCGCGAGCGGGACGAGGACGGGCTGTCGGGTAGCTGGCATGGCATCGACGATACGGCGAAGATGCTTCGCTCCCGCGCGAAGCGTCCGCTGATACGCTGACTTCCGTGCCGAGCGAACCCGACATCGCCAGCATCGCCCGGGTGATCGGCGAGCCGGCCCGGGCGCGGATGCTGTACGCCCTGCTCGACGGCCGCGCCCTGCCCGCCACCGACCTGGCGCGCGTCGCAGGGGTGGCGCCATCGACGGCCAGCGTGCACCTGTCGCAGCTGATCGCGGCGGGGCTCGTCGACGTCGAGCGTCAGGGCCGTCATCGCTACCACCGCCTGGCCGGCTCCGACGTCGCCGTCGCCGTGGAGTCGCTCGCCGCGGTCGCCCCGCTGCGTCCCATCGGCGGGCTGCGAGCGGTCGACCGCGTCGACGCGGAGCGCGCGGCGCGGTCGTGTTACGACCACCTCGCCGGCAAGTTCGGCGTCGCAGTCACCGACCGGCTGTGCGTGCTCGGCGCGCTCGATCCCACCGATCTCTCGCTGCTCGACCCTGCGCCGTTCACGGCGCTCGGCGTCACGATTCCCGCAGCCGGCCCGCGCCGGCGCCCGCTGACCCGGTGGTGCCTCGACTGGAGCGAGCGCCGGCCCCATCTGGCGGGCGCGCTCGGCGCCGAGGTGCTCCAGACCTTCCTCGACAACCGGTGGGTCACGCGTCGTCCGACGGGCCGCGCGCTCCGCGTCACCGACGTCGGGCGGGTGGCATTCGGCGACATCCTGGCGCTCCAATTTCCCGGCGGCTGACGACGTCGCGGTCCGGCATCCCGATCGGCTGGAAACTTATGTGATTCTGACGTTTTCAGCTATGCAACTTCCCTTCTTTTCTGTGCACTTGATCGAAGCTTTTGACAGAATCGCTGCGACGCCGGGCCGTGACCGACGACCTCCAAGACGCGGCCACGCCCTGCTCCAGCCATCAGGAGGTAGACGCATGATGCGAACCACGCGAGTCGTCCTCGCAGCGTTCGGGGCTGCGCTCGCGCTGCCCGGAACGGCGCTTGCGACGACGTACAAGGTGTCGGCCGGCGCGCCGGAGTCGGCACCCGCACCCGGCAGCTTCCGCGCCGGCCTGTACGACGCCGACGCGTTCTACCCGGGCAGCCACGCGACGCTGAAGATCCACAAGGGCGACAAGGTCACGTTCTCGGGCGGCTTCCACACCGCGACGATCCTCGGGTCGACACCGCGCTCCGCGCTCGAGCTGATCCAGCCCGGCCCCGCCGGCAGCACCTACGCGGCGGTCAACGACCAGTCGCTCGTGCCCACGCCGTTCTACTGGGCCGGGAAGCCCAAGTTCGTCTACAACGGCGGCACGCTCGGCGGAATCGGGTCGACGACGGTCAACAGCAACACGGCCACGTACTCGTCCGGTGCGCTCTTCCAGTACCCCAAGGGCTACACGCTGAAGTTCACCAAGACCGGCACCTACACGCTCGTCTGTCTCCTGCACCCGGGCATGAAGGCCAAGGTCCAGGTCGTCGCGCGCAACAAGAGCGTCACGTCGGGCGCAAAGCTCGCGAAGCGCGTCCGGAACGAGGTCAAGGCCGACATCGCCAAGGCGGTCGCCATCGACAGCAACCTGCCACGCGCCGTCCAGGATCCGCAGAACGCCGTCGTCACCGTCGGTGCCGGCTCGACACGCACCGCGCTGTTCGCGTTCTATCCCGCCGCGCTCAGCGTCAAGGTCGGCACGACTGTGACCTTCCGCAGCGGATCGGTCAACGAGCCGCACAACATCGGCATCGGCGACATCAACTACCAGATCCCGCATCTCGCCCTGATCGACCTCTTCCCGAACGGGCCGGCCGATCCGAACCAGGTCAACCCGAACCTGTTCTACGGCAGTGACCCGCCGGTAGCGGGCGTCCGCGAGTTCACCGGCGCCGCGATGCACGGCAACGGGTACCTGGCGACGAACGTGGTGGAGAAGAACTCGACCATCCCCGCGATCGCCTCGGAGACCAAGGTCAAGTTCACGTCACCCGGCACCTTCACGTACATGTGCCAGATCCACTTCAACATGATCGGGACGGTGAACGTCCACCCATGACGCGACGCGCGCTGCGCCGCGTCGGCCGGACCGTTCTCCCCGCCCTCGTCGCGCTCGTCGCGCTCGCACCGCAGGCCACCGCCGCCACCCGTCACGTCTGGGTGGCGGCGGTGCCCGTCCTGTGGGACGTCGTGCCGAGCGGCACCGACCCGATGACGGGTACCACCTACCCGAAGTCGACGACCCGGGACTGGACGGTGGTATATCGCCTCTACGACCGCAACTGGCGCCACCTCAGGTCCGGCCCGTCGATGCCCGGACCGCTGATCAGGGCGCGCGTCGGCGACCGTATCTTCGTCCACTTCAAGAACCTCGACTTCCGGTTCGACCACGCCCACTCGATGCACTTTCACGGGGTCGAGTACCGGTTCGCGTCGGACGGGTCGTACATCCCCGGCATCTCCGGCCGCGGCGCCGAGGTGAAGCCGGGGCAGACCTTCACCTACTCGCTGAAGGCCGGTCGCGACTCGGCCGGAGCCTGGCCGTACCACGACCACTCGACCTCGATGGACGAGTCGATCGCCGGCGGTCTCTACGGCATGCTGTCGATCCTCGGAAGGCACGAGCAGCGGCCGGATCGCGAGTTCGTGGTGTCGCTGAACGCGATGCGCGGATTCATGGCCATCAACGGCCGCGCGTTCCTCGGCAACACGCCCGTGTTCCGCTCACGGGTCGGCGACCGCGTCCGCTGGGACGTGATGACGCTCGGCGACGACTTCCACACGTTCCACGTCCACGGCCACCGGTGGCTGCGGAACGGCGTGCCCGAGGACGTGCGCACCATCGGCCCCGCCGAGAGCTTCACCGTGACGTGGACCGAGCGCGCCGCCGGGGCGTGGTTCTACCACTGCCACGTCGAGAGTCACATGATGGCCGGCATGATGGGCCTGTACCTGGTGGGTCGCTGAGATGCCCGTCCTCCGGCGAGTGTGGCCGGCATGTGCGGTGCTGCTGATCGGCGTGCCGGCCGCGCACGGGGCGACGACCGGGGTGACGATGCCCGGCACCGTGTTCACACCGGCCGCGGTGCGCGTGCTGGTCGGCGACAGCGTCACGTTCGCAAACCACGACACACGGCCACACACGGCAACCGCGGACGACGCGTCGTTCGACACCGGCGAGATCCTGCCGCACGGCGACGCCACAGCGACGTTCCCGGCTGCCGGCAGCTTCCCGTACTACTGTCGCATCCACTCGTTCATGCGGGGCCGCGTCGACGTGGTCGCGCTCCTGCTGGCCGGCCCGGCGACGCAGCCGGCGAAGGGCGCGGCGGCGACGCTCACGGGCCGTGCCGGCACCGGCATCGCGGCGGTCACGCTGGAACGCGCCGACGGGGCCACCTGGGCGCCCGTCTCGACAGCGGCGCCCGCCCCGGGCGGCGCGTTCACGTTCACCGTGCGGCTGAGCGCGGCTGCCACGTTCCGCGTCAGCGGCGGAGGCGCGACGTCGGATGCCGTCACGCTCCGCCCGATCGACCTCCGCGTCGGCCTGGCCCGGACCGCGCGGCACGGGTCGACCTACACCCTGCGCGCAGGCGTCGCACCCGCCGGCAGTGCGGCAATCGTCGCGTTTCAGCGCTACGTACCCGAGCAGTTCGGCTGGCGGACGATCGCCCGGCGCCGCGTCGACCGCGCCGGGCACGCGCGCCTCAGCATCCGCACCCTGCGGCGCATCCGCGTGCGTGCCGTGGTGCGCACGGGCGGGAGCGACGTGGCGTCGCGGGCCGTGCTGATCGGGCGCCTACCGCCGTTCGGCTAGCGAACGAGGCGGACGGTCGTCGGCAACCTGGGTGGTGCCGGTGGAGGGCGACCGTGGGCCCCCCTCCACCGGCACGCGCGAGTGAGGTCAGGCCTCCTCGTGCAGGTACTTGCCGATGCTCGCGTACCGCTTCGGGTCGGTCGCGCGGTAGACGAGAGCGAGCGCCATCCCCGAGGCGAACACGACGAGCATGATCCAGAAGATGTTCTTCATCATCCAGACCGATCCGCCGAGGGTGCCGGAGTTATGCACCACGAGGTACATCACGGGGATCTGTGCGGCACCGCCGATGAACGGCGCAAGCCCGGTCTTCCACCAGTGCCAGCCGTCCCGGGCCTTCGTCCAGAAGTACCAGATCACCCCGAACGAGCAGAGCGCCTGGACGCCGAGGATGCCGTACACGAACAGCACCGGCCCGTACGTGCCGAGCTTCAGCAGCGCGCCGAGCGTGCTCGAGTCGTACAGGTAGAAGCAGAGCACCCACGCGCTGATGATCGTCGCGGAGAAGAACGCGGCGATGTACGGGCTGCGGTGTGACGGGTGCGTCTTGCCGAGCGCGGCCGGCAGGATCTTCTCGCGGCCCATCGAGAACCAGTACCGGTTCGCGGTGTTGAAGAACGCGCACATGCAGGCGAACGAGCCGGTGATCATCAGCAGCTGGAAGAAGATCGTCAACCCGTGGCCGACGAACTGGTCCGTGAGCGGGTAAAACGCCGACGCGTACCCGTGCGGCAGCGGCTGGAAACCGTCCAGCCCGAACTGGCGGGCGATCGACTCCGAGGAGTGACCGACACCCCAGCCGGAGACGAAGGCCAGGCAGGTGAGCGTGTACAGCAGGCCGAGGCCGATCACCGAGATGTACGTCGCCGACGCCATCATCTTCTTCGGGTTGCGTGACTCCTCGGCGTAGTTCGGCGCCATCTCGAAGCCCACCCACGACCAGAACGCGCCGAAGAAAGCCACGCCGGCCAGCGCACCGAGGCCGAGCTTGGCGTCGGAGTTGCCCGTGATGTCGAGCGGGTTCAGCGCCTTGATCGGAATCCCGTCCTTGCCGCCGCGCGCCAGCACGACGACGTCGAAGATGACCAGGCAGACCACCTCGGCGAGCAGGCAGACGCCGAGCACCTTGGCGGTCAGCTCGATGTGGAAGTACGAGAACGCCAGCGCCAGCACGATCAGCGCGACGTAGATGAGGCCGATCGGCAGGTCGACCGACCCATTCGTCCACGTCGAGATGTTGGACTGCGTGAAGTAGCCCGTGACGCCGACGTTGGCGGCCGCGAAGACGGAGTAGCTGAGGGCGATCGTAATCGCCGCGCCCATGCCGACGACCGAGCCGAAGGCGTGGGAGATGAAGCTGTAGAAGCCGCCCGCCGCGGTCACACGGCGCGCCATCTCGATGTAGCCGACCGAGAAGATGGTCAGCACGATCGTCGCCAGCAGGAACGTCGCCGGCCCGGCATAGCCGGCACCTCCGACGGCCCACGGCACGTTGAACTGCATCGCCGCGATCGGCGCGGCCCCGGTCACGATGCAGAAGAGCACTTCGCGTAGCCCGAGCGCATTCCGCGCGAGATGGTCCCCTTCCCCGAGGTCCGCCGTCTCGCCGGTGATGAGGGCACTAGCCACCGTTCCCCTCCCATCAGTCTCGACGAGATGGGCTCCGGCTCCCGACCATCACCCCTCGTCGCCTTGTCCGCCGCCAGGCGCGGCGCGGGCCGAGTCTATGTCCTGCGCGCCCGCAGTTCAATGGTCTCGGTTTCGACCTCCACGCCGGCTGCACTACGATCTCGCCGATGGAATCGCGGTTCGCCAAGATCTTCGGCGCCGGGTCGAAACCGGTGATCGCCATGGCTCACCTGCCGGCGCTGCCCGGCGCGCCGTTGCACGACGCCGGGACCGGCATGCAGGGCGTCGTCGACGCCGTCGCGCGAGACGTCGAGATCCTGCTCGGCGAGGGCGTCGACGCCGTCATGTTCTGCAACGAGAACGACCGGCCGTACCGGCTGGACGCGTCGCTGGCGGACGCCGCCGCGATGGCGCGCGTCGTGACCGAGCTGGCGCCGCGCGACCGGCCGTTCGGTGTCGACTACCTGTGGGACGCGCGCTGCGCGCTGGCGGTGGCTGCGACGACCGGCGCGAGCTTCATCCGCGAGGTGATGCCCGGCGTGTTCGAGAGCGACATGGGCCTGTGGCGGCCTGATCCGGCGTCGCTGCTGCGCGAGCGGCGCACGCTCGGCGCCGACGACGTGGCGGTGCTGATGAACGTCACACCCGAGTTCGCGTCGGCCCTCGGCAGCCGACCCGCAGGCATGCGCGCGAGGAGTGCGGTGGTCTCGACGCTGGCCGATGCGATCCTGGTGTCGGGGCCGATGGCAGGGTCCGAGCCCGACCTGGAAGCCGTCCGCGAGGTGGTCGACGCCGTCGCCGGCTCGGCGCCGGTACTCCTCAACACGGGCGCGAAGGCCAGCAACATCGGCGCGTTCCTGCCGCTCGTCGACGGCGTGATCGTGGGCTCCGACCTCAAGGCGGACGGCGGCACGTGGAACCCGGTCGACCGTGAGCGCGTGCGTCGGTTCCTGGCCGCGGCGAACGACGCGCGCTGAGATGCTGCTCGGCCTCGACGTCGGCACCACGGCGCTGAAGGCCGTCCTGCTCGATCCCGCGCGCGGCATCGTGGCGGCCGTGTCGAGGAGCCACGACACGACCTCGCCCGGCCCGTCCTACTCGGAGGCCGACCCGCGCGACTGGCTGGCCGGCGCGATCGCAATCGTGCCCGAGGTGTGCGCGGCCGCGGGCGTCACGCCCGGCGACGTGGCCGCGGTCGGCGTCGCCGGCTGCGTGCCGTGCCTGCTGCTGCTCGACGCCGACGACGAGCCGCTGCGGCCGGCGCTGCTCTACAACGACGGCCGCGCCGAGCGCGAGATCGGCGAGCTCCGCGCCGAGCTCGGCGACGAGGCCGTCCTGCGGCGGACCGGGGCCGGCGTGACGCAGCAGTCGATCGGCCCGAAGCTGCGGTGGCTGCAGCGCCACGAGCCGGACCTGGTGGCGGCGACGGAGCGCATCTGCGGCTCGTACGACTGGCTCGGCGGGCGGTTCGCCGGCGTCGCCTACTGCGAGCGCAACTGGGCGCTGGAGAGCGGGCTGTACGACCTCGGGCCGGCGGCCTTCGCGGATGACCTGCTGGCGGCAGCGGGATGGGACGCGGGCCGGATGTCGCCGATCCGCGACCCGGGCGACGTGGTCGGCGGCGTCTGCGATGCGATGGCCGACGCCACCGGGCTGCGCGCCGGGATCCCCGTCGTGGCGGGCCTCGCCGACCACGTCGCCTCGGCGTTCGGCGCGGGACTGAAGGCGCACGGCGAGGTGCTGCTGAAGCTCGGCGGCTCGGTCGACATGCTGTGTGCGACCGACCGGCTGCTGGTCGACGCGCGCCTCTACCTCGACGCGCACCCGCGGCCCGGCCTGTGGCTTCCGAACGGCTGCATGGCGTCGGGCGGCTCGGCGATCCGCTGGTTCCAGCGCGAGCTCGCCGGCGGCGCCCCGCTGTCGCAGCTGGACGGGGAGGCGGCCGCGGTGGAGGCCGGCGCCGACGGCCTCGTGGTGTTGCCGTACCTGCTCGGCGAGAAGACGCCGCTCAACGATCCGCTGGCATCCGGTGCGATCGTCGGGCTCGGCCTCGGCCACACGCGGGCGCACCTGTTCCGGGCGCTGCTCGAGAGCTTCGGCCACGGCATGCGCCACCACCTCGACGTGCTGGCGGAGCACGGCATCGCACCCACGCGAGCCCGGGTCACGAACGGCGGCGCCTCCTCCTGGCTGTGGAAGCAGGTGGTCGCCGACGTGACGGGACTCGTGCTCGAACCCGTCGTCGACCACCCCGGCTCGGCTCTCGGCGCGGCATTCGCCGCCGGTATCGGCGCGGGCGAGTTCGGTTCCTGGGACGAGATCGACCGGTTCGTCGAGGTCGGGCCGCCGGTCGAGCCCGACCCGGCGACGCGCGCCGTGCACGACGAGCGCCACGCCGTGTACCGCGGGCTGTACGAGCCGCTGCGGCCGTCGTTCCTGGCGCTGCGCGGCGCCGGGGAGTAGCCTCCCGGCCCATGAGCAGCAGCGATCTCGCCGCGCCCCTCGGGGGCCGGACCGCCGTCGTCACCGGAGCGGGCTCGGGCATCGGCGCCGCGATGGCGCGCGAGCTGGCACGCCGTGGCGCACACGTGGTCGTGACCGACATCGACCAGGCGGCCGCGGAGCGAGTCGCGAGCGAGTTCGGTGGTGAGGCGGCCCGGCTCGACGTGACCGAACCGGCCGCCAGTGACGCGCTCGCCCGGGCGGTCGACGAGGCGCGCGGGGGCATCGACGTGTGGTGCTCGAACGCCGGCGTCTCGACGATGGCCGCGTTTACCGAGATCACGGAGGCGGAGTACGACGCGAACCTCGACATCAACCTCAAGGGCGTGTTCCTGTGCGGCCAGGCGGCGGCGCGGGTGATGATCGCGCGCGGCCGGGGCGGATCGATCGTCAACACCGCGTCGATGGCCGGCAAGAAGGGCGCCGCTCCGTACCTGGCGCACTACGTGGCGTCGAAGTTCGGAGTCGTCGGTCTGACGCAGGCGATGGCGGCGGAGCTGGCGCCGCACCGGATCCGCGTCAACTGCGTGTGCCCGGGCTACGTCGCGACGTCGATGCAGGAGCGCGAGCTCGGCTGGGAGGCGACGATCCGCGGCACGACCGTCGACGCCGTGAAGGAGATGTGGGTCGCCGACACGCCGCTCGGGCGCATCGAGACGCCGGAGGACGTGGCCCGGGTGGTCGCGTTCCTGGCGGGCGACGACGCCGGCTTCGTGACCGGCGAGGCGCTCGCCGTCAACGGCGGCGCCCACATGGACTGATCGTCACACGGGGAAGGTCGACTTGGCCATGCCGCCGAAGTCGGCAACCAGCGCCGAGCCGTTCATGCCCCGCGCGGCGTCGGTGCACAGGTACACCAGGTGGCCCGCGATCTCGTCGGCCGTGTGCAGGTCGTCGATGCCGAACTCCGACAGCGGCCGGTCGCCGGCGCCGAGCGCACGGCGCGGCATCGGCGTGTCGACCACCGACGGCGCGACGCAGTTGGTGCGGATCCCCTCCGGCCCATGGTCGGTCGCGAGCGACCGGACGAGCATCAGGACGGCGCCCTTCGACGCGCAGTAGGCACCGATGCCGGGGGAGGAGACGAATGACGAGTCGCTCGCCATGACGACGATCGCGCCGCCGCCGCGCGGCCGCATCGCCCGGATCGCATGCTTGCAGCAGAGCCACACGCCTTCCACGTTGACGTCGAAGACGACGTCCCAGTCGGCCTCCTCGACGTCGGCCAGCGGCATCACCGGGCCGGGGTGCCCGGCGCAGGCGAGGAGCGCATCGAGCCCGCCCAGCCGGCCGACGGTGGCGGCCACCGCCGCGACCACCTCCGCCTCGCGCGTGACGTCGCACCGCAGCGCCACGCCGTCGGCGGCGGCCTCGGCGAGCGCCGCCT
>JBBQFB010000042.1:0-21832 GCA_038321545.1 Gaiellales bacterium
GGTCGGACACCCGTCGGGGGGGGGGGGGGGGGGGGGGGGGGGGGGGGGGGGGCCCGGCCGGCCCCGCCCCGCCCCGGCCGGGGGGGCCGGGCCCGGCGGGCCCCGCCCCCCCGGGGGGGGGGGGCGCCGCCCCCCCCGCCCCCCCCCGCGGGCTGCCCGGTGTGTTGGGGCCCGGCGCGGGCCCGCCCCCGCCCCCGCCCACAACCATGCGCATCGGAGCGAGTGCGCGCGCGTTTGGCGGTACCGGTGCGCTCGGTGTGCGGCGCACGGCCGGCGGTCGCACGCGCAGGCCTGCACGGACCGCACCGAACCGGCGCGATCGCGCGCAGGACCGTGACGTTTTGGCCGGATCGGGGCCAGGCCCGGATCTGGCCACCGGCACGTGCTACGGGCGGGCCGACGCGAGCCGGGCGGCAGGGGCGACAGCGCACGGAACCGACGCGCCCGGCAGGGTTTCCGAAGGGCGCGGGGTATACTCGACTCGACATTCCGCCTGCAACGGGGCCGTCAAATCCGGCCCCTTGCGACGTGACCGTGCCGATGCCGCTACCTGAAACCTCCGTCGCGCTCCGGCCCGGTGCCCGAGCATGATCTCGACTCCCGATGGCAGCGGGCCCGTCCGCCCCTCGATGCGCATCTACCGCGCCGAGAGCGTCAAGGAGCCGAAGAAGCGCCGCCGCGTGCTCCGGTTCTTCCTGTGGACGTTCCTGGTGCTCGGCCTCGTGGCCGCGACCGGCGCGGGGGCGTTCTACTTCTACCTCCAGGACGCGGTCGACCAGATCACCGAGGCCAAGACGAAGGACGAGAAGGCCGCGCTCGGCAGCCTGTCCGACCCGAAGCTCAACACCACGGTCAGCGGAGCGAAGCGGCCCGTCATCTTCCTGCTGATCGGCCAGGACCGCCGCAAGGAGCTGGGCGAGACGCGCGGTCGCTCCGACACGCTGATGCTGGTCCGGATCGACCCGAAGACGAAGGTCGTCTCGATGCTCTCGTTCCCCCGCGACTGGATCGTGAACATCCCGGGCGTCTCGTCGCCGCAGGAGATCACCAACTCGTTCGCGATCGGCGGCCCGAAGCTCACGCTCGACACGATCCGGTCGCTCACGGGCATCACGCCGAACTACTACGTGAGCGTCGACTTCGACGCGTTCACGCGCACCGTCAACGCCTTCAACGGCGCGTACGTCGACGTCGACCGCCGCTACTACAACCTGAACACGAACACCGCGGGCACGAACTTCAACTCGATCGACATCCAGCCGGGCTACCAGCTGATGCGCGGCCAGGAGGCGCTCGAGTACGTCCGTCATCGCCACGACGACGACGACACGTACCGCCTCGCGCGCCAGCAGCTGTTCCTGCGCGAGTTCAAGGTGAAGCTCGACCCGATCAGCATCGGCCGCAACCTGACGACGCTGCTCGACACCGCCAAGAAGAACCTCAAGATCATCGGCAAGAAGCAGATGTCGCTCAGCGACATGGAGCTGTACGCGAACACGCTGCGGTCGATCCCGAAGAACAACATGGTCAACGTCCGCTTCGTCGGGCACGCCCATCCGACCCTCCCGGGCCGGATTGCGGTCGACCAGTCCGAGATCGACACGACGGTCGACCAGTTCCTCGACCCGGATCCGACGCAGGCCAAGCGCGCCGCCGACGAGGCGGCCGGCAAGGTGAAGAAGGCGAGCACCGCGTTCGATCAGGCGACCGTGCCGATCGAGGTCCGCAACGGCAACGGCAAGGTCGGCGCCGCTGCCGACCTGGAGTCGCAGCTGTTCAAGCGCGGCTGGAAGGCCGCGCGGGCACATGGCGACGCCGAGAACAGCGAGTACTTCGACTCCGTCATCTACTACGGCACGAAGCCCGGATCGAAGGCCGCCGCGACGGCGCTCAAGGCAATCGTCCAGCCGAGCGACATCAAGCCGCTCGACGCCAACGAGATCGCCGCGCTGAACGCCGCCGTCGCCAACCCCAACGATCCGCAGTCGCAGGTGCAGGCCGACGTGGTGCTGGTCGTCGGGCAGACCTTCGACACGCTCGCCGCCGACCAGGTGAAGGCGTTGCCGGCCGACGTGAGGGCTTCCCTGGCAACCGACCGCACGCGTGACATGGCCCGGTGGAAGAAGGCCCAGAAGGGCATGGGCCACGCGCTCATGTATCCAACGCGGCTCCCGAAGGACACGGTGACGTCCGACCCGCAGATCAGGTCGTACGACGCGTTCCGACGGTACAAGCTGCGCGGAAAGAACGCCCTGCACGTCACGTACTACGAGTCCTCGACGCCGGCGCAGAAGACCTTCGGCGTACAGGTTCTGGACTGGGACACGCCGCCGATCCTGCAGTCGCCGAACGAGACCCGGACGCAGAACGGCATCCAGTACCTGCTCTACTTCAACGGCGCGAAGCTGCACCGCGTCGCGTGGCACTGGAACAAGCGGACGTACTGGCTGTCCAACTCGATCGTCGACGGCCTCTCGAACTCGACCATGTGGGCGATTGCGACCGGCTTCCGGCGCATCCCGAGCTAGCCGGAACAGGAGTGAGATGAGTCGCGAGCCGATCGGCGTGATCGGGGTGGGGTACGTGGGCCTCGTCACGGCGGCGTGCTTCGCCGACCTGGGCCACACCGTCATCTGCCGCGACATCGACCCGGCCAAGGTCGAGATGCTGCGCGGCGGCGGCGTGCCGCTGCACGAGCCCGGCCTCGACGACCTGATCCGCCGCAATCGCAACCGGCTCAAGTTCACGCTCGACCTCGACGAGCTGTTCTCGGCGGCACGCCTGGCGTTCATCTGCGTCGACACGCCGCCGATGCCCTCCGGCGACGCCGACCTGTCGCGCGTGCAGTCCGTCATCGACGCGATCCCGCCGAGCGCCGAGGGCGCCGGCCTCGTGATGAAGTCGACCGTGCCGGTCGGCACGGGCGAGAACGTGCGCCTGCGTCTCGATGCGCGCGGCCTGCAGCGCGTGGCGTACATGTCGAACCCGGAGTTCCTCCGCGAGGGCTCGGCCGTGAGCGACTTCATGGCGCCCGACCGCGTCGTCGTCGGTGCCGTCTCGGACGAGGACGCCGAGCGCGTCGCGCGGCTCTACGACGGCATCGACACGGAGATCGTGCGCACCGACGTCGCGTCAGCCGAGATGATCAAGCTGGCCGCGAACGCGTTCCTGGCGACGAAGATCTCGTTCATCAACGAGATCGCGAACGTCTGCGAGGCCGTCGGCGCCGACGTCGCCGAGGTCGCGCGCGGCATGGGCCTCGACCGTCGCATCGGCGCGAGCTTCCTGCGGCCGGGCATCGGCTATGGCGGCTCGTGCCTCGTAGGTGACGAAACGGTGCTGGTGCGCCGTGATGGCACCACCCGGCTGCTCGCACTGGAGGCACTCCACGACGAGCTCGGCGGCGGAGACGTGATCGAGCCCATCGGCCTCGAGGTGCTGAGCTGGCGCCCGGACGCCACTGGGCCGGAGTTCCTTCCCGTCAGCCACATGACGAGCCGCCACTCGGACGCTCTCGTCGAGGTGCGGACGAAGATGGGCCGCCGTGTGACCGTCACTGACGACCACCCGTTCGTCGTCGTCGACGGCGAGACAGGCGCGATCGAGACGCGCCTCGCGCGTGATCTGACGGAGGCCTGCTGGATTCCCGTCGCGCAAGGCTCGGCCGCTGGCCCCGGCGGAGAAGACGCGCAGCATCCGATGGAGTTCACCGGCGGTGCTGGACATGCCGGTTCCGTCGCGACGGCTGAGTACCGAGCTGTCGTTGCCAATCCCGTCCAGCATGCGATCCCCGACGTCATCTGGGATCGCCCGATTGCGGAAAAGCGCGCTCTGCTCGCCGGCCTCTGGCTGGGCGACGGCTCCTGGTCCTACATCCGTCGCGGCCCGAGCGTGGTGCTGGAGTACGGCACCGTCAGCCGCCCGCTCGCCGACGGCATGCTGCGCCTGCTCGGCGAGTGCGGCATCGTCGGACGCCTGAAGGTCGGACGCACCGCGAAGTCGACCTGCGACACGTACTGGCTGATCATCTCCGGCGCAGATCAGGTCGAGACGATGCTCGACCTCGTGCCCGAGGCCGACACTCCGGCGATCCGCGCCTCGATCGCAGCACAGGCGAAGCGCATCGCCCCGACCGGCTATCGGCGCGGGCTGGTGAACGGCGCCGTCGTGCGTGTCACTAGCGCCCTTCGTGTCCCGGGGAACGAGAAGGTCTACTCGCTCGAGGTGCCGGGCGCCCACACCTTCGTCACGACGGGTGGGCTCGTCGTTCACAACTGCTTCCCGAAGGACGTCCGCGCACTCAAACAGCTAGCTGGAAACAGTGGGTATCACTTTCAGCTGTTGACCGCCGTGATCGAGGTCAACGAGCTCCAGAAGCGGCGCGTCATCTCGAAGCTGCAGCACCACCTCGGGTCGCTGCGCGACAAGAAGATCGCGCTGCTCGGGATCGCCTTCAAGCCGAACACCGACGACACCCGCGAGGCGTCCAGCCTCGTGCTGGCCTCGCGGCTGGCCGCCGAGGGAGCCGAGGTGCGCGCGTACGACCCGGTCGCGTCCGGTGCGCACGTCGAGGCGGTCGGCGCGATCGTCGTCTCCTCGCCCGCCGAGGCGCTGGCCGGCGCCGACGCGGCCGTGATCGTCACCGAGTGGAACGAGTTCCGCGCGGTGCTCGACCCCGCGATGCGCGACAGCATGGCCCGGCCGCTGCTGATCGACGGCCGCAACCTGCTCGACCCGGCCGAGGCGGCCGCCGCAGGCTTCGAGTACGACTCGGTCGGCCGGCCGCGACGCTCGACCACGAGCGAGGTCGCTCCGGCGTGATCGCCGTGATCCTCGTCGGTGGTGAAGGCACGCGCCTGCGACCGCTGACGCTCGATCGCCCCAAGGCGATGCTGCCCATCGCCGGCCGACCGTTTCTCGCGCACATGCTCGACCGGCTCGCATCGGCCGGCGTCAAGCGCGTCGTGTTCAGCTGCGGCTACCTGCCCGACCCGATCGTGGCCGCGTTCGGCGACCTGTACGGCGGCATGACCCTCGAGTACGCCGTCGAGCCCGCCCCGATGGACACCGCCGGCGCGATCCGGTTCGCGATCGAGGGCCGCCTCGACGGCACGCCCTTCTTCGCGCTCAACGGCGACGTGCTGATGGAGGCGTCGCTCGCCGACCTGATGGCCTTCCACATCACGCGCGGCGCGCGGGCCACCGTGACCCTCACCGAGGTGCCCGATCCGACGCGCTACGGCCTCGTGCTGGCCGACGACCACGGGCTCGTCCAGGCCTTCGTCGAGAAGCCCGAGCCAGACGCGGCCGTGACGCTCGAGCCGCCGTACTGGATCAACGCCGGCGCCTACGTGCTCGACAGCTGGTTCCTCGACGCGGTGCCGTACATGGAGCGCGTCAACATCGAGCGCGAGGTGTTTCCGACCCTCGTCGGCCGCGGCCTGTACGCGTGGCGCTGCGCCGGCTACTGGAATGACATCGGCACGCCCGAGAGCTACCTGGCCGCCAACATGCATCTCACCGGGGGCGAGACCGTGCTCGGTGCCGGCGCGGCCGTGCGGGAGGGTGCGACCGTCGACCGCAGCGTCGTGCACGAGGACGCCGTGATCGGCCCCGGCGCGGTCGTGACCGACTCCGTGATCGGCCGCGGCGCCCGCGTCGGCGCCCGTGCGCAGATCTCGGGCGGCTCGATCGTGGCCGCCGGCGTGGACATCGCGGACGGCCGATCGGTAGTCGGCGAGAAAATCTTCCGGGAGGCTCCCGATGGTGCCTGAGACCATGCACGGCCAGGCGATGGCGCTTGGCGCACAGCTGCGGGCCGCCGCGCCCCTGGCCCGCGGTGCGCTGGCGGGCGCCGGGCCGTTCCGCAACGTCGCGCTGTGCGGCCTCGGCGGGTCGGCCGCCGGCGGGCGCCTGGCCGCCTCGCTACTGGCCGACGTGCTGACGCTGCCGGTCGAGGTGCCCGCCGGGCTCACGCTGCCGGGCTGGGTCGGGCCGGACACGCTCGTCGTGGTCACGTCCTACTCCGGCGAGACGGCCGAGGCGCTCGACTGGTTCGTCGAGGCCGGCGAGCGCCGCGCCACCCGCGTCGCGCTGGGATCGGGCGGCACGCTGGCCGCGCTCGCCGAGACCGATGACGTGCCCGTCGTCACCGTCGAGGGCGGCTACCAGCCGCGCGGCGCGCTCGGGCTGCTGCTGGCGCCGCTGCTGGTGCTGCTCGGCGAGGCCGGAGCCGCACCCGACGCGGCCGACCTGATCGCCCGCGGCGCCGACGCCGCCGATGCCGCAGCCGCCCGCGACGACGAGGCGCGCGCCGTCGCGCACCAGCTCGCGGGACACGTGACGGTGCTGTACGGCTCCGGCATGCGCGCCGCCGTCGCGGTGCGCCTCAAGAACCAGATCAACGAGAACGCCAAGGCGGCCGCCTTCGCAGGTGCCGTGCCCGAGATCGCGCACAACGAGATCCTCGGCTGGCTGCAGGGCACGCGCACATCGCAGCAGCACGTCGCGGTGTTCCTCCGCGACGCCGCGGAGTCGCGCGGGGTCGCCACGCTCACCGACGCCATGGGCCGGTTCGTGGCCGGAGACGGCGCGAAGGTCGAGACGTGGACGGCGGAAGGCCCCGACGAGCGGGCACGGGCGTTCGGCCTGCTGCTGTTCGGCGATCTCGTCTCGTGCCACCTCGCCGACATCGAGGGCGTCGACCCGATGGACATCACCCGCCTCACGCGCTTGAAGGCGGAACTGGCCGCTGACCGGTAGGCGCCCGCAGGGCAATCCGGGCTAGACTCCGCGCCGTGCCAGGGCACGACGTAAAAGACCTCTCCCTCGCCCCCGAGGGGAAGGGGCGTATCGAGTGGGCCGATCGCGAGATGCCCGTGCTGCGGGCGATTCGCGAGCGCTTCGCGCTGGAGCGGCCGCTCGAGGGCCTCCGCCTCGTGGCCTGCATGCACGTGACCGCCGAGACGGCGAACCTGATGCGCGCGCTGGCCGCCGGCGGCGCCGACGTGCTGCTCTGCGCCTCGAACCCCGTCTCGACGCAGGACGACGTCGCGGCGGCGCTCGTGGAGGAATACGGCATCGCCGCGTTCGCGATCCGCGGCGAGGACCACGACACGTACTACGCGCACATCCACGCCGCGCTCGACCACCGTCCGTCGATCGTGATGGACGACGGCGCCGACCTGCTCGGCGTGCTGCACGCCGACCGCCGCGACAACCTGTTCGAGGTGATCGTCGGCACCGAGGGCACGACGACGGGCGTCATGCGGCTGAAGGCGATGGAGGCCGACGGCGTGCTCGCGTTCCCGATCATCGCCGTCAACGAGGCGCAGACGAAGCACCTGTTCGAGGATCGCTACGGCACCGGCCAGTCCACCATCGACGGCATCATCCGCGCCACCAACGTGCTGCTGGCCGGTCGCACGATGGTCGTCGCGGGCTACGGCCTCGCGGGTCGCGGCATCGCCGACCGCGCACGCGGCATGGGCGCGCACGTGATCGTGCTCGAGGTCGACCCGATGCGCGCGCTGCAGGCCGTCATGGACGGGCACCGCGTGATGCCCGTCGCCGATGCCGCGCGCCGCGGCGACATCTTCGTGACCGTGACCGGCGACAAGCACGTGCTGCGCGCCGAGCACTTCGAGGTGATGCGCGACGGCGCGATCATCGCCAACGCTGGCCACTTCAACGTCGAGGTCGACGTGCCGGCGCTCGAGGCGATGGCCGTCGAGCGCACGCTGCCGCGTCCCGAGATCGAGCTGTTCCGGCTGCCCGACGGGCGCCAGATCGCCCTGCTCGCGGAGGGCCGCCTCGTCAACCTCGGCGCGGCGGAGGGCATCCCGGCCTCGGTGATGGACATGACGTATGCGAACCAGGTGCTGTCGGTCGAGTACGCGGTCCGCCATGGCGCAGACCTCGAGCGCCGCGTGTACGTGGTGCCCGACGCGATCGACACCGAGATCGCCCGCCTGAAGCTCGGCACGCTCGGCCTCGAGATCGACCAGCTGACGTCGGACCAGGAGCGCTACCTGGCAACCTGGGACGAGGGCACGTAGCCCTGCTCCAGCCCCTCGACATCATCCGCCTCGAGGACGATGCGGTGGTGCTCCTCGACCAGACGCGGCTGCCGGGCGAGCGCGTCGAGCGTTCCTGTCACACGGTCGCCGAGCTGATCGACGCGATCAAGGTGCTCGCGATCCGGGGAGCGCCCGCGCTCGGGATCGCCGGGGCGATGGGCATCGCGCTCGCCGCACGGACGGCGCCGGAGCATCCCGTCGGCATGCGCCAGTACCTGGCCGAGCAGGGCGCGCTGCTGGCCGCCGCCCGTCCCACCGCCGTCAACCTCGCATGGGGTGTCAGCGAGGCGCTCGCCGAGCTCGACCGCGAGGTCGCGAACCCGCAGGAGGCGCGCGGTCGCATCGCGGCGCGAGCGCGGCGGATCCAGGACGACGAGGTCGCGCGCTGCCGGGCGATGGGCGCCCACGGCGCCACGCTGTTCGCCGACGGCGCCCACCTGATGACGCAGTGCAACACCGGTGGGCTCGCAACGGGCGGCTACGGCTCGGCGCTCGGCGTCGTACACGCGCTCGCCGAGCGCGGCGGCGATCCGCACGTCTGGGTGCCCGAGACGCGCCCGCTACTGCAGGGCGCGCGCCTGACGGCCTACGAGCTGGCCGAGGCCGGGATCCGGCACACCCTCGTGACGGACAACGCGACCGGCGCGATCCTCCACGAGGGTCTCGTGGCGGGCATCGTGGTCGGCGCCGACCGGATCGCGGCCAACGGCGACACCGCGAACAAGATCGGCACGTACAACCTGGCCGTGCTGGCTCACCACCACGGCGTCCCGTTCTACGTCGTCGCACCCACCTCGACGATCGACCCGGCGACACCGTCCGGCGCTGCGATTCCGATCGAGCAGCGACCCGGGGACGAGGTGACCGGCTTCGGCGGGATCGTCACCGCGCCGATCGGCACTGTCGCGCGCAACGACGCGTTCGACGTCACGCCGGCCGCGCTGATCACCGCCATCGTGACCGAGCGCGGCGTGGTGCGACCGCCCTACGACCTCACGGGCGAGCGGCCGTGAGCCGCAACGTCGTGGACGGCACCGTCGAGCCGCCCGCGCCCGGCGACGTGCTGCCGCTGCCCGAGCGAGGCACGCCCGGGCACGCCCGGCTGGAGGCCATCGGCGCCGCGGCGCTGGAGCGCGGCGAGGTCGGCCTGGTCGTGCTGGCAGGCGGCATGGCGACCCGCATGGGCGGCGTCGTGAAGGCGCTGGTGGAGGCGCTCGACGGCCTCACGTTCCTCGACATCCGGCTGCGCGAGCTGGATGCCGTCGAGCGCCGCTACGGCCGCCGGCCGTCACTGCTCGTGATGACGTCGGCGGCGACCGACGGTCCGATCCGGGAGGCGCTCGGCGCTGCTGCCGACGGATCCGCGATCGACCTCTTCCAGCAAGGGGTCGCCCTCCGTGAGACGCCGGACGGTGACGTCTTCCACGACGACGAGGGCAACCCGTCGGAGTACGCCCAGGGGCACGGCGACCTGGTCGACGCGGTGCGCGACTCCGGCCTGCTCGGCCGGTTCGTCGACGGCGGCGGGACGACGCTGATGCTTGCGAATCTCGACAACCTCGGCGCCACCGTCGACGCCGCCGTGGTCGGCTGGCACCTCGATCACGATGCCGACCTGTCGTGCGAGGTGGTTGCCGCCGGCGGCGACCGCGGCGGGTGGCCGGTGCGCTGGAACGGCCGGCCCGTGATCCTCGAGGACTTCCGCCTGCCGCCCGGGTTCGACCCGTCGTCGGCCGGCGTCTTCAACACGAACACGTTTCACGCCGACGCGCGGGCGCTGCTCGGCCACGACGGCCAGTGGACGTGGTTCACGGTCTCCAAGGAGGTCGACGGCCGCCCGGCGATCCAGCGCGAGCGCCTGCTCGGCGAGCTGACCAGCCACCTGGTGACGCGGTTCCTGCAGGTGCCCCGCGAAGGCCCGGAGTCGCGCTTCCTGCCGGCCAAGGACTACGACGAGCTGGCCGCCCGCCGGCCCGAGCTGCGCGAAGCCCTGACCGCACGCGGCGTCTTGTAGTGCCGCTGCCGCGGCTGCTCTGGCTGCTGTCGTTCGTGATCATGCTGGACGGCCGCACGATGGTGACGGTGCTGCCCGACATCGCGGCCGACCTGGGCGTATCGGTGCCCGCGGCCGGCATCGCGATCACGGCCTATCTGGTCCCGTACGGCCTCTTCCAGCTCGCGTGGGGGCCGCTGGCCGACCGCGTCGGGCCGATGCGCGTGATCTCGGTCGCGATCGTCGCGTTCACGTGCATCGTGGCCGCCTCCACGCTGGCCGGGAGCCTGCCGGTGCTGGCCGCCATCCGCCTCGTCACGGGCGGTGTCGCGGCCGCGTTCTTCCCGCTCGCGCTGGTGACTGTCGGCGAGCTGGTGCCGTACGAGCGCCGCCAGGAGGCGATCGCCAACCTGGTCGCCGCGTCGGCGTGCGGGCTGCTGGCGGGCGCCGCGCTGGGCGGGATCCTGACCGAGCTGTTCTCGTGGCGGGCGATCTTCGTGGTCGACGCCTCGCTGGCCGCCCTGCTGATCCTGCCGCTCTGGCAGGCGCGGAATGCCGTGCCCGCGCGCGGACCCCAGCCCTCGCAGCACCGTGCCATCCTGCAGGACCCGAAGGCCCGCGTCCTGTTCGGGCTGGTAGCGCTGGAGGGCGCCGGCTTCCACGGCGGCAACGCCTACCTCGGCGCGCTGCTGCACGACAAGCACGGCCTGTCCTACATCCTGACGGGACTCGTGCTGGCGGTCGAGGCGCTCGCCTCGGTCGGCGCCACGCGGCTGATCCGGCCGTTGTTGGCACGAATCGACGAACGGCGGATGATGCTCGGCGGCGCGACCATGATGGGCACCGGCTTCCTGGTCGCGGCGGCCGCGCCCACCTGGGTGCTGGTGGTGCCCGGCGTCGCGCTGGTCGGCGCCGGTCTGCCGATCTGCCACTCCGTGCTGCAGACGCGTGGCACCGAGCTCGCGCCCGAGGCGCGCGGCACCGCCATCTCCTTCTTCGTGTTCGCGCTGTTCATGGGCGGCGCCGTCGGCACCGCGCTGCTCGGCCTGGTGCTGGACGCGCGCGGGTTCGCGACCACGATCGCGCTGGCCGGCAGTGCCCTGCTCGTGCTGGCCTACGCCGCCAGCCGCACCAGCTCCGCGCGCTCGTCGAGAAACGTCTCGACGGCCTGAACGAGGCGGTCGTGGTCGTCGCCGGTAAGCGGCAGCGACAGCGCCATGAACCCGCGGCGGCCGTACGAGCAACCGTGCTCGAGGCAGTGCAGGTGCAGCAGCGTGCGCAGGGCGCCGTGGGTGGCCGGATCGCCCGTGATGTCGGCCGTCGAGCGCAGCGGCCCGTGCCCGAAGTGCAGTCCGATCATCGAGCCGCGCCCGCTCGCGAAGAACGGCAGTCCGCGCGTCGCGGCAGCCGCCGTGAGCCGCTCGCGCAGCTGATCGCCGCTGTCGTTGAGCTGCTTCGCCGCGTCGGGCGTGTAGATCTGCGTCAGCCCGGCCAGACCGGCCGCCATCGTCAGCACGTTGTTGTTGAACGTGCCGGCGTGGGGGAGCGCGTCGTCGCGCGTCGGATCGAACCGTGCCATCAGCTCGGTGCGGCCACCGAACGCCCCGAACGTGAGCCCACCGCCGACGTACTTGCCGAGCGACGTCAGGTCGGGCGTGATGCCGGTCGCGAGCTGCAGGCCGCCGGGCGAGAGGCGCGACGTCATCACCTCGTCGAAGATCAGCACCACGCCGTGCTCGCTGGTGGCGTCGCGCAGCGTCTGCAGGAACTCCTGGTCGGCGGGGATGCAGCCGGCGCTGCCCTGCAGCGGCTCGACCACGACGGCGGCCAGGCGGTGGGCGTTCTCGGCAATCAGGCGGGCCGCCCCCTCCGCGTCGTTGTACTGGCCCATCACGGTCGGGAAAGGCGCATTGATGGGTGAGCCGGCCGCGGTCGCGTAGAAGAACACCCCGCCGTGGTAGCCGCCCTCGAACACCATGATCGCCTCGCGGCCGGTGTGGACGCGGGCCAGCGAGATGGCGAGCATGTTCGCCTCGGTGCCGGAGTTGGTGAACCGGACGAGGTCGATCGACGGGAACCGTTCGCAGACCGCCGCCGCGAGGCCCGCCTCGTACTCGTTCGGCGCCCCGAAGCAGATGCCGTCGGCCAGCGCCTCGCGGATCGCGCCCAGGATGATCGGGTGCGAGTGGCCGTACAGCCCGGCCGTGTACTCGCCCAGGAAGTCGGTGTAGGTGTGGTCGTCGACGTCGGTGATCGTGGCGCCCGAGGCCTTCGCGATGGTGAGCGGGAACGGCGCGACGTGAATCACGGTGCGGGTGTTGCCGCCCGGCATGGAGCGCGCGCGGTCGAGGTGGATGCCGTTGCTGGCCGGGTTCGCGGCGACGTAGCGCGCCTCGGCCTCGGCAACGGCGGTGGCGAGCTGGTCGCTCATCGCAGAACCTCCCAGTGGCGCGCCTGGACGGCGCGGATATCGGCAATCGCGGCCGCGGCGTGCGACGGCGGGTCGGGCAGGAACGCGAGCGGGTCCGCGAGCGTCTCGGCGATCCCGAGCACGCCTCCGACGCTCGCCAGCAGGCACGCGGCGGAGTAGGTGCGCGAGTAGCCGCCCTCCTGGATCAGCACGAGCTTGCCGTCCGTGTGGCGGTCGGCCAGCGCCCGCGCTCGTTCGCCGAGCCCGCGGAACCCGGCCATCGTCACGCACTGGCGGCCGTTCGGGTCGTACTGGTTCGCGTCCTGGCCCGACGCGACGATGATCCAGTCGGGATCGAACGCCGTCACGATCGGTGCGACGATCTCGTCGAACGTCGTCAGGTAGGCATGGTCGCCGCTGCCCAGCGGCAGCTCGACGTTGACGTTGTAGCCGGTGCCGCGGCCGCTGCCGGTCTCGGTCGGGGCGCCCGTCTCGGGGTGGCTCTCACCCCAGCTGCCGTGCGCCATGTGCCACGAGACGGTGAGCACGTCGTCGCGCTCGTAGAACAGCGTCTGGGTGCCGTTGCCGTGGTGGACGTCCCAGTCCAGGATCGCGACCCGCTGCTTGCCGCGCCGGCGCGCGTTCTCGGCCGTCAGGGCGGTGTTGTTGAAGAAGCAATAGCCGTCGGCCGTGCGGCTCGAGGCGTGGTGGCCCGGCGGGCGCACCAGCGCATACGCGAGCGGCGTGTCGCCGTCCAGCACGGCGTTGCAGGCCTGGATCGCGGTGCCGGCGGCAGCCAGCAGGGCCGGCCAGGAGCCCGGCGCGGTCAGCGTCGTGCGCGTCCACCAGCGGCCCTCGGTGCAGCTCTCGCGCACCTCGTCGATGTAGTCGCGGTCGTGCAACCACGCCAGCTCGTCGACGGTCGCGTGGCGGCCGTCGCGCCACCGCACGTGATCCCGGTACGGACCGTCGTGGAGCGCGCTGTACATGTTGCGAACGCGCTCGGCATTCTCGGCGTGCGTTTCGGGCACCGCGAGCCAGCCGGGATCTTCGGCGTCGAACAGTCCGGCTCCGGTATTGTGCGCGAGGACGTCGGGGTGCCAGTGGACGTCGAGGGTCGAAGGCATGTCGGCGTTGTACGGGCGAATGCGTGCCGCGTCAACTTCACTCTCTTGCCGCGCCGCCGAAATGCCGATGCGGGAGGCTGTGAGTGGCCATGATGAAGACCTGCGGTCGACCGAGCGCTCGTTGCTCGGCACCCTGGCAGGCGTGCTGTCGGCGGTACCGGATTACCTCTTCGCATGGCTTGTCGAACTGGACGAGGAGGCAGTGCCTCTGTTCGAGAGCCGGCGCCTCGCCCAGACCATCGGACGCAGCGTGCCGCTCGGGCCGCTCGACCTCCTGCGGGCCGCCGTCGATCCCTCCGAGAGCGACCGGCTCGAGAGGCTGATCCGCGCCATGACGGACGGGCGCGACGAGATCGCCTCGCATCTGCTGGTCGTCCGCGACGACGGGCAGGCGCATCAGATCAGCCTCAGCGCCGTGTGCACGCCCGAGCCCGACGGCGGCGTGCGCGTGGAGGGTGTGATCCGCGACCTCGGACGGCCCGACGCGATGAGCGACGAGCTGCGCGCGCAGATCGCCCAGAAGGAGGCGGCCCAGCAGGTGCTCGCCGACCTCTCGGTGACCGATCACCTGACGGGTGCGCGGAACCGTCGCCACTTCATGCAGACGCTGGCCATCGAGCTCGACCGCGACGACCGCGTCGACCCGCCGGCCGTGCTGCTGATCGATGTCGACCGGTTCAAGTCGGTCAACGACACCTACGGCCACCAGGCCGGCGATGTCGTGCTGATCGCCGTCGCCGACCGGCTGCGCGACTCGATCCGCGAGGGCGACACGGTCGCCCGCTACGGCGGCGAGGAGTTCGCGGTCCTGCTGCCCGAGATGCCCGACGTCGAGACGCTCGAGTGGCGCGCCGAGACCATCCGCCGCAGCATCTCGCTGACCCCGGTGCTGCTGCCGGGCGGCGGCGAGCTGACGGTGACGGCCTCCTGTGGCGCCGCCGTGTGGACGGACAGCGAGTCCGACGAGGCGCTGCTCGACGCGGCCGATCGCGGCCTGTATGCCGCCAAGCGCGGCGGCCGTGACCGCACCCGCCTCGTTTCGTCCCTGACGCCCGAGGAACTCGTGGCCGAGGAGCCCGAGGTGTTCCAGCTGGCGCGCGGTCTCGCGCTCGCGGTCACGGTTCGGGAGGCGTCACCGGAGCGGCACTGCCAGGAGGTCGCCGAGATGGCCGGCCGGATCGCCGTCGAGCTGGGGCTGTCGGAGGCCGTGGCCGTGCGGTGCCGCCTGGGAGGCTGGCTGCACGACATCGGCAAGCTCGCGATCCCGGACCGGGTGCTGCAGGAGAGCCGCACGTCCGACGAGGCGCGCCAGATCCTGCACACCCATGTGGAGCTGGGTGCGGACATCGTCAGCCGCCTGGCGGCACTCGGCGGCGCCGGGGCGGCAGTCCGGCACCACCACGAGCGCTACGACGGCACGGGCTACCCCGATGCGCTGGCCGGCGACGAGATCCCGATCGACGCGCGCATCGTCGCCGCTGCCGACGCCTGGTCGGCGATCACGACCGGGCGCCCGTACCAGTCGGCGCTCGAGCCGGCGCGCGCCATCGAGCAGCTGCGTGCGAGCGCGGGCCGCAGCCTCGACCCGGCCGTCGTGGACGCGCTGGCCGCCGTGCTAGCGGCCACGCCCGACCTCACATCCGGCCTGCCAGGTCATCCTGCTCCGGCGGAGCGTCGTTCAGAAGCTGCGTGACCGTGACTGCGCGGTAGCCCTGCCGCTCGATCTCGTCGAGGATCTTTGGCAACGCGGCGACGGTCTTGCGGCGGTTGCCGCCACCGTCGTGCAGCAGGATGATCGATCCCGGCCGCAGCGCGTTGCCGATGCGTGCAACGAGCGACTTCGCCGTCACGCCGGGCGTGTAGTCCTTCGGGTCGATGCTCCACACGACCGGCATCAGCCCCGCACTTCGTACCTCGCGGTTGGTGCCGGGGCGCATCGCGCCGTACGGCGGCCGGAACAGGCTCGGCGCGTGCCCGACGGCGCTGCGCACGGCGTCGCTCGTGCCCTGCACCTCCTGGTGCCGGGCGGCCTTTGCGAGCCCCGTCAGCGCGGCGTGCGTCCACGTGTGGTTGCCGATCTCGTGACCCGACTCGACGGCTCGCCGGACGAGGTCGGTGTTGTGCTCGGCGTTCCGGCCGACGATGAAGAACGTCGCCTTGGCGCCGCGGCGATCGAGGATGTCGAGCACCTCGCCGGTGTAGCTGGAGGGGCCGTCGTCGAACGTCAGCGCGACCTCCTTGCCGCCGCTGCCGGCGCTGCCGACGGCCGCGCCTGACGGCACGGCGGCCTCGACCGACCGCGACAGCTTCCAGTCGGTGTCGCGGACGGGTGGGGCGGGTGTCGTGAACGACTTCGCCTCGCTCGACACGTCGCCGACGGTCGGGCCGGCCGCCGACGGAGTGCCGTCGTGCGTCGAGCCGCCGAGCGCGACCTGCACCGCGAGCCCCGTGCCTGCCGCCGCCAGGAGCGCGAAGACCACGATGCGTGCGAGACCGCGAGGGCGTCGCCTGCCGGTGACCGCCATCCGGGCCACTATGCCACGCGCTCCGGTGAAATGGCTGCATTCGGCGGGAGCTGGAACGGAATCGTCACGTTCGGCGCGGACGGGGTGAGTCGGGAGGAGGGCATGCTCGGGGCGTGGACGTCAGAGCGCTCTTCGCCCCCGCCCGGTGTCTCTCCTGCCGCGCGCCCGGCCCGGCCGTGTGCGCGTCGTGCGACGCGGCGCTGGTACGGCTCAGCGGGCCGCGCTGCGGGCGCTGCGGGCGGCCGACGATGCGCGACACGGAGACGTGTCGCGAGTGCGCCGGGCGCCGGCTGGCGTTCGCCTCCGCGCGGGGGGCCGTCACGCTCGCGGGGCCTGCGCACGCGCTCGTCCGGGCCTGGAAGGACCGCGGGCTGCGCGCCGCGGCCGACGTGGCGGCAGGGCTGGTGCTGGCCGTGGTCGAGCCGCCGCCGGCGCTCACGCTGCTCGTGCCGGTGCCGGCGCTGCGGGCCCGCGCGGCGTGGCGCGGCGGCGACGGAGCGGCGTCACTGGCCCGGCTGCTGGGCGAGGCCTGGCAGCTCGAGGTGGCCGGGCCGCTGCGTCGCGACGGCAGCCGTCCGCAGCGCGGGCTCGATCGTGAGGAGCGGCGGCGCAACGCGCGCGCGCAGTTCCGCGCGGCCGCCGATGTGGCCGGCCGCGTCGTGCTGGTCGACGACGTCTACACCACGGGTGCGACGGCCGACGTGTGTGCGCGTCTGCTGCGGCGGGCGGGCGCGACACGGGTCGACGTGGTCACGTTCGCCCGGGTGGTCAGGCGGTGATGCCGCCGAGCTCCCGCAGCGTGGCGATCGCGTGACCGGGTACGCGGGCCGGCTCGCCGATGCCGCGGGCCAGCAGGTAGACGCGCGCCGCCTCCTCCGTCGCCAGCGTGGCCGACAGGGCGCTGACGATGTCGGGGCCGACGCTGAACATGCCGTGGTTGCGGATCACGACGGCGCGGATGGGGCCGCGGAGCGCGGCCGCGAGCGACAGCGCCATCTCGTCCGAACCGGGCATCGCGTAGGGCACGACGGCCGCCGCGCCGCCGGCCCGGGCGGCCTGCTCGGCCAGCACCAGCGGCACCTCGTCCAGCACCAGGCCGAGCGCCGTGGCGTGCGGCGCGTGCGTGTGCACGACGGCGCCGTGCCCGGCGCGCAACAGTGCCAGGTGGGTCGGCAGCTCGCTGGAGGGAGCCGGGCCGGAGCGGTGCGCGCCATCGTCCAGCCCCACCTCGGAGATCGCATCGGCCGTCGCCTCGCCGGCCTGCAGCCCGGTCGCGGTCACGAGCGCGACGCCCGAGCTGCGCTCGGCCACCGACACGTTGCCCTCCGCGCCCTGCACGAGGCCGGCGCCGCCGAGCGACGCATAGGCGGCCGCCACGACCTGCTTCAGAACCTCGATCACGAGGGGCCGAGCTCGAGGTCGAGTGCCGTGGCGACGTTGATCAGCATGCCGAGGGCATTGAAGCGGATGCACCGGCGGCCGTCCCCTGGTCGCGCCTGCGAGTGCCACGAATCCGCAACATCGACTGGCCCGGGCGGCGGTACTCTTGGGGCAACGGCGACGAAAGGAAACCAGGATGCAGATCGAGGTGCACGGTCGCAACCTTCCCGTCACGCCACCCCTGCGCGAGTACGTGGGGAAGCGGTTTCAGCGGCTCGATCGGCTGTTCACACGTGAGTGCACGTGCGACGTGGAGCTGTCCGTGGAGCGCAACCCGCGCATCCCCGAGTCGCAGATCGCGGAGGCGACGCTGCTGACGCGGGGCCACGTCGTCCGTGCCCGCTCGACCGCGAGCGACATGTACGCGGCCATCGACGGTCTCGCAGACCGCGTCCGGCGTCAGGTCGCCGAGGTCTCCGAGCGCGCGTCGTACGGGCGGCCGCGCCACGCGGCACCGCCGGCGGAGGCGACTGCGGTCGAGGAGATCGTCGCCGACCTCGGCCTGGAGGAGACGGCCTAGCCGGCTCCGTGGATCACGCGTTCGGCGGCGAGGCCGAACGCCTGCAGCGCCAGCTCGAGGTGCTCGACCGGCGTGTCCTCCTCCTTCGCGTGGCTGATGCCGTTCGTGGACGACGCGAAGATCATCACGGTCGGCACGCCGGTGCGGGCCACCTCGGCGGCATCGTGAAGCGGGCCTGACGGCAGCCGCCGGTCGGTGCCCGTGATCTCGCGCACGGCGGTGCCCGCGATGTCGATCAGGCCCTGGTCGAACGCGATCGGCTCGATGCTCCAGATCTGCTCCACGTCGACGGTGCAGCCCTCCTCGGCGGCGAGGCGCTCGGCAGCGGCGATGAACTCGGCCTTCATGGTGGCGAGCACGCCGGCGTCGAGATGCCGCTGGTCGACGAGGATCTCGGTGCGCCCCGGGACGGCGGTGACGACGCCGGGCGTGCACGTGGCGGCGCCGACGGTGCACATGCCGTCGTTGCGCAGCGCGATCTCGCGCAGCTCGAGCGCCGTGCGGGCGGCCGCGAGGAACGAGTCGCGGCGCTGGCGGATCGGTGTCGAGCCGGCGTGTGCGGCCTGGCCGGTGTAGTGCACGCGGAAGCGCTCGATGCCGACCGTGCCGAGCACGGTGCCGACGGCGAGGCCCTCCGCCTCGAGCACGGGGCCCTGCTCGATGTGCAGCTCGAGGAAGGCGCGGGTGCCGTCCAGGCGGTTGCCCGCCTCGAGCACGTGATCGATCTCGACGCCGTAGGCGCGCAGCGCGTCCTCCAGCCGGTGGCCGTCGCGGTCGCGCAGATCGGCGAGCTCCGACGGCACCATGTAGCCCGAGACCGCGGACGAGCCGAACAGGCTGCGGGCAAAGCGGGCGCCCTCCTCGTCGGCGAAGTCGACGAACGCCACGGTGCACGGCGGCTGGCCGGCCTCGGCCGTCGCCCGCAGCACCTCGAGCGCGCCGGCGATGCCGAGCACGCCATCCAGCCAGCCGCCTTCCGGCACCGAGTCGACGTGCGACCCGACGATCACCATGCCGTCGCCGCTACCGCGCAGGTACGCCCAGACGTTTCCGGCCTCGTCGCGGTCGATCGCGGCACCGGTCGCGACCAGCTGGTCGTGCACGTAGGCGCGGGCCTTCGCCCACTCGTCCGTCCAGCAGACGCGACGGGCGCCGCCGGTGCCGTGGCCGCCGGTCAGGTCGGCGATCGCTCGCAGGTCGGCGATCGCGCGGGCGGGATCGAACGGCATCAGGAACCTCCATAGGGTGCGCGCGCCACGAACCGTCCGTGGCCGGGCCGTGTGTGGATGCGGCCGTCGTCCCAGACGACGGTGCCGCGGACGAGCGTCGTCCGCACGCTGCCGTGCGTCCGGCGGCCCTCGAACACGTCGTAGTCGACGGCCATCAGGGACGTGTGACGGGAGAAGACGTGCTCGCGGTCCGGATCGAGGATCGCGATGTCTGCATCCTTGCCGGGCTCGAGGGCGCCCTTCGAGGTGAGCCCGAAGATGCGCGCCGGAGCCGTCGACAGCAACTCGACGGCGCGGCTCGGTGTCAGCTTCCCCTCACGCACGCCGTGCTCCCAGAGCAGGTTCACGCGGTGCTGGATCAGCGCGAGGCCGTTCGGGATCTTCGAGAAGTCGCCGAGCCCGAGCGCCTTCTGCTCGTCGTTGAACGGGCAGTGGTCGGTCGACAGGACCTGCAGATGGTCGTTCGCGATCGCGTCCCAGAGGAACGGCTGGTTGACGGGGTCGCGGAGCGGTGGCGAGCAGACGTAGCGGGAGCCCTCGAAGCCGTCCAGGCCGGGTCGCGACAGGTCGCCGACGTCGAGCGTCAGGTACTGGATGCAGATCTCGCCCATCGCGTCGACGCCGCGAGCGCGGCCGGCGATGATCTCCTCGGCGGCGCCGCGGCACGTGACGTGGACGATGTAGATCGGCGTGCCGGCGTACTCGGCGATCCGCACCGCGCGGCTGGTGGCCTCGACCTCGAAGATCTCGGGGCGTGTCTCGGCGTGCACGCGCGGCTCGGTGCGTCCCGCCTCGAGCGCCTGGTGCACGAGCAGGTCGATGGCGTCGCCGTTCTCGGCGTGCACCATCACAAGGCCGCCGGTGGACCTCGACTCCTGCAGGACGCGCAGGAACTGGTCGTCGGTCACCATCAGCACGCCGCGGTAGGCGAGGAAGACCTTGAAGGTGGTGACGCCGGCGGCGATCATGGCGCCCATGTCGGCGATGGTGGGCGCCGTGGCGTTGGTGATCGCCATGTGGAAGCCGTAGTCGATGTGTGCGGTGCCGGCCGCTCGGCCCTGCCACTCGGCGAGCGACTCGACCAGCCCGTCGGGGTGCATCTGCAGGGCGAAGTCGACGATGGAGGTGGTGCCGCCGGCGGCGGCGGCCTGCGTACCGGTGTCGTAGTCGTCGATCGTCCAGGTCCCGCCGAACGGCATCTTCAGGTGCGTGTGCGGATCGACGCCGCCGGGCAGCACGTAGCAGCCGGTGGCGTCGATGACCTCGGCGTCGACGTCGCCGACGGAGCCGACCGCGGCGATCGTCTCACCGTCGATCAGGACGTCGCCGAGCGTCGCGTCGGTTGCGGTCACGACGGTCCCGCCCCGGATCACCTTCATCGCCAAGCCTCCTGCTCGCCTGCGGTGGGCATTGTCGGCGAGGTGGGCGGGGATTGCACGCCCGACCGTATCCGCTCCGGTGCGTGGCACCGTTTCGACTGTGCTGGGAAACGGGCGCTCCGACCGGGCTCTGTTCGGGTGTGTGGCCGTGGTGGCGTGCAGCGTTCGTCGGTGGCCGTCACCAGCCGCCAGCGCGGAGGCGACAGGTGGACGTCTCAAGTGCCAGTTGATGGCCCGATCCGGATCCGGGACGCGGCGCGTGGGGCCTGAGCCGCTTCGGGCTGTGCTGGGCGAGTCTGCGGCGGGCGGATTGCAGCCTTCGGGCTGAGCCGGTTCGGGCTGAGCTGCTTCGGGCTGCGCTGGGCGAGGCTGCGCTTGGTGCCGCGGATTTCGGGTGGGGTATTCGGTACTGGGAGTAGCGCTGGTGAGGCGTTCGCCGGCTTGCGATGAGTGGGGTCTGCGCCGCAGCCCGGAGCCTGCGCCGGGCCGGGCTTGTCTGTCGTAGGTCGGACGAGCAGCCGGGTCGGATCGCAGACGCAACGCGTGCGCGGGTGCAGCCGCGGCGGCGTGCAGCCTTCGTCGGAGGCCGGCACCAGCCGCAAGCGCGGAGGCGACAGGGGGACGTCTCAAGTGCCAGGTGATGACCTCATCCGGATCCGGGACGAGGCCGATCGCTGACGTGGAGGATGCATCGATTCTGGTGACTGGCACCTGGTTGGTAGGTTCGGTGCAGCTTCGGGCTGAGCTGCTTCGGGCTGCGCTGGGCGAGGCTGCGCTGGGTGCCGCGGATTTCGGGTGGGGTATTCGGTGCTGGGAGTAGCGCTGGTGAGGCGTTCGCCGGCTTGCGATGAGTGGGGTCCGCGCCGCAGCCCGGAGCTTGCGCCGGGCCGGGCTTGTCTGTCGTAGGTCGGACGAGCGGCCGTCTCGGATTGCAGACGCAAGGCGTGCGCGGGTGTGGCCGTGGTGACGTGCAGCTTTCGTCGGTGGCCGGCACCAGCCGCAAGCGCGGAGGCGGCAGGGGGACGTCTCAAGTGCCAGGTGATGACCTCATCCGGATCCGGGACGAGGCCGATCGCTGACGTGGAGGATGCATCGATTCTGGTGACTGGCACCTGGTTGGTAGGTTCGGTG
>JBBQFB010000043.1:0-21336 GCA_038321545.1 Gaiellales bacterium
TGTGCTCGACGGGCGTGATCGGTGTCCCGCTGCCGATGGACCGCGTCGAGGCCGGCATCGCCGCGGCCGCAGGCGCGCTGACGCCTGACGGCGGCGATCGGGCCGCGATCGCGATCTGCACCACCGACTCCCACCCGAAGCACGCCGCCCGCTCGGTCGAGATCGACGGCCGCGAGGTGCGCGTCGGCGGTATGGCGAAGGGCGCCGGGATGATCCGCCCCGACCTCGGCACGATGATCGCCATCCTGACCACCGATGCCGCCATCGCCGCCCACCAGCTGCAGCCGCTGCTCGGTGCCGCCGCCGCCCGCTCGTTCAACCGGATCACGGTCGACGGTAGCCAGTCGACGTCCGACTCCGTGATCGTGCTGGCGTCCGGCGCTTCCGGCGTGACCATCTCGGAGGCCAACTGCGCCGTGTTCAGCGAGGCGCTGCTCGGCGTCTGCCACGATCTCGCGCTCGAGATCGTCGCCGACGGCGAGGGCGCACGGCGGATCGCGCGCTACGAGTTGGTCGGCGCCCGCTCGGTGGCCGACGCCGACCGCGCCGCGCGCCACGTGGCCGAGGACCAGCTGGTGCGGTGCGCGCTGTACGGCGCCGACCCGAACTGGGGCCGGATCGTGGCGGCGCTCGGAGTCTGCGGCGTCGACCTCGACACCGACCGGATCGCGATCGACCTGGGCGGGGTGCCGCTGGTGCGCGACGGCATCGCCGTCGTCGGTGCCGCCGGCCCCGCCGGCGAGGCCGCCCGGGCGGCCGAGGTGCACGTGCGGATCGACCTGCGCTCCGGCGACGAGTCGGCCGTCATCTACGGCTCCGATCTCTCGACGGAGTACGTCCTCAACAACTCGGAGTACACGACCTGATGCAGCCCGTCGTCGCCAAGCTGGGCGGCAACGCCCTCGGCTCCCTGCCCGACGCCCTCGCGCTCGGCGCGGGCGGACGGCAGCTCGTGATCATCCACGGCGGCGGGGCGCAGATCTCGGCGCTGATGCGCCGCCGCGGCATCGAGCCGCGCTTCGTGGGCGGGCGCCGCTTCACCGACCTGCCGTCGCTGGCGTGCGTGCGCAAGGCGCTCGCCGGGGTCTCCGACGAGCTGGTCGCCGCGATCGCCGAGACAGGCGTCACCGCCGTGCCGATGCGGCTCGGCGAGGCGCTGGTCGGCGAGCGGCTGCCCGAGCTCGGCCTGGTCGGCCGCATCGCGGCGGTGGAGACCGCGCCGCTGCAAGCCGCGTGGGCCGCCGGCGGCGTGCCGCTGATCGCCCCGCTGGCGCGCGACGGCTCGGGGGAGCGCTACCTGAACGTGAACGCCGACGACGTCGCCGCGGCGGTGGCGGCCGCCATCGGCGCCGCGGAGCTGGTGTTCCTGTCCGACGTGCCGGGTGTCCTGGCCGAGGACGGCAGCGTGATCGCCGAGATCAGCGCGTCGGCACCGCCGGCCGTGTCGGGCGGCATGCTGCCGAAGCTCGCGGCCTGCGGCGCAGCGGTCGCGGCCGGCGTCGGGCGCGTCCGCATCGGGGCCGGCACCGTGGTCACGGCATGAGCATCGCCGAGCGCGGCTCCCACGCCGTCCTTCCCACCTACCCGCCGCGCGCGATCGCGTTCGTGCGCGGCTCCGGCACGACGCTGTGGTCGGAGGACGGCACCGAGTACCTCGACCTCGTGGCGGGGCTCGCCGTGGTCTCGCTCGGGCACGCCCACCCGGCGCCGATCGAGGCCTTCGCGCGTCAGGCGGCGACGCTCGGGCACGTCTCGAACCTGTACTGGACCGAGCCCGGCGTCGCCCTCGCCGAGCGGCTGCTCGAGGTCTGCGAGATGGACGGCGGCGTGTTCTTCTGCAACTCCGGCGCCGAGGCGAACGAGGCCGCGATCAAGCTGGCGCGCCGCCGCGGCCGAGCGCGCGGCGGTCCGGACAAGCACCAGATCGTCTCCCTCGAGGGGTCGTTCCACGGCCGCACGCTGGCCACGCTGCAGGCCACGTGGGCGCGGGACAAGAAGGTGCCGTTCGAACCGCTCCCGGAGGGCTTCTCGCACGTGCCGCCCAACGATCGCGAGGCGCTCCGGCGCGCCGTCAACCCCGGCACCGCCGCCGTGCTGCTCGAGCCGGTGCAGGGCGAGGGCGGCGTGCACCCGCTCGAGCCGGGCTTCCTGGCGCTGGCGCGGGAGCTGTGCGACCGCAACGACGCGCTCCTGATCTGCGACGAGGTGCAGACCGGCATCGGCCGCTGCGGCGCCTGGCTCGCGAGCCGCCGGCTGGGGATCGAGCCCGACGCCGTCACGCTCGCCAAGGGGCTCGCCTCGGGCATCCCGATCGGGGCGCTCGTGACGCGGCAGCTCGCTGACGGGTTCGCGCCGGGCGAGCACGCCACCACCTTCGGCGCCACGCCGCCGGTGGCCGCGGCCGCACTGGCGGTGCTCGACACGATCGTGGCGGAGGACCTGATCGGCAACGCCGAGCGGGTCGGCGCGCACCTGCGCGAGAAGCTCGCGGCAGTGCCCGGCGTGGCCGCCGTGCGCGGCCTCGGGCTGCTGAACGCGGTCGAGCTCGGGGCCGGCGACGCGTCCGGTGTCGCGCGCCGGCTGCTCGAGACGGAGCACGTGCTCGTCAACGCCGTCTCGCCGACGGCACTTCGGCTGTGCCCGCCGCTCTGCGTCAGCATCGCCGACGCCGACCGTGCGATCGCGGCGATCACGCGCGTGCTCGCCACCTGACGAGCGTCGTAGAATGCGGCGGTGCGCACGCTGCGGTTCTGGCTCCTGGTCGTGGCGGCTGCCATCGTCGGGTTGCTGGTCCACGTCAACGGCGACGGCGGCCGCTGGGAGCTGCTGGTCTGGGGCCTCGCCCTCCTGACGGCCTCGCTGGCCGTGCTGCTGGCACAGCGCGAGGCCACGACCTCGCTGGCGCGGATCGCCGCGGCCACCGGGACGGTGCCGTACTCGGGGCGCTTGCACCCCGACGGCTCCTGGCGCGGCCACGTGGCCGGGCCCGGCGCCGCGAAGCTGCTCGGCGCGCCGTACAGCGCGGCGGCGTGGGCACACGCCGTCCATGCCGACGATGCCGCGGCGTTCGCCGAGGCCTGCCAGCACGCCGCGCGCGGCGAGCCGAGCGAGGTCGAGTACCGCATCGTCCGCGCCGACGGCGAGACGCGGGAGATCTGGGACCGGTTCGCATCCTCCCGCGGCGGCACGGTCGCCGGCGTTCGCGTCGACGTGACCGACCGGCGCGCGGTGGAGCGGCAGCTATCGAGCGCCCGGCACCGGCTGGAGAGCGTGCTGCGCCAGCTGGACGACGTCGTCGTGACGCTCGAGGTGCTGCCCGACGGCAACGTCGTGACCGTCGACGAGGTGGGCGCCACCACGGGCCGCGACCTGCTGCGCGAGCAGGACGTGCACCCGGACGACCTGGAGGAGTACGCCGGAGCCCTCGACGCCATCCGCCGCGGCGAGCGGGTCGCGATCGGCATCCGGCGCATTGCCGATGACGGGCAGGTGCGCCGCCTGCTGCTGCGGACGGTCCCGCGCGACGAGCCGGACGGCCGACGCTTCGCCGACGTGATCGTGAGCGACGTGACCGATCGCGCCGAGCTGACGGCCGAGCTGGTCGCCACGCGCGGCCAGCTCGACCGCGTGCTCGCCAGCGTGGCCGCCGTGGCCTACACGCTCGAGCTCGACGAGGACACGGCGGCGCCGTGGGAGATGTCCTACGTCGGCCCCGGCTGGGAGCGCGTCACCGGCACCGACCGGACGACGGCGCAGGGGATGGCGAGCTGGCTGGCGGCCGCCGTGCACCCTGGCGACCGCGCGTTCGTCGAGCAGGGCTACCTGCAGCTGGCCCGTGGCGCGGCGATCGATCGCGTTTTCCGGCTCCAGATCCCCGGCGGCGTGCGCCACGTGCACGAGCGCGCACGGCCACGCACCGACGCGGCCGGCCGGCTGCTGGCGGACGGCATCCTGATCGACGTCACCGAGGTACGGGTCGCCGAGCAGGCGCTGTCGGAGGCGCACGAGGATCTCGAGCGGGTCGTGCACTCCATCGACGAGGTGCTGTACCACGCCGAGCTCGGCGCCGACGGCTGGTGGCACACCGTCTACAAGGGCCCGGGCCACGCGCGCCTGCTGGGGCTGCCGAACACCCTCCTCGACGACCTCGACTTCTTCGACGAGGTGTGGAACAACGCCGTGCACCCCGACGACCGGCAGGCGTACGCGGCCGCCTGGAACGCCCTACGGCCCGACCACCCGATGGAGGTCGTCTACCGCGTCGTGTCGCGCGACGGCACCTTCCGGTGGCTGGCTGACCGCGCGAAGGCCCGCCACACGCCGGACGGCGCGATCGTGGCCGACTCGATCACGATCGACGTGACCGAGCACCGGCGCGTGACCGACGAGCTGGCCGCTGCCCGCGCCGACCTGGAACACATCGCCGCCGAGGGCGCGCAGCGGCTCGATGGCCTGCTGGCAGCCGCCGATGCGGGCTTCGCGGTGCTCCACACCGAGGCGGGGCAGGTGTCGGTGCGCTTCTCCGACCCGACGCTGCCGGAGCGCCTGCTGGGCCAGCCGCTGCCGCGCGGCGTCGATCTCGGAGCCGCGATCTTCGGCGCGCTGGAGGCGGACGAGCGCGAGCGTCTCGTGGCCGCGTGCGAGGCCGCCGACCGCTTCACGGTCGATACCCGCCTGCGCGGCCTGGACGGCGTCGTCCGCAGCTTCGTCGTCGAGGGGGCGGTCGACCGGACGCGGCCCCGCGACGCGGCCGCGACCGTGTTCGTCGTGGTCAGGCAGACCTCTCGCGATCCCCGCATCGCCGCGCTGCTGGACGCCGTCGACGAGCCCGTCTACGAGCTCGAGCTAGGCGCCGACGGCATCTGGCGCACGACTGCCGGATCGGGCATCTCCCGGCTGATCGGCGTCGCGGACGCCGACGAGCGCGTGCTCGCCGCGGCCGTGCTGGACGACGACCGGGCGCTGTTCGAGGCCCACCGCGTACGGCTCGCGGCCGCCCAGGCGTCGAGTGTCGAGTTCCGCGTCCGGACGGCGACCGGCGATGTCCGCTGGCTGTGGGAGCGCGCGCAGGGACGCCGCGTGGGCGACCGCGTGATCGCCGTCTCCGCCGTCGCCGACGTGACCGCCTGGCACCCCGCCGCCGACGAGGCCGCCCGCCCGTGACCGCCGCCGAGTTCGAGGAGGCGATCCGCCGGCACGCGCTCACGCTGCCGGAGACCTACGAGGACCGGCCGTGGGGCCACCCGGTGTTCAAGCTGCCGCCGAACAAGGTGTTCGTGTTCATGTCGGAGGGCGAGGACCCGGTGCGGGTCACCGTCAAGCTCGACGCCGAGGAGCGCGAGGCGGCGCTGACGCAGTCGTTCATCTCGGTCGCGAAGTACGTCGGGCGCTACGGCTGGGTGACGGTCGAGGTGATCGACGACGACGTGCTGACGATGGTGCTGGACTGGGTCGCCGAGAGCTGGTGGCTGAAGGCGGGCGTCACGCAGCGGGGGCTTCTGGAGCCGTAGGCGCCGGAGTCGGCCTATCCTGACGGCGATGCAGCGCTACGCGTCGATCGCCGCCGCCTTCGCGTTCGGCTACTTCTTCACGCTCGGCCTCCTGACGATCGGGTGGGTGACCGTCCAGCAGCCGCGATCGTTCGAGGTCGCGACCGGGCTCGCCGCCATCGGCGCGGTGTTCGCGGCCCTCTCGCGCTTTGCGCGGGAACGCAACGCGCAGCGCGGCTGATGCGCGTCCTGTACGTCGCCTTCTACTTCCCGCCGACCTCGGGCGGGGGCGTGGAGCGGACGCTGCGCTTCTGCGAGCACCTGCCGGCGCACGGCATCGAGTGCGAGGTGCTGGCACCCGTCGATGCGCGCTGGCTGGCGTCGGATCCGGCGTCGCTGGGCCGGATCCCCGACGGGTTGCGCGTGCATCGCGTCCGGTATCGCGGCCCCGGCAACCGCGTGTTGCCCGCCGACCGCGTCGCGGCCGCGACCGGCAGGGTCGACCGCGCGCTGGTGCGCGCCCGGCTGGCGCCGCGCCGGCTGCTGCTGCCCGACGTCGACGTGCCGTGGCTCGCCGACCTGCTGCCGGAGGCCACCCGGCTGCTGCGCACCGGCCGGTTCGACGCGCTGCTGACCACGAGCCCGCCCCACAGCGTGACCGTGGCCGGCGGCATCCTCGCAAAGCGCAGCGGCCTGCCGTGGGTGGCCGACTGGCGCGATCCGTGGCTGGCGAATCCCGACGTGTCGCGCGACCGGCGCGCCGTGCGCGCGAAGCTCGCCGCCTCCGGGCGGCTGGCACGGCTGGCGGCGCCGCGCATGGCCGGCGCCGCGTGTGTGAACGAGGCGATCGCCGACGAGGTGCGCACCCTCGCGCCCGGCGTGCCCGTCGAGGTGATCCCGAACGGCGCCGAGGTGGAGGAGATCGCCGCCCTCGGGCGTCACGCCGATCCGCGGCTGACCTTCCTGTTCACGGGCTACTTCTTCGGCGATCGCGGGCCGGGCGTGTTCCTGGCCGCTCTGGCCGCCGCGCTGCGCGAGCGGCCGGCGCTCCGCGATCGCGTGCGGGCGCGCTTCATCGGGTCGTTTCCCGACGCCGAGCGGGACCGGCTGGCGAGGATCGGCCTGGCCGGCGTGGTGGAGGTCGAGCCGACCCGGCCGCACGGCGTGGTGCTGCAGGCGCAGCGCGACGCCGACGTGCTGCTGCTGTTCATGCAGGATCGCGCGGGCGCCGAGGCCGTCGTGCCGGCCAAGACGTGGGAGTACCTGGCGGCCGACCGCCCGATCCTGGGCCTGGTGCCGCCGCACGGCGCGGCGGCGCGGGAGATCGCAGCGGCCGGGGCGGGCACGGTCGTGGCGCCCGACGACGCGGAGGGCGTCCGCCGGGCGATCCTCGATCTCGCCGCCCGGCACGAGGCCGGGACGTTGGCCGTGCCAGGCCTCAGCCCGGCTGCGCGGGAGCAGATCTCGCGTCGCGGGCGGGCGGCGCAACTGGCCGGCTTGCTCCGGCGGGCAGCCGGCTGACGATCACCCACGCGACGGCGAGGGCGGCGGCGCCGGCGACCGCGTCCAGCCACCAGTGGTTACCGGTGATGACCGTCGAGCAGATCACCAGCACGGGGTAGAGCGCCCAGATCAGGCGTGTCACGAGGTGCCGGCAGGCCCGGAAGCCGGTGATGCCGAGCAGCAGCGCGTAGGCGGAGTGCAGGCTCGGGACGGCGGCGTACAGGTTCGTCAGCGAGCCGACCAGCGACGAGCGCAGGTTGGCCTGCGACGGGTCAAGCACGTCGACGAAGCCGAACCCCGGCGTCAGTCGCGGCGGGGCCGTCGGATACAGGAGATACCCGGCCAGGCCGAGCACGTCGAGGGTGATGATCGTGTTCCGCACCCGCGGGAAGAAGGCGTTGCGCCGCAGGTACAGCCAGATCACGAACGACCACGTGATCAGCCGCTGGCAGTTCTGGTACGTCCAGCGGGCGGTGTCGGCCACGAACGAGGGGCCGTCCAGCGCCCACTGCTGCAGGTCGCGCTCGACGAAGATCCCGAGCGCGCGCTCGACGCGGATGATGTCGTGCGCGTGGGCCAGCGCGACGCCGGCGTCGCCCTCGACCAGCGCACGGGTGACCTCGTACACCGCGTTCGCGGCGAACAGGAGGAGCATCTGGAGCCCGAACATCAGCCAGCCGTGCGGCGGGAAGGCGCGGATGGCGCGGAGGACGTTCACCGGGTGGTGATTGTCGCCGCCTCCCAGACTCCGGGTCGCATCAGCTGGTGGGCGAGCGTGATCGGCGCGCCGGTTGCGACGACGCGGACGAGGGAGCCGGGCGCGATCGTCTCGGCCGAGGCTGCGGCGGCCGCCGACAGCTTCATGACGACCTGCTTCCGCGTCGTGATGGTGCGCGAGCCGATGCGGATGCTGGTGAGGCGGATCGCGGCGCGGACGTAGACGCCGCTGTCGCCGCCCGCGACCCACGTCATCCGGCCGAGGAACATCGGCTGCAGCGGCGTCGTGCGCTTGCTCGCGACGGCGGAGAACAGCACGATCGGCGCGGCGCGCAGGCGCCGGTACGGGTCGTGCGGCGTCCCGCTCCGCGAGTGCTCCTCGAAGTGCAGGTGCGACGGCCCGCCCTCGGCGTCGCCGGAGTTGCCGACGTAGCCGATCTCCTGACCGGCCTTCACGCGCATGCCCGAACGGAGGCCGCGGGCGTACGCCGTCTTCGGGCCGCCCCTGCCGTCGTTGCCGCGCACGTCGTTGTTCAGGTGGATGTAGAGCCACTCGTGCTGCGCGTTGCGCAGGTACAGCATGTAGCCGCCGCGTCCGGAGTGCTGAAGCTTCACGACGCCGTCGGCGACCGCGATCACCGGCGTGTGCTTGGCCGACATCAGGTCGTTCCCCTGGTGCCGGCCCTGGGAGCGGGCGTCGCCGTAGTCGTCGAAGTACGTCGCGCCGCCCACGACAGGGAACAGCAGCGGCGTCGCCGCATGCGCGGCGGCCGGAGCCGAGATCGTCGTCGCGAGGACGAGGGCGATGAGTGTCGCAGGACGTCTCATGGAGTCGCATGCCGCCCGCCGGCGACCGCGGGATCCTACCAGGCCGGCCGAGAACGACGCATGTATGCTTTCGGCCCGTGCGTCCCGACCACTGCGCCGAGAGGCATCCGCGTTGACCACCCGGACGACACCGCTGCACGCGAGCCACCTCGCGCTGGGCGCCCGGATGATCGACTTCGGCGGCTGGGACATGCCCGTCTACTACGCGGGCATCAACGACGAGCACCGGGCGGTGCGGTCGTCCGCCGGCATCTTCGACGTGTCGCACATGGGGCAGGTGGAGATCTCCGGGCCGGGCGCCCACGACTTCCTGCAGCGCGTGCTGTCGAACGACCTCGACCGCATCGGTGACGGTCAGGCCCAGTACACGCTGCTGACGAACGAGACGGGCGGGATCGTCGACGACCTGATCGCGTACCGGCGCGGACCCGACGACTACCTCCTGGTCGTGAACGCCGGCAACACCGAGATCGACGTCGCGTTCCTGCAGGCCGCCTCGGACGGGGTGCCGGTGATCGACCACTCCGCCGCGCACGGCATGATCGCCCTGCAGGGCCCGGCCTCCGACGACGTCCTCGACGGCGCGGTCGCCGACCTTCCGTCGTTCGGGTTCGAGACGCGCACCATCGCCGGCGTCGACTGCCTCGTCGCCCGCACCGGCTACACGGGCGAACGCGGGGTGGAGATCGTCACGCCCGCCGACGGCACCGTCGCCGTCTGGAACCATCTGCTCGCCGCCGGCGCGGTGCCGTGCGGCCTCGGTGCGCGCGACACGCTGCGGCTCGAGGTCTGCTACCCGCTGCACGGCAACGACATCACCGCGACCACCAACGCGATCGAGGCCGGCCTGGGCTGGGTCTGCGCGCTGGGCAAGGACTTCACCGGCGCCGAGGTGCTGCGCCGGACGAAGGAGGAAGGCCCGTCGCGGCGGCTGGTCGCGTTCCGGATGGCCGAGCGCGCGATCCCGCGCGGCGGCATGGAGATCCGCGATGCCGGCGGCGGCGCGATCGGCGTCGTCACCTCGGGGACGCTCTCGCCGAGCCTCGACGAGGGAGTGGGGATGGGGTACGTCCGCACCGACCGGACCGCCGTGGGAACGGCGGTCGTCATCGATGTACGGGGGCGCAGCAGGGATGCCGTGGTCGCCGCCAAGCCATTGCTCAAGAAGAAGGAGTCGTAGCGACCATGGCCGAAGGGGTCTATCCCGACGATCTGCGGTACCACCGCGAGCACGACTGGGTGCGCCTGGAGGGAGACGAGGCCGTCTTCGGCATCACCTGGTACGCGCAGGACTCGCTCGGCGAGGTCGTGTACTTCGACCCGCCGGCGATCGGCGCCCGGGTGACGGCCGACGAGCCGTACGGCGAGCTCGAGTCGGTGAAGGCCGTCAGCGACGTGATCGCACCGCTCTCGGGCGAGGTGACGGGTGCGAACGAGGCCGTGATCGAGAACCCCGACCTCGTCAACAAGGATCCCTACGGCGAGGGCTGGCTGATCCGGGTGCGGCTCGACGACGTGTCGTCGGCGAACGGCCTGCTCGACGTCGCCGCATACCGCGCGCTGCTTCCTGAGTAGGATGAGAGGCGTGCGACGCCTCGTCTTCCTCGTCCTCGCAATCCTGCTCGTGGCGGTCGTGCCGGCCGATGCGAAGCGCGTCGGCCTCGGCGTCAAGGGTGTGGCGTTCTGCTCGTCGAAGACCGTCAACGTGCGGCTCACCGACGGCACCATCGTGGCGCGCAGGCACGTCGTACCGGGCCGGCAGATCAAGACCGTCGTGCGGGCCACGAAGGACCTGCTGCTGTTCGTCCGCATCAAGGCGTCGTGGGCGACGGTCCAGAAGGGCCAGGTCATCCGCGTGCTGGCCGACGGCCCCGACGGCGAGCAGTGGCGGTGGCAGTTCAACACGCGCAACGGGAAGGCGCTCCGCGACCCGACCAACTACCAGGCCTGCCTCAAGCTGAAGACGCGGACGGGCAAGTTCCTGCGCCGCATGCAGGACCGCCCCGGACCGTGGCGCTTCACGGCGCGGATCACCACGGGCTCCCTCGTCGGTTCGACCGGGAACGTCGGCATCCGCTCCAAATAGCCCTTTCGTGGGGCTTGCCGCCTCGCCGGAGAACGGGGACAATCCGGACATGGGATCGTCGAGCCCCCACACCGGAGCGGGCGGCACGTGCCGGCTCTGCCGCGTGTACTGCGACTGGACGATCGACCCGACGGCCTGCGTCGATTCTGGCTGCCCGAACCTGTACGCGTACGACGACGAGTCGGGCCGCCGCATCGTCGGCTGCGTGGAGCGGGTGTTCTCGGCCGAGATCGACCTCGAGGTGTTCGAGCGCGTGCGCGAGGCCAACCGCGGCCGGTTCGGCCTGCTGCGGGCCGACCGGCGTCCGCTGCCGCTGTGCCGGTCCTCGGTCGAGCGTGCCTACACCGGCCGGCTGCCGGTGATCGGGTGCGTGAACCCCGAGTTCGCCGAGCCGGTGGACGGCGAGGCGTTCCGCATCAGCGCGCGCGTGTAGCCAGCCCCGCGCGATGGACGCGCTTCAGGCGGTCGACCTCCTCGGGGTCGGAACCCTTGCCCTCCTGCCCCGGCGTCTCGAGGATGGCGGGCAGCCCCTGCAGCGCGGGGTGCGACAGGAACACGCCCATCTGCTCGCCGATCTCGCCCTCCAGCATGTTCGCGTGGCGGTCGCGGTTCGAGCCGAGCGCGGCGGCGGCGTCGTTGACGTGCAGCGCGCGCAGCCGGTCGAGGCCGACCTGGCCGTCGACGTCGTCGAGGAAGCGGTCGACCGTGCCGGAGTCGCGCAGGTCGATGCCCGAGACGTAGATGTGGCAGGTGTCGATGCAGAGGCCGAGCCGCGGGTGGCCCGACGCCTTGATCACGGCGGCCAGCTCGCCCACGTCGCGGCCGATGGTGTCGCCGGCGCCGGCGGAGTTCTCGAGCAGCAGCCAGGTGTCGGGCGCAAGCACCTCGAATGCGGCCTCCAGCCCGGCCTGGATGCGCGGCATGGTGGCCGCCAGCCCGTTGCCGCGGTGCGAGCCGACGTGGAAGCAGACGTCGGCCCCGATCTGGGCCGCGATGCCGACGGTGTTCGTCAGCGCGGCGACCGACTTGTCGAAGATCTCGTCCTCGAGCGACGCCAGGTTGATGAAGTAGATGGCGTGGCAGAGCCCGTACCGGATGCCCGCCTCGGCGGCCATCGGCCCGAACTGCGCGAGCACGGCCGGATCGTGATGCGTCGGCTTCCACTGGCGCGAGCTCTGCGTGAAGATCTGGATCGCGTCGCAGCCGAGGTCGACCGCGCGCGGGATCGCGTTCGTGATTCCACCAGCCACCGAGACGTGCGCGCCGTAGAGCATCGGCCGCGTACGATAGGGCGTCGATGAAGGTCCGGGTCCGCTTCTGTCCCTCGCCGACCGGGTACCTCCACGTCGGAGGTGTCCGCACCGCCCTCTACAACTGGCTGTTCGCCCGCCACCAGGGCGGTGTCGCCGTCCTCCGGATCGAGGACACCGACCAGTCCCGCGAGACGAAGGGGGCGATCGAGCAGATCCAGCGGTCGCTCGACTGGCTCGGCCTCGACTTCGACGAGTCGCCCGCGCTGGGCGGCCCGTTCGGCCCGTACCTGCAGAGCGAGCGGCTCGGCGTCTACCGCGATGTCGCCGCGCAGCTGGTCGCCGCCGGGCTCGCCTACCGCTGCTTCCAGACGCCGGAGCAGCTCGACGCGGCCCGTGCACTGGCGCGCGAGACCGATGACCCTGCGTCCCCGACCCGCGCGCACCGCGACCTGACCGCCGCGCAGGTCGCGGAGTACGAGGCGGCCGGCCGGCAGGCCGTGATCCGGTTCAAGACGCCGCTCGACGGCGCCACCGAGATCGTCGACCTCGTCCGCGGCGCCGTGTCCTGGGAGAACCGCCTGCTCGGCGACCACGTGCTGCTGCGCGCCGACGGTGTGGCGACGTACCAGCTGGCCAACCCGCTCGACGACGTCCACCACGGTATGACGCATGTGATCCGCGGCGACGACCTGCTGTCGTCGACGCCGCGGCAGAAGCTGCTGCTGGGCGCGCTCGGGCACGACTACCCGGTCACCGCGCACCTGCCGCAGATCCTCGGCGCCGACAAGAAGCGGCTCTCGAAGCGGCACGGCGCCGCCTCGGTGGAGGAGTTCCGCGACGCCGGCTACCTGCCCGACGCCGTCGTGAACTACCTCGCGCTGGTTGGCTGGAGCTTCGACGACTCGACCGAGATCATGTCGGTCTCCGAGCTGGTCGAGCGCTTCTCGATCGACCGGGTCAGCACCTCGCCCGGCGTGTTCGACCACCAGAAGCTGGCGTGGATGAACGGCATGCACCTGCGCGCGCTGCCGGCGGACGAGTACGCCGGCCGCCTGCGCACGTTCCTGGCCGACCGCGGGTCGCCGATCGCGAACCGCGCCGAGATCGCCGACGCGGTGCCGCTCGTGCAGGAGAAGATCGCGACGCTGGGCGAGTTCGAGGAGTTCGCCGGCTTCCTGTTCCACCCGGTGGTCTACGACGAGGACGCGTGGCAGAAGGTGGCCGCGCTGTCCGGGGCCGCGGCGATCCTGGACGGCTGTGTCGCGGCGCTGGAGGCCGCGTCGGCGTTCCAGACCGCCGACGTCGAGGCTGCGCTGCGAGCCATGTCGGACGGGCTCGGCCTGAAGCCGCGGGTCGCGTTCCTGCCGCCGCGCGTTGCGATCTCGGGCCGCACCATCTCGCCCGGGCTGTTCGAGTCGATCGCGCTGCTCGGCCGCGAGGAGTCGCTCGGGCGCCTCCGCGCCGCCCGCGCCCGGCTGTAGCCTCCTGGCAGGAGTTTCGTCCCGCCCGGGAAACGTTGCGGAAGAGCTTCTCGCAGCAAACAGCAACAATCCACATGCCCCTTTTGCGGGACGCGGCATGGGGTGTATAAGGGTTAAGGCATGTCGACCTACTCCGAAGCCGCATTCCCGGCCGATGACGACGTCGAGCTCGCGCTCGAGGACGATCTCCCGCGCGGCCCACGAGCGGGGGTGCTGTCACGCCGCGCCACGTTCGCGATCGCGCTCGTCCTGGCGGTGGCCCTGGCCGGCGGCGCCGCCGCGATGGCGTTCAACGTCGGGAAGGCCACGCAGAGCGAGCCGGCCGCCAAGGTCGACGTCGCGAAGAAGGTCTCCGACGCGCACGCTGCGGGCGTGCTCGCGGGCACGAAGGCGGGCTACGACGACGGCTACGCGAAGGGTCTCGAGAAGGGCACCAACGCGTCGTCGCTGACGTCGTTCAACCGCGGCTTCGCGCGCGGCAAGAAGCGGGGCATCGCCGACGGTCTGCGCGACGGCCGCCGGCGCGGCTTCTCCGACGGCGCCGACTCCGTCTCGGCCAAGTACCAGCAGGCGATCGGCGACCTCCAGAAGACGCTCGACGCCACGAAGAAGGACCTCCTCAAGGCGCAGAAGCGCGCGGACGCGGCCGGCAAGGCCGCGAAGAACCAGCCGGCCAAGTAGGCGTTCAGGCCAGCAGGTCGGCGATCCGCGCGAACACGCGCGGCGCCGCGTCGCGCAGATCGCGCAGCACGGCGAAGTCGTCGTCGAAGCACGCCGCCAGTGCGTCCCGGGTGCGGCGGTCGTCGCCGAAGCAGCAGCCGAACGCCACCAGGCCGTCGTGGCGGGCGTCGTCGACCGCCCGGCGCAGCACCGCGGGGCCGCCGTTCGGCTCGCCGTCGGTGAGCACCAGCAGGACGCGATCGGTCTCCGGGCGCGCACCGAGCACTCGCCGGCCCAGGTCGATGGCAGCGGCGGCCGGCGTCGTGCCGCCGCCGACGCCCGGCTCGAGCACGGCATCCAGCGCGACGTCGCCGGCGTCCCACCCGAGCAGCTCCTGGTGCTCGACGGCGTCGGTGCCGGAGAAGCCGTGCACGGCGACCGCCACGCCGGCGCCGTCGCAGGCCAGGCGCGCCAGGTGCAGCGCTTCGCGCAGCATCGGCCGCTGGTCGGCCGTCGAGTCGGACAGGTCGGCGACCACCAGCAGCGCCACCGTGCGGCGCGGTGCGCGGCTCGGCTGCTGGTAGACGGTGCGCCGGCCGGCGAGCACACCGGCCAGCGCGCCGGGGTCGAGGTGGCCGGACCGGATCCGGCGGCGCGTGTCCTGGCGTGCGCGGATGACCCGCACCAGCTCCTGCGCGCAGGCGTCGGCGGCCAGCGCGACGGCCGGCGCGGGGAGGGCGGGCATCTGGTCGCGGAGGACACCGGCGGGGACGATCCGCTCGCCGGACGCCGGCTCCCACGTGTCGAGCCCCGCGCGGCCGCCGCGCACCTGGGACGCCTGTGCCTCTGCGACGCGGGCCAGCAGCGCGTGAGCCTCCTGCACCGGGTCGCCCGGCGCGGTGGGCGGCGCCAGGACGCGCTCCGCCTCGGTGGTGCCGGCCGTGCCGGGCCCGCCGCCGTCCGGCGGCGGCCGCAGCTCGTCCGGCGCGGCCGCCGTCAGCTCCGGAGAGAGCTCCACGATCGCCTTGGCCGCCTCCCATGCGTCCTGCGTGGTGCCGGCGAGCGCGGCGGCGACGTGATGTGCGAGGGCGGTCGGCAGGTCGGCGCCGGGCCCGTCCGGCAGGGCGGCGGCGAGGACCGCGATCGCGAGCGAACCGGCGCCGGAGATCCGCGGCGCCAGGCGCTCGGCCGCCGTGATGCGGGCGGCGGTGGCGGGCTCGTGGACGCGTGCCCACCACTCGATGCGGCCGTCCTCGAGCGCACCGAGCAGGGCCAGCGCTGCCGTCCCGCGCTCGCCCTGCTCGGCCGCCTCGGCGATGGCCGTGCGCCATGCGGCGACGTCGGTGAGCCGCAGGTGCAGCAGCTCGTGCTCGTAGGCGGCCCGTGCGACGACCAGCCGGTCGGCGGGCGCTGCGCCGGGCGGGATGCCGATCGCGACGGCGATCGTCTCGTCGAGATCCGTCCACGAGCCACGTTCGACGAGGCGGATGCGGACGCGCCGGTCGCAGCGTCGCCGTGCGTCGCGCTCCAGCAGGCGCCGGACGAGCGGGTGCCGGAGCGGGTCAGGCACCGAGGTACACGGTCGCGCGTCGCAGCAGCTCCTGCTCGATCACCGCCGGGTCGTGCTGGGCGAGGTTCCAGAGCCCGACGAAGCGCTTCAGCGCGATCCGCAGGGCTCGTTCGCGGGCTCGGGCGGCGTCGGCCTCGTCGAGCCCCTCGGCGGCGAGCGACTGTTCCAGTTCGGCGAGGAAGTGGGCCGCCGTCCGCAGGCCCGGGGCGCGGGGGATGGCACGCTCCACCCAGTCGTCGCGGAGCCCGGCGACCAGGCGCTGCGTGGCGACGGCGCGGCGGTGCAGCTCTGGGTGCTGGACGGCCACGGACGGCGCGTCGTCGGAGCGGTCGAGATCGCGGCCGAGCAGCGCGAGGGCCTGGACGGCGATCCGCGTCGCCTCCTCGTCCTCGGCGGGGTACGTGAGCACGATGTTGACGCCGGCCCGGTCGTCGATCGACTCCGGCAGGTGCCGGTCGCCACGGCCGGTGTTCGAGGTCAGGGCGATCACGCACTCCGGATGGCGGTGGATGACCTTCTCGCCGGGCGCGGCGCTCCACAGCGTCAGCAGGCCCTCGTCGAGCAACTGGTTGAGGTTGGTGAGGAACTCGCCGTCCAGCTCGCCGGCCTCGGCCAGCTCGATCACGACCGGAAACTGCGCCGCTGCGGCGAGCGTGCCGAGGCGCACGCGCTGTACCGGCTGGCCGTCGGCGGTCTGCTCGATCACGTCGGTGCCGAGCAGCATCACGGTGTCCATGCCGCGCGCGCAGGTGATCTGGACGTAGCCCATGCCGAGCATCGCGGCGATGCGCTTCGGCACCGTCGACTTGCCGACGCCGGGCGGCCCGTACAGCACGAGGTTGCGGTTGCCGCGGAGGAAGCTGTTGCGCACCGCCAGCGCGAGGTCGACGGTGCCCTGGTCCTCGACGAACCAGGCGTCGTCGGCAGCCGGCGGGGCGATCGCGATGCCGTACCGCCGGCGCAGCTCGTCGATGGCATCGCGGCGCTCGGCCAGCGCCTCCTCCGTGCGGGCGGCGTTCGCCCACCGCTCCACCGCCGGGTCGCGGGAGAGCCGGCCGGCCGGCAGCGGTGCGGGCCGGCGGCCGGGCTCCGGTGCGGACGGCGGCACGATGACGGGTTCGGGGCAGGCGCTGCGCACGGCGTCGGAGAGATCGCGCAGGCGGGCGGTGGCCCCGGGCCCCTCGGGTGCCCGTGCGATCGCGCGCACCTCACCGGCCCACCAGGCCTCCGAGTGACCGCCGATCGCGACGGCGTCCTCGCACGCCACCCACAGGAAGGCGGCGGATGCGTACGGCTCGGCGGCGTGGACGCGCGCCGTGGAGCCGTGCGCGACGCGCACCTCGGGACCGGCCGAGAACCGCACCAGGTGGGCGTCGCCGACGCGCGTCGTGCGCGTGATCGCCGCCAGCAGCGCGGGCCGCATCAGAGGTCACCCAGCAGGCGGCGCAGCGCCGATCCGGTCTCCGGCGGCGGCGGATCGCCCACGTGCTCCGCGACGAGCGCCGCCGCCAGCGCGGCGGGATCGTCGCGATGGCCCGCAACCTGGCGCGCTGCGAGCGCCGCCAGGCGGGCGCGCTCCGTGCCCTGCACGCGCCGCGGATCGCGGCGGCCGTGGTCGGCCAGCAGCCGCAGCATCCGCGTGCGCGCGGTGACGAGCGGGCGGACGTCGTCGTCGAACGCGGGCACCGGCACCTCGGCCGGTCCGGTCGCCGGCGCCCAGGCGAAGGCGGTCTCGACGCCGCCGCAGCGCGCCAGCATCAGGATCGCCTCCCCCGTGCCGAGCCCGAGATCCTCCGCGGCCAGGTGCGGCGCCTCGCGGGCGGCGAGCGTCGTGACGACGTAGCCGACCGCCTCACGGGGCGACGAGGTGCGGATGTGGTCGGCGCGCGAGCCGAGCAGGACCAGGCGCGGGCCGGCATCGGGCCGGGCACCGTCCTCGTACGGGGAGACCTCGCGCAGGATCGTCGTGTCGACGAGCCAGGGGCGCGTCCGCGGCGTTCGCACCGACATCGCTCCAGCGTATCCGAGCGAGGCGTCACAGTACCGGCGGGTGCCGACCGCCGCCGATCACCTCAGTCGTGACCAGCGCCGCGCGCTCGGGGCGGTCTACACGCCCGCGGCCGAGGCCGAGCTGGCGTGCAGCATCGCGCTGGAGCGCTGGGGTCGTGACCCGGCCACCGCCGTGGCGTGCGATCCGGCGTGCGGTGCGGGCGACTTCCTGGCCGCGCTGGTACGGGTGGGGGGTGCGCCGGCGCGCCTGGTGGGCGTGGATGCCGACGCCGGCGCGCTGCGACGGGTATCGGTGCCGGGCGCCGAGCTGCACCACGGTGACGCGGTCGCCACCGACACCGGCCGGTTCGCGTGGGGCGTGCACGCTCCCGCCACCTACGACCTGGTGGTCGGCAACCCGCCGTACGTGCGGCACCAGTCGCTCGCCGACCCGCTCGGCCGGCCGGGACGGTACGGCGACCGGCTTGCCGCGGCCGTCGACCGGTTCGCACCGAACCTGCTGCTGTCCCGCCGCGCCGACCTGTCGGCCGCGTTCCTGGCGCTCGGCGTGTCGCTGCTCGCCGAGGGGGGCGTGCTCGCGTTCGTGACGACCAGCGCCTGGCTGGATGCGGCCTACGGCGTGCCGCTCGGCCGCTACCTGGTGGACACGGGCCTCTGCGAGCTGGTGGAGCGGCCGGCCGAGCGCACGTTCGCGGGCGCCGACGTCAACTCGCTGATCGTGGTCGTCCGGCGCGGCGACGACGGGCCGGTCCTGCTCCGGCAGGTGGGACGGCCGCCGCGCGCGATCGACCGCGCGGCGCTCCGAACGACGCCGAAGTGGGGCGGATCGCTGCTGCGCGCGCCGGCGGCGGCGCCGCTGCTGACGCGAGGGGTGCCGCTGTCCTCGGTCTGTCGCGTCGGCTCGTACCTGATCACCGGAAACGACCGCTTCTTCTACCGGACGACGCCCGACGGCGTCGATCCGTCGTGTCTGCGGCCGCTCGTGAAGTCGACTCGCGGCGAGCACCGGATCGCGCTGGATGGCGCTCCGGCGCGGTGGCTCGTGTCGACGCCCGACCCGGCGCTGCTCGGCGCGGCGGGCGAGCAGGCAGTGGCAGACGGGTTGCCGGAGCTGTCGGGCGTCCGCTCCCGCCGGGTGTGGTCGGCGATCGAGCAGGAGCCGGGAGCGGTGCTGTGCGTGCGGACGGCCCGCGACCGCCACCTCGCGTACCTCAACCCGCAGGCCTGGGCGTCGGGCGAGCTGTACCGCCTGTGGCCGCCCGACGGCGTATCGGCCGAGGCGCTGGCGGCGTTCCTCAACAGCGCGGTCGCCGGGCTGCAGCTCGAGGCGCTGGGGCGGGCCTACGGCGGCGGAGGCGGGCCGCTGAAGGTGGAGCGCGCCGACCTGGTGCAGCTGCGGGTGCCGGAGCTCGAGGTTTTCCAGGCTGCCAGTTCGGCTTTGAAGGCGGCCCTGGAACCATTGCTCGGCCGGGTGATCGGCACGGTGCCGGAGGAGCGGGCCCTCGCTGACCGCGCGCCGCTCGAGCACCTTTGCGGCGAGTTGCTGGGCCTGACTGAGGCGGAGACGGAGGCGGTCAGGGATGCGCACGCGTCGGCCGTGGAGGCTCGCGTCGGCCGAGCCGCCCGCGTTCTCGGCTCGTGACAGGCCACCGTCTCCGGCAGGAGCGACGCGCAGCCCCTCTCCGGATCTTGGCGGCCGCTCCGGGCTGCGGCGCGGGACCCCCACCTATTGCAGGCCGCCGCACGCCTCACCAGCCCTCCAAGCGGCGCCGAATACCCCATCCAATCCGCGGCACCGAACGCAGACCCGCCCGGCGCAGCCCGCGCCGCGCTCCCGATCTCAGCCCAGCCGGCGGGCCAGGAACAGCGCGACGGTCTGCGCGACCAGGCGGCACGAGTCGAGGTCGACCCACTCGTCGATGCCGTGCAGGTTGCCCGCGAGCGGGCCGTAGCAGTAACAGGGGCCGGTCACGTAGCGGGCGTCCGTCGTGCCCGTGAACAGGCCGGGCTCCGGCGCGGCGCCATGCAGCTCCGCGTGCGCCGCCGACAGGTCCTGCCCCAGCGGCGTGGCGGGGTCGTGGTGGTAGGCGTGGGCGCGGAACCCGTCGAACGTGACCGTCACCGTCGGAGCCGCTCGCGCGACCCGCTCGGCGACCAGCTGCTGCACCACGGTCGGCTCCAGGTCGCGGCCGAAGCCGAGCCGGATCCGCAGCCACGCGTCGGTCGGCACCGACGACGGCCAGACGCCACCCGAGATCTCGCCCAGGTTGAGGTTGTAGGGGTGCGGGAAGGCGTCGGCGAACAGCGGATCGGCGCGGTTCGTGTTGAACTCCGTCTCCAGCGCACGAAGCGCCCCGACGGCGTCGACCAGCGCGTCGATCGGCGCGGACACCTCGTCGGCCTGCGCCGCGTGCTTGCCGCTGCCGCGCGCGTCCAGCCGCGCCCAGATGACACCGACGCCGCCGTTGCCGAGGTGCGGCCAGAAGGGCTCGCCGATCAGCGTCTCGTCGGCGTCGTAGCCGGCGGCGAGGACCGACCGCATGCCGTTGCCTCCGCACTCCTCCTCGATGACGCTCGAGAAGCAGAGATCGCCCTGCGGCGGCCCGCACACCGACAGGAAGGCCTCGATCGCGATCAGGTAGGCGGCCACGCCCGACTTCATGTCGCCCGCACCGCGGCCCCACATGCGGCCGTCGGCGATCTCACCGCCCCACGGGTCGCGCGTCCACCGCTCCGCGCCGTCCACGGGCACGACGTCGACGTGGCCGCTCAGGTGCAGGGAGCCGCGCCCGCCGCTGCCGGCGATGCGCCCCGCGACGTTGCTGCGACCCGCGTACGGCAGCGCCGGATACCCGCCGCGCGGATCGGCGAGCGCGGCCGCCTCGTCGATCCCGATCCGCTCGACCGCGAACCCGAGCCGCGTGAGACGTTTGTGGACGAGCCGCTGGGCGCCCTCCTCGTGCCCGAGCACGGTCTGCTCGCGCACGAGGAGGGCGGTCAGCTCGCAGAGGTCGCCGAACCGCTGGTCGACGGCCTTCCGGAGGGCGTCGATCAAGAGGTCAGGTCGCGCGCCATCTCGTCGAAGACGCGCACGAACTGGTCGCAGTCGTCGAACGTGTGGGTGACGGACAGCGTCCACTCCTCCTCACGGCCGGGCGTCATGAAGACGCCGCGGTTCATGTTGTAGAGCCACGCCAGGTCGCACAGCTCGCCGTCCTGGTTCTCCTTGAACGACTCGTAGTCGACGACCTTCGTGGGAGAGAACGTGACGCAGCCCTTCGAGCCGACGCCGACGGCGTAGCCCGGCAGGTTGTACTTGGCGATCACGCCCTCGCAGCCCTTCAGGATGTGGCTGTTGAGCGCGTCGAGGTGCTCGTACGCCGCCGGCGTCATCACCTCGAGCAGGTTCGCGCGGGCCGCCGCCATGACGAGCGGGTTCCCGTTATACGTGCCGACCTGGTAGACCTTGCCGCTGGTGACGGTCGACATGGCCTCCTCGGTGCCGCCGATGGCGCCGGACGGCAGGCCGCCGCCGAGCGCCTTGGCGAGCGTGACGAGGTCGGGCTCGATCTTCCACTTCTCGGTCGCGCCGCCCGGCGCGATGCAGATGCCGGTCTTGACCTCGTCGACGATCAGCAGGATGCCGTGCTTGCGCGTCAGCTCGCGGACGGCCTCGAGGTACCCCGGCTCCGGCAGGATCACGCCGAGGTTCATCATCGCCGCCTCCATGATCACGCAG
>JBBQFB010000044.1:0-21330 GCA_038321545.1 Gaiellales bacterium
TGGCACATCATGCGCCGCTACGCCGCCTACGGCCTCCGCGACTTCGTGCTCTGCCTCGGCTATCGCGGTGAGATCATCAAGGACTACTTCCTGCGCTACCACGCGCTCGGGTCGGACTTCACCGTCGATCTGGCCGCCGGAGCCGTCGAGTGCCACCGTCAGGTCGCCGAGGACTGGCGCGTCACGCTCGTCGACACGGGCCTCGAGGCGATGACCGGCGCCCGCGTGCAGCGCGTGAAACGCTACCTCGAGGACGACGACGTCTTCTGCGTCACGTACGGCGACGGCCTCGCCGACATCGACGTGGACGCGCTGGTCGCGTTCCACCGCAGCCACGGCCGGCTCGGCACCGTCACCGGCGTGTACCCGCCGTCGCGGTTCGGCCAGCTCGTCGCCGATGGCCCGCGCGTCGCGCGCTTCTCCGAGAAGCCCGCGCGCGAGGGCACGCGCATCAGCGGCGGCTTCTTCGTCTTCTCCCGCGCGTTCCTCGACCGCCTGTCCGACCGCGAGGACCTGATCCTGGAGCGCGAGCCGCTCGAGGACCTGGCCCGCGACGGCGAGCTGATGGTCTACGAGCACGACGGCTACTGGCAGTGCGCGGACACCGTGCGCGACGTCGACGCGCTGCGGGCGCTGTGGACGGCCGGACACGCGCCGTGGGTGCCCGGCCCGGTCTCGATGCGGCCGGCGGCCTGAGATGCTCGCGTACGGCGTCTGCATCGGCTCGCGCGATCGCTACGAGGCGCTCGCCGCCCCGCACCTCCGAGACCTCGGCGGCGTCGTCGTCGAAGCGGACGACCAGCGTTCCATCTGCGCCGCCTATAACGCCGTCCTCGCCGCCGTGACCGACGAGCCGGACGTCGAGGGCCTCGTGTTGCTGCACGAGGACGTCACGATCGACAGCGCCGCGTTCATCGCCGCGATCCGTGCCGAGCTGGCCGACCCCGACGTGGCCGTCGTCGGCGCGATCGGCGCGCTGCGCCCGTCCAGCCTGCGCTGGTGGCAGGGAGAGGGGCGCGGCCGCGTGCGCGACTCGACCGGTCTGGTGGACTTCGGCGGCGGCCGCCACGACGTCGACGTGCTGGACGGCCTCTGCCTCGTGCTGTCGCCGTGGGCGATCACGCACCTGCGCTTCGACGAGTCGGCGTTCGACGGGTTCCATGGCTACGACTCCGACATCTGCCTGCAGGCCCGGGCCGCCGGGAAGCGCGTCCGCGTGACCGATCTGCCGATCACGCACCACACGCACGGCGGCTACGGCGACGCGGCCGCGTACGCGCGGGCCGGCGCCGCGTTCGCTGCCAAGTGGCGCGACCTGCTGTTCGCCCTGCGCGGCACGCGCGCGCCGGCTCCGGCCACCTGCAGCGCCTGCGGCGGACAGGTCGCCACCGTGCCCGCCACCAACCGGCTCGAGGTGGCCGCCTGCGGGCGCTGCGGCAGCGGCCTCACGCTTCCCGCCACGGGCGACCCCGGCGCACCGCAGGCGGCCGCACTGGCGGCTGCGGCCGCCGCCGCCCGCGCCGACTGGATCGAGCGCGCCGGCGCCCGCCGCGTGGCGCTGTTCGGCGGCGACGCCGCACTCGCGGGCGAGCTTGCGAGGCGCGGCATCGAGATCGCCCCCGCCGACGCCGACACTGCCGTGATCGTGGGCGCCTTCGAGCGCGCCCCGGACGCCGCCGACGTCGCCCGGCAGGCGCGCGCCGCGCTTGCAGCGGGGGGACTACTGCTGGCCGAGTGCCGCAACTTCGCCGCCACCGAGGCAGCCGTCGACCCGATCGTGTGGGGCCGGCCGGACCTTGCCGACCTGCGGACGCTGCTGACGCCGGCGGGCGCCCGGGCGCTGCTCGAGCGCTCCGCGTTCACCGCCGTCGAGACCTCCGTCGGCACCAGCGAGGCGTACGACCCGCCCGAGCTGTGGCGCGCCCGCCGCGAGCACTGGGCATCGATGCGACTCGGTGCCGACTCCGAGAACATCCTGCTCGTCCGAGGGAGGGCCGCCTGATGTCCGCTCCGTCGCGCAAGTCGATCCAGACCGGGTTCGGCGAACGCCTGTCGCACCCGTCCGAGCCGTACCTCGTGGAGCACGAGCGCCGGACACCCGCCGACCCGCGCCGCGCGAGCGACCTGCGCACCGACGTCCGCGAGGGGCTCACCGGCTGCCGCGTCGTGACGCTGCCGCGCATCTCGGACCCGCGCGGGAACCTGACGATGGTCGAGAACAACGCGCAGGTTCCGTTCGACATCCAGCGCGTCTACTACCTGTACGACGTGCCCGGCGGCGAGGTCCGCGGCGGCCACGCACATCAGCAACTCGAGCAACTCGTGATCGCCGCTTCGGGCAGCTTCGAGGTGCTCGTCGATGACGGCGTGCACCGCGAACGATTCTCCCTGAACCGGTCTTACTTCGGCCTCTACATCCCGCGGTTGGTCTGGCGAGAGCTGGACAACTTCTCCAGCGGCAGCGTCTGCCTGGTGATCGCGTCGCGGCCGTACGAGGAGGACGACTACTTCCGCTCCTACGAGGAGTTCTTGGCCGCCAGTTCACGGAAGGCCGCATGACGGTGCGCGTTCCGTTCCTCGACCTCGGCGCCGCCACGCGGGAGATCGCCGCGGAGCAGGCCGCGGCGATCGCGCGGGTCGTCGACGGCGGCTGGTACGTGCTCGGGCCCGAGGTGGAACGATTCGAGAACGCCTTCGCCGCGTCCGCGGGAGCCACCCACGCGGTCGGCGTCGGGAACGGTCTCGATGCGATTCGACTGGTGCTTCAGGCGCTCGGCATCGGCCCCGGCGACGAGGTGATCGTCCCGTCGCACACCTACGTCGCGACGTGGCTCGGCATCACCGCCACGGGTGCCCGGCCGGTCCCCGTCGAACCGCAGGGCGATCTGTTCACCATCGACGCGGCGGCGGTCGAGCACGCCATTGGTTCGCGCACGGCCGCGATCATGCCGGTCCACCTGTACGGCCAGCCGGCGGACATGGTCGGACTCGAGGCGCTGGCCGGGCGCCACGGGCTGGCCCTGGTGTCCGATGCAGCGCAGGCGCACGGTGCGCGACTCGCGGGACGACCGGTCGGCGCCTACGGGACCGCGTCGACCTGGAGCTTCTACCCATCCAAGAACCTCGGCGCCCTGGGTGACGCAGGCGCCGTCACGACGGACGACGCGGCGCTCGCACGACGGTTGCGGCGCCTGCGCAACTACGGCTCGGAGGAGAAGTACATCCACCTGGAACAAGGCGTGAACAGCCGCCTGGACGAGCTCCAGGCGGCCGTCTTGTCCGTCCGTTTGCGGCACCTCGACGGTTGGAACGCCCGCCGCGCGGCACTCGCGACGCAGTACGGACATGGCCTCGCCGGCACCGACCTCGCACTGCCGCGCACGCCGGCCGGCGCTGACCCTTGCTGGCACCTGTATGTGATCCGGACGCCGCAGCGCGAGTCGCTGGCGGCGCACCTCGCGAGCCACGGCGTGTCGACGTTGATCCACTACCCGATCCCGCCGCACAGGCAGGAGGCGTTCGCGGGCGATCCGCTCGCCCGGCTGCGGCTCCCCTGGGCCGAGGCAGCGGCCGCCCAGGTCCTGTCCCTTCCGATCGGCCCGCATCTCGAACCACGGCTGGTGGACGTCGTCTGCGACGCCGTGCGCACCTTTCCCGCGCTGGCCGCGGCGGCCTGATCCACCCGACTGTGCGACAGGTTCGTAGCGCTCTCGAATGGTGCTGGCATTCTCCTCAAGCTCTACGGAGCGCCGGTCGATGAGACTGCCATGACCGCGTCGTTGATCACCGGCGAGTTCGTTTGCCTGCGCGCGCTGGACGTGTCCGACGCTGCCCGGACGCTTGCCTGGCGGAGCGGTTCCCGGGCCCGTCTTCTCAACGACGGCGCAACCACGATCGAGGCGCAGGCGGCGTGGATCGCCGCCCGGCCGCCGTCCGAGCGGAACTACGTGATCGAGCTCCGCGGCGGCACGCCCGTCGGCATGCTCGCGCTGATCGCGATCGATCCCCACGCCGGCCGAGGGGAGACCGCGCGGTTCCTGATCGGCGAGGAGAGCGCCGTGCGCGGCATCCCGGCTGCCGTCGAGGCCATGAAGCTGCTCTACCAGGTCGCGTTCGGCGAGCTTGGGCTGCACCGCGTCCACGGCTGGATCGCAGCCTCGAACCGGCGCATGATCGTGTGGCAGCAGTACCTCGGGATGCGCGTCGAAGGACGCCTGCGAGACCATCTGATGATCGGCGGGAAGCACGAGGACGCCGTCCTGCTCGGGTTGCTCGAGGACGAGTACCGCTCGACCGCCCTCCCGAAGATGAACGCACTCATCGCCGCCGCGCGGGCGGGGGCCGCGGGAGAGGTCGCGTGAACGTCCCGGCGATCGGTGCCGAGGCGGCCGAGCAGCTGGTGCTGACGGCGCTCGTCGCGCTCAACGACGAGCTGCCCGAGGAAGACCGGGTCGCCGTGTCGGCCGACACGGTGCTGTTCGGCGTCGACGCCGAGATCGACTCGCTGTCGCTCGTCTCGGTGATCGTGGACGTGGAGACCGCGCTGAACGACGCCGGGATGGACGTGTCGCTGACCGACGATCGCGCGATGAGCCGCGCCGTCTCGCCGTTCACCGACGTCCGCGCCCTCACGGCCTACATCCTCGAGCTCGCGGACGAGTATCAGTGACCGCTGGGCGGTACAGCGGTCGCGTCGCGGTGGTGACCGGCGCGCGCCGCGGCGTCGGGCGGATCATCGCCGACCACCTGCTCGCGGAGGGGGCGACCGTCGTCGGCTTCGCACGCGGCGAGGCGACGGTCACCGATGCGCGGTACCAGCACGTCCAGGTCGACGTGACGGACTCGGCTGCCACAGCGCGGGCCGTCCGGGGTGTCGCCAAGGAGCACGGCGGCATCGACATCGCGGTCAACAACGCCGCGGTCCTCACCTCGCAGTACGCGCTGATCATGCCCGCCGAGAACGCCCACGCGATGGTGATGACGAACCTGCTCGCGCCGTTCATCGTGGCGCGGGAGGCCGCGAAGGTGATGCGCAAGGCGCGCTCCGGGCGGATCATCAACGTTGGCTCGATGGCCGCCTCGCTCGAGCCGGTCGGCGACTCCATCTATGCCGCTTGCAAGGCGGCGCTGACGACGCTGTCGGGCGTGCTCGCGAAGGAGTTTGGATCGTTCGGTGTGACGGTCAACACCGTCGCCATCACGGCGATCGAGACGGACATGCTCGCCCAGTTGCCCCGCGAGAAGATCGACGAGATCATCGCGGCGCTGCCGATCGCGCGCTACGCGGTCGCCGACGACATCTGCAACGTGGTCGACTTCTTCGCCGCCGACCGCAGCTCCTACATCACGGCGCAGACGCTCTACCTGGGCGGCGTGCATTGATCCGCCGCGTCGCCAACGACGTGCTCGGGTCGAACACCTGGATCTGCGCGACCGGGGTGGCCGGCGAGGCGATCGTGATCGATCCGGGCCTGCCGGCCCAGCCCGTGCTCGACGCCCTCGCCGACGACGGGTGCCGGGCCGTGGGCGTCCTTCTCACGCACGGGCACTTCGACCACGTCGGGTCGGCTGCGCTCCTGCAGGAGCAGTACGGGGCGGTGGTTGCCATGCACGCCGCCGACCGGCGCGCGATCAAGGCCGTCAACTTCCACCTGATGGCGTGCGGGTTCGGTGAGCGTGTGTGCGTCCCGACCATCGATACCTGGCTCGCCGAGGGGGAACCGTTCGAGGTGTCCGGCGAGTCGTTCGCCGTCCTGCACACGCCGGGCCACTCGCCCGGTTCCTGCACGTTCCTCTGGCGCGATGCCGCGTTCACCGGCGACACGCTGCTGCGCACCGGCGTCGGGCTCGACCGCTTTCCGGGGGAGGATGCCGACGCGATGCGCGCATCGCTGCGCCGTCTCTGGCAGACCCTCGCGGACGACGTCACCATCTATCCCGGACACGGCAGGGAGGAGCGGTGGTCTGAGATCCGCGCCGGCAACGGCCCGCTGCGGGCGCTGGTCCTGGACGGACCCGAGACGGAGGCCGCATGATCGGCATCGTCGGCGTCGGCCATGCGCTGCCCGCGCGCTTCGAGGACAACGACGAGCTCTGCGAGACGTTGCCGTCGACCACGCCCGAGTGGATCCTCTCCAAGACCGGAATCACCGGCCGGTACCTCGTCTCCGATGGCGAGTCCGCGTCGTCCCTCGCGGCGTCGGCCGCGCGCGACGCGATCGCCGCGGCCGGTATCGAGGCGGACGCCATCGGGCTCGTGATCGTCTGCACGTTCTCGGGCGAGAACGTCTTCCCGCCCGTCTCGGCGCAGCTTGCCGGCATCCTCGGGCTGAAGGCCGTCCAGACCTTCGACATCCAGGCGAACTGCGCCGGCTTCGTGACCGGACTGACCGTGGCCGCCGACCGGCTCCGGGCTGATGCCGACCTCGGGAACGCCCTCGTGATCGGCGTCGAGACGCACACCCGGTTCATCGACCGCACCGACGTGGACACGGCGATCTACTTCTCCGACGGAGCGGGGGCCGCGATCCTCGGCCCGGTCGGCGAGGTTCAGGGCCTGCTCGCGTCGGCGTTCCACACGGACGCGTCGAACTGGGAGTCGGTGCGCATGCGTTGGGGAGGCCCGATCGAGCAGAACGGCCTCGCGACGTGGCGCCAGGCCGTCACCAATCTCCCACCGACGATCAGGCGCGCGTGCGAGAAGGCCTCCGTGGAGCTGGCGGACGTCGATCTCGCGCTGCTGCACCAGGCGAACGGCAACCTCATCTCCTACGTGCTGCGGAAGCTCCGCATCGAACCGGAGCGCACCGTCACGAACGTCGAGCGGATCGGGAACACCGGCGCGGCGTCGGTGGCGATCGTCCTCAGCGAGGCCGTCACGAGCGGACGGATCGAGCGCGACGACATCGTCGTCCTCGGTGCGGTCGGCGCCGGGTTCACGTTCGGAGCGAGCGTGTGGCGATGGCAGTGAAGCCCTTCGAGGACATCCGGGTGGGGGACACCGCGACGGTCAACCGGCGCATCGATCAGGCAGACGTGACGCGCTTCGCCGAGATCACGGGCGACACCAACCCGCTCCACGTCGATCGCGCGTACGCCGAGGCCACGCCGTTCCGCGACATCGTCGTGCACGGGATGCTCGGCGCCTCGCTCCTGTCCACGGTGATCGGGACACGGCTGCCCGGCGAGGGTGCCCTCTGGGTCTCCCAGTCCTTCGAGTTCCGTGCACCGGTGCGGCTCGGCGATGACCTCGCGGTGACCGCGACCGTGACCGCCACGCACCCGACGCAGCGGCTCCTCGATCTCGCTGCGACGATCTCCAACCAGCGCGGCGAGGTCGTGCTGACCGGGGCGGGACGCGTCCGGGTCCTCGAGCAGGCCGTGGCCGTGCCACCTCCGGTCGGCCCGGCTCCCGTGGCGATCGTGACGGGCGGGTCGGGTGGCATCGGTGCCGCCATCTGTTGTGCGCTGGCGGAGACCGGCCACGCCGTCGTCGTCGGCTACCACACGGATGCCGAGCGGGCCGCGCGGACCGTGGCCGAGATCGTCCAGGGCGGCGGCCGCGCGACGGCGGTGGCCGCCGATCTCTCGCTCGACGGCGCCGGCTCGCGGCTCGTGGAGGCGGCGGTCCGGACCTACGGCGACGTCGGCGTGGTCGTCCACAACGCCTCGGGACGGATCGGGGCGCGCCCGATCGCGGAACTCCGCTGGGCCGACATGGCCGCGCAGCTCGACGTGCAGCTGCGGGCGGCGTTCGACCTCGGCCAGGCGGCGATCCCGCTGATGCGAGCGCGCGGCGACGGCCGGATCATTCACGTCACCTCGCAGGTGGTCGACGTCCCGGTCGCCGGCTGGACCGCCTACGCGGTCGCGAAGTCCGCCCTCGGCACGCTCGCGCGGCAGCTCGCCGCGGAGCTCGGGCCGGACGGCATCACCGTCAACTGTGTCGCTCCGGGCATGACGGAGACGCGCCTGATCGGCGATGTCGGAGAGCGTGCCCGGTTGGTGGCTGCGCGACAGACGCCGCTGCGGCGCCTCGCGGTACCCGATGACATCGCCGGCGCAGTCGCGTTTCTGGCTTCGGTGTCCGGGGCGTTCGTGAGCGGTCAGACGCTGCGGGTGAACGGCGGAACGGTGATGGCGTGAGCGCCGCCGAGTCCGCGCACCTCCCCATCGATCCGCTGGCGGCACTGGCCGACCCGGAGGCGCCGCTGGCCACCGTGCTCCGGGCCGTGCGCGAGGCCGAGGCGCAGCATGCCGATCTTCCGGTCGTGCGGTTCGGCCTGTCGGCGTCGGTCGTCACCGACCTGCTGGCGACGATGCTGCAGCGACGGTCGCTGCTCGCGGCGACGCGCGCCGACGTCACGCAAGGAGCCCTCGGCGCGCACCTCGAGAACCTCGACGCGTTCGCAGCCGCCGGCGTCCGCCACGCCTGCGTCGTGCTGTCGCTCGACGCGGTGATGCCGGCCTTCGAGGAGCGGGCGGCGACCGCCGGCGAGCCGCTGATGGCCGCCGTGGAGCAGCGAGTGCGCCAGGAGCTGGCCCTGATCGCCGAGCGCGCCCCGGCGTTCGCGACGCTCCACCTCGGCCTGTTCCACCGTCTCACGCCGCAGGTCTGCACCGCGACCAGCGAGGCCGCCGATCGCGCCGTCGCGCGTCTGAACGCCGTCGTCGTCGAGGCGGCGTCCGCGCCCGGCGTGCAGACGCTCGATGTCGCCGCGGCGCTCGCGGCGGTCGGCATCGACCGCGCCGTCGACAACCGGGTCCGGTTCCGGTTCGGCGCGCCGTACTCCGCTCGGGCCTGCGACGAGATCGCACGCCGCGTCGTTGGCGCGACCCGCGCCGGCGGGACATACCTGCGGAAGGCTCTCGTCCTCGACTGCGACGGAACGCTCTGGGGCGGGATCGTGGGCGAGGACGGCCCCGAAGGCATTCGCCTCGACCCCAACCAGTACCCCGGCTCGACCTTCTGGTCGGTGCAGCACCAGCTGGTCGCGCTGCAACAGCAGGGCGTCCTACTCTGCCTGGCGTCGAAGAACAATCCGGAGGATGTCGCGGAGGTGTTCGCGAACCATCCGGCGATGGTCCTACGGCCCGAGCACCTGATCCTGTCCGAGGTCGGCTGGCACGAGAAGGGCGAGAGCATTGAGCGCATCGCGGCGACGCTCGGCATCGGGCTCGACAGCGTCGTGTTCGTGGACGACTCCCCGTACGAGCTGGAAGCCGTCCGGGCGCGGCTGCCCGACGTGACGCTCGTCCGCGTCCCGGCGGAGGCGTGGGCCTGGCCGAGCGCCTTCGGCGCCGTCGCCGAGCTCTTCACGACGGGCCGCAGCCAGGATGCCGACGCTGACAAGACGAGCCAGTACCGCGCGCTCGCGGCGGCGAAGTCGGCCGAGGCCGGCGCCGGCGACCGCGCGACCTTCCTGGCCACTCTCGAGCTTCGCGTCCGCCTCGGCGTCGACGTAGCGGAGCAGGTGGAGCGCATCAGCGAGCTGACGCAGAAGTCGAACCAGTTCAACCTCACGACCCGGCGCTACGGGGTGGGGGAGATCGCCCACGCGATGGCCGATCCGAACCGTCGCGTCGTGTCCCTTTCCGTGTCGGATCGCTTCGCCGACCACGGGCTTACCGGCGTGATCGTCCTCCGCCTCGACGCCCCGGTCTGCACGGTCGAGGCATTCCTGCTCAGCTGCCGCGTTCTCGGGCGCGACGTCGAGATGGCCCCGTGGCAGGTCGTCTGCGCGCTGGCGCGCGACGCCGGCTGCTCGACGATCCGGGCGACCTTCCGGCCGACCCGGAAGAACGCGCAGGTCGCCCCGTTCTGGCCGGCCGTCGGGCTCGTCCCGATCGGTGACGAGGCGGATGGAACGACCTTCGAGGCAGACCTGTCCACGACGGCCCTCTGCCCACCGCCGCACCACCTGGAGGCCCTCTGTGACCACTGACACCGACCTGGATCGTCGTCTGAAGTCGACGCTGTCCGACGTCCTCGGCATCGCGGCCGGCGACATCACCGACGAGACATCCCCCGACAACGTCGCGACCTGGGACTCGCTCGCCCACATGAACCTCATCATCGCCGTTGAGGAGGCGTTCGGGGTGACGATTCCCGACGACGAGGCGGTCGATCTGACGTCCTATCCGTTGCTCCGGCTGACGGTCGCCGAGCAGCTCGCAACGGGGCACTGATCGTGGAGTTCATGCTCGAACGGTTCGCCACCGCGCCGGCCGCCGCCGCCTTCGTCGCGGGCGACATCACCGTCACCTACGGGCAGCTGACCGAGTGGATCGAGCGAGAACGGCGATGGGTGCGCGAGGCGGGCATCTGCGGCGGCCAGGTCGTTGCGATCGTCGCCGACTACTCCCCCGATGTGTACGCCCTCCTGCTGGCGCTGGCGCTGGAAGGCTGCGTCCTCGTGCCGCTCAGCACGCAGGCCGTGGTCGAACGAGGTACCGCGCTCGACCTGGCAGAGGCGGGCTGGCTCATCGACGCCTCTCGGCTAGGGGAGCGCACCATCACCCGGCTCACCGAAGACGCGCCCGCGCACCCGCTGCTCGCCCGGCTCACGGCCGCGTCGACGCCGGGCCTCGTCCTCTTCTCGTCCGGCTCGACCGGGACGCCGAAGGGCATCGTCCACGACCTCGGGCGTGTGGCCGAGAAGTTCCGGCGACAGGGCCGCAGGCACGTCGCGATCTGCTTCCTGATGATCGACCACTTCGGTGGCATCAACACGTTGCTGGCGATCACGTCGGGCCTCGGGACGGTCGTCACGGTGCCCGACCGATCCCCCCGCGCGATCTGCGAGGCGATCGAGCGGCAACGCGTGACGCTGCTGCCGACGACGCCGTCGTTCCTGACGATGCTGCTGGCCTCGCAGGCCCCCACGTCCTTCGACCTGAGCTCGCTCGAGGTGATCAGCTACGGCACCGAGGTGATGCCGCAGACCACGCTCGACCGCCTCGGGACAGCGTTCCCCGACGTGCGTCTGCTGCAGACGTACGGGCTGTCGGAGGTCGGCGTCCTGCGCTCGCAGTCGCGCGCCGACGGCTCGCGGTGGGTGCGGGTCGGTGGCGCGGGCTTCGAGACCCGGGTCGTCAACGGGATCCTCTGGGTCCGCTCTGCCTATGCGATGCTCGGCTACCTCGGGGCACCCGATCCGTTCGACGCCGACGGGTGGTTCTGCACGCAGGACCGGGTCGAGCAGGAGGGCGAGTGGCTGCGGATCCTCGGCCGGGACACCGACCTCATCAACGTCGCCGGCCAGAAGGTCTACCCGGCCGAGATCGAGAACTGCATCCTCGAGCTGGAGGGCATCGAGGACGTCGCCGTGCACGCCGAGCCGCATCCGCTGCTCGGCGCCATCGTGGTTGCCCGCGTGCGCACGGTGGGAGTGGAGGAGGCCGCGGCGCTCAAGCTCCGCGTGCGGAAGCACTGTCTGGCCGGTCTCGCGCCGTACAAGGTTCCGACGCGGGTCGTCGCGTGGGAGGGGGCGACGGTGTCGGCCCGGCAGAAGAAGCTCCGCCGGGCCGGCTAGGTCGTGACCTATCGCGCGTGTGACGCGATCACGTAGTTCTCGGCGGCGATCTCCGGATGGCGCTCGCCGAGGGCGAGGAACGCCTCGATCATCTCGCTGGTGAACCACTCGTCGGTCTGCGCGTTGGAGAGCGGCTTCAGCCAGTAGCCACCGGACTGGTCGACGGCCAGGCCCGCCTTGTGGAAGGTCGCGCGGAACTCGTCGGGGCTGAACACGCGGCGGTGTCCGGCACGGTGGTCGGACGGGGTCAGCGCGTTCTCGGCCGGAAGCATGCCGAGGAGGACGGCAGCCTGACGATGGATGCTCTGCGAGCTCGGCACCGACGCGCAGATGACGCCGCCGGGTGCGAGCCAGCCGCGCGCCAGGGTGAGGGTCTCGACGGCGTCGCTGACGTGCTCGAGCGTGTGGTTGAGGATGATCGTGTCGAACGCCCGGCCCGGCTCCCACGTTTCGAACAGGTCGCAGACGACGGTGATGTCCGGGAAGGCCTCACCGATCTTGTCGGCGAGCGCGCGCGAGCCGTCGATCACCGTGACGTCGTCGAACGCGTCGCTGAGGAGCCGCGTCGTGTTGCCGTCGCCGCAGCCCATCTCGAGGACCGAGTCGCCGCGCCAGTGGCGCGCGAAGATCGCGGCCGAATAGAGGTTCGTCGCGGTGTTGACGCCGGCGGAGTAGATGCCGTCATGGGCGCATTCCTCGAGACGCTGCCGCTCCCGTTCCAGGACGATCGGATCGACGGTCACTGTTCCTCCTCCGGCCGCGTGGCCTTTACCACTTACAACACTGGTGAATATGTTCTCGGCAGCGGGCCGTGCTGGCTTGAGATCAAGCCGCCGGCACCAGGATCCAGCCCGGTCTTCGCACGGCAGTGACATCCGAGGCGGGGACGAGCTCGAGGTCGAAGTCGGGGCCTGATTCCAGGGCCGCCGCGTACAGCGGCTCGGCGTCGGCCAGGCACTCCGGCGGGACGAGCGCGATGAACCGGTGCGCCGCGCCCGCCAGCGCGAGCCGGCGCAGGCCCTCGACCGCGGCGGTGATGGCGACGGGATCGGCAGTCGGTGCCGTGACGGCCGCCTCGGCCACCGGCGAGCGATGGCCGAGGGCGGGCGAGTCGGCATCGAGCGGCCGCTGCAGGCGCTCCAGGGCCGCGCCGCCGTGCAGGCGCCCGACGTCACCGGCCGGGGCGAGAGGGTCGGCGCCGAGCTCGGCCAGCCGCGCCGTGGTCAGGTACAGCACCTCGAGCACGCGCCCTTCGGCCGGCGTGCCGGCGACGCGCGCCAGCAGTTCGACGGCGGCTCGGGCGACGTGCACGTGGGCGCTCCGCTCGAGCGCCGGGTCGGCCAGGAAGCCCAGCGCCCGCGCCCGGTCGATGATCACGGGCCACTCGATGATGCCGCCGATCGCGGTCGCCGGATTGCGCGAGCTCTGCGCCTCGTGCTGGCGAAACGACGACAGCTCGACTGGCGTGTAGTACGCGTCGCCCTGCGCGAGGAGCTTCACCCACAGTGCGATGTCGCCGTTCGCGAACATCTCTCGCGTATCGATCGAAAGGACCGGCTCGCCGACGTCGACGTTGCGGCGGTACACCACCGTCGACACCTCGCCGATCACGTTCAGCATGTTGGCGAGCATGAGATTGCCGAGCTCGAGACCTTCGACCGTGCCCGCCTGGCTGCTGATCGCGGCGGTGTGCGGACCGTCGGGCAGCCGATTGCCGCGTTCGTCGATCAGCGCACGCTTCGACGTCGCCAGCACCAGTCGCGGGTCGGCCTCGAGCGGCTCGACGAGCTGCTCGATCGACTCGCGGGCGAGCACGTCGTCTTGCAGCAGGAACTTCACGTAGCTGCCGGTCGCCAATCGCAGCAGGACGTCGTGGCTCGCGAAGCCCCCGACGTTACGGTCGTACAGGACCACCTGCACGCGCGGATCACCGGCCGCGATGCGGCGGACGATGTCGACCGTTCCGTCGGAGGAGCAGTCGTCGCCGACGATCACCTCGAGGTGATCGTGGGTCTGCTCGAGCACCGACGTGAGGGTCTCGGCGATGAATCGCTCGCCGTTGTAGGTCGGGATCAGCACACTGACGAGCGGCGTCACGGGCACCGCGTGGTTATCGGCACGCCACGTCGAACCTTGAAGCCACGCTTGTGAGTGAGTTACTCACTCATTACAATGCCGGCCGTGACCGTCTCGCACCGAGCCGCACCCCTGCCTCCGGACGAGCGCCGGGCGATGCTGATCGCCGCCACGGCGCCGCTGCTGGCCATCCACGGCACGACGGTCACGACGCGGCAGATCGCCGCGGCTGCGGGCGTCGCGGAGGGCACGATCTTCCGCGTGTTCCCCGACAAGGCCGCGCTGGTCGAGGCCACCCTCGCGCAGGCGTTCGACCCGACCCCGACCGTGGCAGAGCTGCGCGAGGTCGACCCGTCGCTCGAGCTCCGCGACCGGCTGCTCGCGATCACCGTCATCGTTCAGCGCCGGCTCGTGCACGTCTTCAACCTGATGCTGGCCGTGCGCATGCACGCCCCCGCCGACGCCGACGCCCGCCGCAAGGCGGCCAGCCCCGCGAACGAGCTGCTGCGGGACACCGTGATCCGGCTGCTCGAGCCCGACGCGGGCCGCTTTCGCCTGCCCGTGCCCGAGGTGACCCGGCTGCTGCGCCTGCTGACCTTCTCCGGCTCCCACCCGCTGATCAGCGAGGGCCGGCTGCTGACCGCCGAGGAGATCGTGACCGTCCTGCTGGACGGCGTCCTCGTCCCGGACGCCTCGTCGTGCTGATCTCGCTGCTGCGCCGCCACCTGCGCCCGTACAAGCGTGCGCTCACGATCGTGGTGATCCTCCAGCTGATCGGGACGATGGCCTCGCTCTATCTGCCGAGCCTGAACGCCGACATCATCGACAAGGGCGTCCTGCGCGGCGACACCGACTACATCCTGCGGACGGGCGGCTGGATGCTGCTCGTGACGCTCGTGCAGGTCGTCTGCTCGATCGTGGCCGTCTACTTCGGCGCGCGGGCCGCGATGAGCTTCGGGCGCGACCTCCGCGGCGCGGTGTTCACCCGCGTCGGCGAGTTCTCGGCGCGCGAGGTGGCGCGGTTCGGCGCGCCGTCGCTGATCACGCGTACGACGAACGACGTCCAGCAGGTGCAGATGCTCGTCGTCGTGACGTGCACGATGCTCGTGGCGGCGCCGATCATGTGCGTCGGCGGCGTCGTGATGGCGGTGCGCGCGGACGTCGGGCTGTCGTGGCTGATGGCCGTCAGCGTCCCGGTGATGATCGTCGCGATCGGTCTGATCATGAGCCAGATGATCCCGCAGTTCCGGCTCATGCAGGATCGCATCGACGTGCTGAACCGGGTGCTGCGCGAGCAGATCACTGGCATCCGCGTCGTCCGGGCGTTCGTGCGCGAGCCGCAGGAGACGGAGCGCTTCGCCGGCGCCAACCACCTCCTGTCCGACGCCGCGCTGCGCGCCGGCCGGCTGCAGGCGCTGATCTTCCCGACCGTGATGCTGGTGTTCAACGCCTCGAGCGTCGCGGTGCTGTGGTTCGGCGCGTCGCGCATCGACGCGGGCGAGATCCAGATCGGCGCGCTGACGGCGTTCCTGGCCTACCTGATGCAGATCCTGATGGCCGTGATGATGGCCACCTTCATGCTGATGATGGTGCCGCGCGCGGCCGTCTCGGCCGACCGCATCACGCAGGTCCTGCGGACGGACTCGTCCGTCGTCGCGGCGGCCGAGCCGGTGGCCGACGCGCCTCTGCGCGGCGACGTCGAGCTGCGCGGCGTCCAGTACGCGTACCCCGGCGCCGAGGTGCCCGTGCTGCGCGACGTGTCGTTCCACGCGCGGGCCGGGCAGACGACCGCGATCATCGGCAGCACCGGCGCCGGGAAGACGACGCTGCTGTCGCTGATCCCGCGCCTCTTCGACGTCGTCGACGGCAGCGTGCTGGTGGACGGCGTCGATGTGCGCGACTACGACTTCGATGCCCTCCGGCAGCGGATCGCGATCGTGCCGCAGCGGCCGTACCTGTTCTCCGGCACCGTGGGATCGAACCTGCGGTACGGCAACCCCGACGCGACCGACGACGAGCTGTGGGGCTTCCTCGAGGTCGCGCAGGCCCGTGACTTCGTGGAGGAGATGCCGGGCGCGCTCGAGGCGCCGATCGCCCAGGGCGGCAGCAACGTCTCGGGCGGCCAGCGTCAGCGGCTCGCGATCGCCCGGGCGCTCGTGCGGCAACCGGAGATCTACCTGTTCGACGACTCGTTCTCCGCCCTCGACCTGGGCACCGATGCGCGCCTCCGCGCCGCGCTGCAGCCCGTGATCGCCGACGCCGCCGTGATCGTGGTCGCCCAGCGCGTGTCCACCATCGTCGACGCCGACCAGATCATCGTGCTCGAGGACGGCGAGATCGTCGGCCTCGGCCGGCACGCGGAGCTGCTCGAGACGTGTCCCACGTACGCCGAGATCGTGTCGTCGCAGCTGAGCGCGGGGGCGGTGGCATGAGCGCACCGGAGCAGCAGAAGGGGCCCGTCCCCGGCCGGCTGCCGGCCGCCGGTGCGCGACGGGGCGGGCCGCCGTGGATGAACGTCGGGTTGCCCGCCGAGAAGTCGATGACCTTCGGCCCGTCGGCGAGGCGGCTGCTGCGGAGGCTGCGCCCGTACCGCGTGCAGCTGCTCGGCATCATCGCCCTCGGCGTCACCAGCGTGAGCCTGTCGGTGATCGGCCCGAAGATCCTCGGGCGGGCGACCGACATCATCTTCGCGGGGCTGGTCGGCAAGCAGCTGCAGTCGGGGACGACGATCGAGCAGGCCGCCAGCCAGGCGCGCGCGTCGGGCAACGACAACTTCGCCAACATCCTCGGGCGGCTGGACGTCGTGCCGGGCGAGGGCATCGACTTTCACCGGCTCCGCAACGTGCTGCTGCTGGCGCTGGCCCTGTTCGTGGGCTCGAGCCTGCTGCTGTGGGTGCAGGGCTACCTGCTGAACGGCGTCGTCCAGCAGGCCGTCCGTGCCCTCCGCGCCGAGGTCGAGGAGAAGCTGAACCGGCTCCCGCTGCCGTACTTCGACGGCCAGCCTCGCGGCGAGCTGCTGAGCCGCGTCACGAACGACATCGACAACATCGCCCAGACGTTGCAGCAGACGCTCAGCCAGCTGCTCACGTCGCTGCTGACCATCGTCGGCGTGCTCACCGTGATGTTCGTCATCTCGCCGGTGCTGGCGCTGATCGCCCTCGTCGCCGTGCCGCTGTCGCTGCTCGTCACGCGGCAGATCGCAAAGCGCTCGCAGAAGCTGTTCATCGCGCAGTGGCAGCACACCGGCGCGCTCAACGGCCACGTCGAGGAGGCCTTCACCGGCCACGAGCTGGTCAAGGTGTTCGGCCGCCAGGGCGAGGTCGAGGCGCAGTTCGCCGCGCGCAACGAGGAGCTGTACCAGGCCAGCTACGGCGCCCAGTTCGTGTCCGGCATCATCATGCCCGCGACGATGTTCATCGGGAACCTGAGCTACGTCGCGATCGCGGTCGTGGGCGGGCTCCGGGTGGCATCCGGCACGATGAGCCTGGGCGACGTGCAGGCCTTCATCCAGTACTCGCGGCAGTTCACGCAGCCGCTCACGCAGGTCGCGTCGATGGCCAACCTGCTGCAGTCCGGCGTCGCGTCGGCCGAGCGGGTGTTCGACCTGCTGGACGCCGCGGAGGAGAGCCCCGACCCGGTGCCGGCCGCCGAGATCGCCAGCCCGCGCGGGCGCGTCGAGTTCGTCGGCGCCTCGTTCCGGTACCGCCCGGACGAGCCGCTGATCGAGGACCTGTCGCTGGTCGCCGAACCGGGTCAGACCGTCGCGATCGTCGGACCGACCGGCGCCGGCAAGACGACGCTGGTCAACCTGATCATGCGGTTCTACGAGCTGGACGCCGGTCACATCACGCTCGACGGCATCGACATCACGACGCTCCGCCGCGACACGCTGCGCGGCGCGATCGGAATGGTGCTGCAGGACGCCTGGCTGTTCGGCGGGACGATCCGCGAGAACATCCGGTACGGCCGTCCCGACGCGACCGATGACGAGGTGCTGGCGGCCGCCACGGCGACCTTCGTCGACCGGTTCGTGCACAGCCTGCCCGATGGCTACGACACGGTGATCGACGACGAGGGGTCGAACATCAGCGCGGGCGAGAAGCAGCTGATCACGATCGCGCGCGCCTTCCTCGCCGCGCCGTCGCTGCTGATCCTCGACGAGGCCACCAGCTCGGTCGACACGCGCACCGAGGTGCTCGTGCAGCGGGCGATGGCGGCGCTGCGGGCGCACCGCACCAGCTTCGTGATCGCGCACCGGCTGTCGACGATCCGCGATGCCGACCTGATCCTCGTGATGGAGCGCGGCCGGATCGTCGAACAGGGCACCAACGCCGAGCTGCTGCAGGCCGACGGCGCCTACCGGCGGCTGTACGACGCGCAGTTCACGGGCGCCGTCGCCGATATGGACGCCGACGGAACATCGGTAGCGGCCGCGGGCGCAACACCCGCGGCCGGTCGTCAGCGGTAGGCGATCTGGTTTCGGGAGGCCTCGGCGTAGGCGTCGCGGAGGCCGTCGGCGAGCGCGATCCGCGGCTGCCACCCCGTCGCGGCCCGCAGCGCGGACGGATCGCCGACGATCAGCGGGGTCTCGTCCGGCGACGGCAGGGCCCCGAGGCGCAGCAGCCCGGTGCGGTCGGCGGCGGTGGCCAGGGCACGCGCGATGTCGGCCACGGCGGGCGCGTCGCCGCTGGCGACGTCGAACAGGCCCGTGGCGCTGCTGCCCGCGAGGGCGGCGATGCCGGCTCCGGCGTCGCGCACGTCGAGGTAGTCGCGGCGCTGGCGGCCGGCGCTCGCGAGCGCCTCGGTTCCGGCGGCGAGGCTGGCGGCGAGCGAGGCGACCAGGCGCTGCGGGTGCTCGCCGGGGCCGTACAGGAAGAACAGCCGCGCCCAGGCCAGCTGGACGCCACGCGTGGTGGCCAGCGCGCGCAGGCCCAGGTGCAGGGCGCGCTTGCAGTCGGCGTAGGGCGTCGGGTGCTCGACATCGATCTCGGCGCAGGACCCGGCCGCGACGATCCGCCTGCCGCCGCCCGCCACGAACGCGGTCGCGAGCTCGAGGCTGGCGTGCAGCCAGGCGGGGTTGGCGGGCGACGCCGCGTAGCCGGGCGCCGCCTCCCACGCCAGGTGCACAAGCACGTCGGCGCCGGCGGCCTGTGCGACCGAGGCTGCGACGCCGGGCGCGAGCAGGTCGGCCTCCCCGCGGGACGGCGCCCACACGTCGTGGCCGGCGTCGCGCAGACGCGGAACGACCTGGCGGCCCACGAAGCCGCCGCCACCCGTCACCAGCACGCGCGTCACGCCGCCAGCTCCAGCACGGGCAGCTCGCGATCGCGCGCGGAGATGACGCGCGGCTGCAGCGGCCAGTCGATGGCGAGCTGCGCGTCGTCGTAGCGGACGCCGCGGGCGGCGCCCGGGCGGTAGGGGACCGAGATCCAGTACGCCACGTCGCTCCTGTCCTCGAGGGTGATGTAGCCGTGTGCGCAGCCCGGCGGAACGACCAGCATCTCGTTGCCGTCGGCGTGAAGCCGCAGCCCGAACCAGCGGCCGAAGGTGGGCGAGCCGGGCCGCACGTCGGCGGCGACGTCGAAGATCGCGCCGCGCACGCACCGCACGACCTTGGTCTCGGGCTCCGGACCCGCCTGCCAGTGCAGGCCGCGGAGGGTTCCTGCCGCGTCGTTTCGCGCGAGGCTGCATTGCGCCAGCGTCGGATCGATGCCGTGACCCTCGAGCACGGATCCGTCCCACACCCGCTCGAATCCGCCCCGCTCGTCGCGCACCTGCTCGAAGGATGCGACCACGAGGCCGTCGATGCCCGTGGTGCGCACGTTCACGCGATCACCTCGAGCTCCGGGACCGCGACGACGAGCCGCGAGCCGAGCGCGACGACGTCGGTCAGCTGGGCGGCGATCTCGTCGCGGAGGTTCCAGGGCAGGATCAGGATGTCGTCGGGCCGGTCGCTGCGCAGCCGCTCAGGCCCGTGGATGGGAATCCGCGAACCGGGGAGGAGACGGCCCTGCTTGGCAGGGCTGCGGTCGACGGTGTACGCCACCAGTTCCGGCCCGACGCCGCAGTAGCTGAGCAGCGTGTTGCCCTTCGCCGGGGCGCCGTAGGCGGCCACCGTGCGGCCCTCGTTGCGGGCGCCGATCAGGAACGCGAGCAGGCCGGTCTTCACGTCGGCGCAGGCATCGGCGAACCCGCCGTAGCCCTCCAGGCGGTCCATCCCGGCGGCCCGCTCGTCGGCCAGCACACCTGCCACGCGCGGGCCGGGAGCGATGCCGGCGGCCGCGTGCGCAAGGTGGTAGCGCAGCGATCCGCCGTGGGTCGGCAGCTCCTCGACGTCGATCACGGTCAGCTCGTGACGGGCGACGGCGGCCCGTGTGGCGAGCAGCGACAGGTACGAGAAGTGCTCGTGGTAGATCGTGTCGAACTGCCGGTGGCGGATCAGCCGCAGCAGGTGCGGTGCCTCGATCGTGACGCGGCCGCCGGGCGCGAGCAGCACGGCGATGCCGGCGACGAAGTCGTTCAGATCGGGGACGTGGGCGAGGACGTTGTTGGCCACGATCAGGTCGGCGGGGCCGCGCCGGGCGACGAGGTCGGTCGCGTAGTCGCGCCCGAAGAAGGCGATCTCGGTGTCGACCCCGGCCGCGATCGCAGCCGCCGCCACGTTGGCGGCCGGCTCGACGCCGAGCACGCCGACGCCGGCCGCGACGACGTGGCGCAGCAGGTAGCCGTCATTCGACGCGATCTCGACCACCAGCGAGTCGGGGCCGAGGCCGAGCGCCGGCACGATCGCCGCGACGTAGCGACGGGCATGCTCGACCCACGAGTCGGCGTACGACGAGAAGTACGCGTAGTCGGAGAAGATCGCCTCGGCGGTCTGGACGGCCGGCAGCTGGACGAGCAGGCACGACCCGCAAACGCGCGCGTGGAGCGGATAGTGGGGCTCCATCAGATCCGCATCGGCTGGTTCGAGATAGCTGTTGGCGAGCGGCGTCGCCCCGAGATCGACGAACGTCTCCGTCAGCGGGGCGCCGCATGCGCGGCAGAGATGGGCGATCAGCACGGCCGATCCGGTATCGGCAGGGAGCGCCACCCGCTCAAGCGCGCGGCGTCCACAGCCGATGACGGGTGCGATGCCGAGGGTGACGATCGGGTTCCCGACCTACGACCGGCCCGCCTACCTGGCACAGGCGCTGGCCGGTTGTCTCGAACAGACGTACGACGACTACGAGGTCGTCGTGATCGACAACGGCTCCGGGCCGGAGACGCAGGAGGTGCTCGACCGGTTCGCGTCGCCGCGCCTGCGCGTCGTGCGGTTCGCCGACAACATCGGCCTGATGCCGGCCTACAACGCGCTGGTCGACCACGCGCGCGGCGACATCATCGCCCAGCTCGGCGACGACGACGTCTGCCTGCCCGACCGGCTAGCGCGCACCGTGGCCGTGTTCGACGCGCACCCCGATGCGGGCGTGGCGCACGGCGACGCGATCATCATCGACGCCGACGGCCGCGAGACCGGCACCTGGACGGCCCGCCAGTTCGGGCGCCGCGCGCTGCTCGACATGCTGTTCTTCGGCGGCAACCACATCATCTCGCCGACCGCCGCCGTGCGCCGCGCCGCCTACGACGCGTGCGGTGGCTACGAGCCGTCGCTGCCGATCGCCGGCGACATCGACTTCTGGCTGCGCGCCGCCGCCACCTTCGAGTTCCGCCACATCGGCGG
>JBBQFB010000045.1:0-21222 GCA_038321545.1 Gaiellales bacterium
CGGCGTGCTCGCCTCGTGGGCCCTCCCGAAGGGGATCCCGCCCGATCCGCGCCAGAACCGGCTCGCCGTCCGCACGGAGGACCACCCGCTCGACTACCTGGACTTCTCCGGCGAGATCCCGCGTGGCCAGTACGGCGGCGGACTGATGGGCATCTGGGACGAGGGCACCTTCGAGGAGGAGAAGTTCCGCGACGACGAGGTGATCGTCGTGCTCCACGGTGAGCGCGTCGAGGGCCGCTACGTGCTGTTCGCCACCGGAGGAAAGAACTGGATGATCCACCGGATGGACCCGCCGCAGGACCCCGGCCGGGAGCTCCTCCCGGAAGGGATCACCCCGATGTTGGCGAAGCCCTCGTCCCTTCCGGCAAACACCGATGACTGGGCTTTCGAGATCAAATGGGATGGCGTCCGCGCCCTCGCCTCCGTGCAGGGCGGGCGTCTCAGCCTGCGCGGACGGAGCGGGCTCGACATGACCGCGACGTACCCGGAGCTGCGCTCGCTGGGCGCCTCGCTCGGCATGGTCGAGTGCGTGCTGGACGGCGAGATCGTGGCGTTCGACGACGACGGCGTGCCCCGGTTCGAGCGGCTGCAGCAGCGCATCAACATCGCGGGAACGACGCGGATCGCGCGTACGGCGAAGACGATCCCGGTGACCTACCAGGTGTTCGACCTGCTGTTCCTGGAGGGTCGCAGCACGACGTCGCTGCCGTACCGCGATCGCCGGCGCCTGCTCGAGGGCCTGCAGCTGGACGGGCCGTCCTGGTCGACGCCCGCCGCGCACGAGGGCGCGGGCGTCGAGATGCTCGAGTTCACCCGCGCGCGCGGCCTGGAGGGCGTGATCGGCAAGCGCGTCGAATCGAGGTACGAAGCGGGACGGCGCACGGGCGCCTGGATCAAGGTCAAGAACGCGCAGCGGGTCGAGCTCGTAATCGGCGGGTACACGCTCGGCAAGGACGGGCGCAGCGGCCACATCGGCGCCCTCGTGCTGGGCGAGCCGCAGGCCGACGGCACCCTGCGCTGCGCCGGGAAGGCGGGCTCGGGTCTGACGGGCGCGATGATCGACGAGCTCGAGGCGCTGCTGGTGCGGCGCGAGGCGAGCCCGTTCGGTTCGGGCACCGTCCCGAAGGGAACCACGTTCGTCGAGCCCGTCCACCGGGCTGAAATCGAGTTTACGGAGTGGACGGCGTCCAGGACGTTGCGCCATCCTACGTTCAAGGCCCTGTTGCGGGCCGGAGAGGATTGAGTCATGGCACCCCGAGCGATCTGGAGCGGCGCGCTCTCCTTCGGTCTCGTCAACGTCCCCGTGAAGATGTTCACCGCGACGCGGTCCAAGGACGTCAGGTTCAACCAGCTCCACGCCAAGGATGGCGCGCGGATCCGTCAGAAGCGCGTCTCGTCGGTGGACGGCGAGGAGGTCGGTCTCGACGATATCGTGAAGGGCTACGAGATCTCGCCCGACACGTACGTGACGATCACGCCGGAGGAGCTCGAGGCGATCGCGCCGAAGGCCTCCCGCCTGATCGAGATCGAAGAGTTCGTCGATCTCGACGAGATCGACCCGTTGTACTTCGAGAGCTCGTACTACCTGGTGCCCGACAAGACCGGCGCGAAGCCGTACGCGCTGCTGCTGTCGGCGATGACGAGCGAGAACAAGGTCGCGATCGGGCGGGTCGTCCTGCGGTCGAAGGAGTACCTCGCGGCGGTCCGCCCGCTCGGCGAGACGCTGACGATGTCAACGATGCGGTTCGCCGACGAGATCGTGCCGCGCGACCAGCTGGAGGGGCTTCCGGGCGCCGACGTCGAGGCGGGCGAGAAGGAGGTCAAGATGGCGCGGCAGCTGATCGAGTCGCTGTCGGCTGCCTTCGAGCCGGAGAAGTTCAAGGACACGTACCGCGAGGCCGTGCTCGCGATGATCGAGCGCAAGGCGGCCGGCGAGGAGATCGTCGTCGAGCCCGATGCGCCGACCGAGACGAAGACGGTCGACCTGATGGCGGCGCTCGAGGCCAGCCTGGCGGCGGCGAAGAAGGGCAAGTCGACGAAGCCGGCGGCGGCCAAGCCGGTCCGGGCCACGAAGGCGGACAAGAAGGTCGAGGCCTAACTGGCGCCCACTCGCACCAGGGTCGAGATCGACGGGCACGAGCTGGTCCTTTCGAACCTCGAGAAGCCCCTCTATCCCGAGGGCTTCACCAAGGGCGAGGTGATCGACTACCACGTGCGGATCGCGCCGCGGCTGCTGACGCACCTGGCCGGACGTGCGCTGACGCTGAAGCGGTACCCGAACGGCGTCGACGCGCCGTTCTTCTACGAGAAGCGCTGCCCGCCGCACGCGCCCGGGTGGATCGAGCGCGCGTCCGGCTCGATCCCGTACTGCGTGCTCGACGGGCTCGCATCGCTGGTCTGGGTGGCCAACCTCGCGAGCCTCGAGCTGCACCCGTCACTTGCGATGGCGGCAGAGCCCGACGTGCCGACGGTAGTCGCGTTCGACCTCGATCCGGGCGCGCCGGCCGACGTGATCGACTGCGCCCGCCTGGCCGCGGATCTGCGTGACATGCTCGCCGTCCTCGGCCTGGAGTGCTTCGCGAAGACGTCGGGTTCGAAGGGCATGCAGGTCTACGTGCCGCTCAACACGCCGACCACGTACGACGCGACGCGCACGTTCTCGCAGGCCGTCGCGGTCACGCTGGAGCGACAGCTGCCCGACCGTGTGGTGGCGACCATGGCGAAGCAGCGCAGGACCGGCCGGGTCTTCGTCGACTGGGCCCAGAACCACGCGACGAAGACGACCATCGCCGCGTATTCGCTGCGCGCGATGCCCGAGCCGACCGTCTCGACGCCCGTCACCTGGGATGAGGTCGAGGACGCGCGCACGGCCGACGACCTCACGTTCACGGCGCCCGAGGTGCTGGCGCGGGTGGACGACCCGTTCGCGCCCGTGGCGACGCTCCAACAGGAGCTCCCCACGCATGCGGCGTGAGTTCTCCGCGGCGGCGGCGTGGTTCAGGACGCTGCGCGCTCAAAGGAGTCAGATGCGGCGCGGGCTGGTGTCGAGCGCGACGTACCGCGCGCCCTCGGGGCGCAGCAGCGACTCGTAGACGACCACCGCATCGCCGCGCAGCACGATCGGCGGCGGCGGCGTGGGCGTCGTGCGGAATCGTGCGCCCCGTCGCCCGCGGGCGACGGTGACGTGCGGGAGCCAGCGCCGGCGCTCCTCGCCGGCCAGCCCCTCCGACGCCAGCCGGCGCTCGACCGCCCGCTGTACCGACACCAGCAGCGGCGGCGCCTCGTAGGTGACCGCGACGGCCGACCCGAGCTGGCGCAGGCCGTTCGGCGCAAGGTCCCACGCCAGGTCGAACGGCGTCTCCTCCTCCACGATGCCGACGATCTCGGCGATCCGGTCCTCGTCGGTGGGGCCGCAGAAGACGAGCGTCGCGTGCAGCATCGCCGGTTCGATCGCGCGAACCGGCAGACCGCTCAGCCGGTGGCGCGCGAAGGCCGCCAGCTCGTGTGCGGCATCAGCGCGCACCGGTAACCCGACGAAGATGCGCCGCCCCACACCCGCAGGGTAGAGTCTCGCCGTGGAACGCGCCGCCCACTCTCGGGACGACTGGACGCTGCTGCGCGTGACGACGCCCGACCGCCCCGGCGGTCTGGCGGTGTTCGCCCGCTGCATGGCCGCCTGCGGCGTCGACATCCTCTCGATCGAGATCCTCGGCCACGAGGGCGCGAAGGCCGTCGCCGACGTGCTGGTCCACGGTGGCGACCTGGACCGAGCGCTCCGTGCGCTCGACGAGGACCTCGACCTGCTCGGCCGCCGGTCGCAGGGCGACCTGCCCGATCCGGCACTCGCGATGGCCGAGGCGTGCGGACTGGTGTACGCCGATCGCAGCGCCGCGTCGCTGCTGGACGCCGCGATGCGCCTCGTCGGCGCCGACATCGGCGCCGTCTACCGGGTCGTGGACGGCGCTCTCGGCCACGGCGCGGAGACGACGGCAGGCCTGGAGTCGCTAGCCGCCGCCGCTCTCGAGAGCGGCACCGCCGCGTTCGCGGAGCCGGCCGCCGGCTCGGCCATGGCGATGCCGCTGGGTGAGGGGCCGGAGCTGATCCTGGCCGTGGCCCGCAACCAGACGTTCCCGTTCCAGGCCGCCGAGGTCGACCGCCTGGCCGCGCTCGGCCGGCTCGCGCTGCCGGTGCTTTAGCCGGGGCGCGGATCAGCGCGGTCACGGCCGCCGCGACGACCTCCGGCGGACGGGCGTCGATCGCAGGGCGGGCGTCATGCACGAACCAGCTGGATCGCGAGCGGCGCGCCGCGTCCGCCCGAGCGCACGGCCGGCACGCGAACCGGGCCGGAACACGAACGTCTCGTACGCCACGCACAACGGCCTACCAACCAGGTGCCAGGCACCTGGTTCGATGCATCATCGAACCCGGCGACGGGCGTTAGCGGTCGGGCCGGGTGGCGTCCCAGACCGGCTCGGGCGCCTCGAACACCCTGCCGTCGCTGCCGAACACCAGAAAGCGGTCGAAGCCGCGGGCGAACCAGCGGTCGTGGGTGACCGCGACGACGGTGCCCTCGAAGACCTCGAGCGCCTCCTCGAGCGCCTCGGCGCTCTCGAGGTCGAGGTTGTCGGTCGGCTCGTCGAGCAGCAGCATTGTCGCGCCACCGAGCTCGAGCAGCAGGATCTGCAGCCGAGCCTGCTGGCCGCCCGACAGCGTCTCGAACGGCTGCAGGGCCTGGCCACCGAGGCCGTACCGTGACAGTGCACCCATCGCCTGCCCGCGCTCGAGGGCCTCGCGCATCAGCACGTCGACCGGCGTCATCCGCTCCAGATCCGGGCGGTGGTGGGTCTGCGCGAAGTGGCCCGGCACGACCCGCGCGCCGAGCTTCCAGTCGCCGCTGTGCCGCACCTCGTCGCCGGCCAGCAGCCGCAGGAAGTGCGACTTGCCGGCACCATTGGCGCCGAGCACGCCGACCCGCTCGCCGTAGAACACCTCGACCGAGAACGGCTTCATCAGCCCGGTCAGCTCGAGCCGCTCGACCGTGATCGCGCGGACGCCGGTGCGCCCCCCTTTGAGGCGCATCTTGATGGTCTGGTCGCGCGGGATCTCGGGCGGCGGCCCCGCCTCCTCGAACTTCTCGAGACGCGTGCACATCGCGCGGTAGCGGCTCGCCATGTCGGGCGAGATCGAGGCCTGCACACGCAGCGTCCGCACGAGCTCCTTCAGGCGCTCGTGTTCCTCGTCCCAGCGTCGCCGCAGCTCCTCGAGCCGTGCGATCCGGTCGGCCCGGGCCGCGTGGTACGTGGAGAACCGGCCGCCGTGCGTCCAGACGGTGTGCGCCTCGACCGTCACGATCCGCTGCGCGGTCTCGGCAATCAGCTCACGGTCATGCGAGACGTAGAGCACGGTCTTGGGCGTCTTATTCAGCCGTTCTTCCAGCCAACGTTTGGCAGGAACATCAAGGTAGTTGTCGGGCTCGTCGAGCAGCAGCACCTCGTCGGGACCACGGAGCAGCGCCTCGAGCGCCAGCCGCTTCTGCTCGCCGCCCGACAGCGTGGAGACCGGGCGGTGGCCCGCATCGGCCAGCGTCAGGCCCATCGCCTCGCGGATACATGTCTCCCACAGCACCTCGGCGTCCCAGCCCCCGACGTCGGTCCAATCGGCGATCGCCTGGGCATACGCCAGCTGCGCGCTCTCGTCGTGGCCCGCCGCGACCCGCTCGGCCTTCTCGAGCCGCTCGGCGGCCGTGCGGATGGCGAGCGGCGACATCGCGGCCAGGAACCCGCGGACGGTCGTGGCGTCGCGCACCGAACCGATGAACTGCCGCATCACGCCGAGCCCGCCGGAGCGCACGATCGTGCCCTCGGCCGGCTCGAGGTCGCCCGCGATCATGCGCAGCAGCGTGGTCTTGCCGGTGCCGTTCGCGCCGAGCAGGGCGGTCTTCGCCCCGTCGCCGACGCGGAACGACACCTCGTACAGGAGCGCGCGTCCGTCGGGCAGGAAGTACGAGACGTGTGAGAGGTCTACGTGCCCCATCGACCCATCGCGCGCCCGGTCATCCCGCGACGACCGGGTTGCGCAACACCGGCGCGCCTTCGACCTCGATCTCGACGACGTCCCCGGGCACGAGGTAGCGCTTCGGATCCTTGCCGTCACCGACACCGCCGGGCGTGCCGGTGATCAGCACATCGCCGGCCTCGATCGTCGTCGCCATCGAGACGTAGACGATCAGCTCCTCGATGTTGAAGATGAAGTTGCGCGTGTTCGAGCTCTGGAGCATCTCGCCGGAGACGGTGCCGCGCACGTCGAGCGCGTTCAGATCGACGCCCTCCGCGGGCGCCAGCGGCCCCATCGGCCCGAACGTGTCGAAGGACTTGCCGAGCACGAACTGGCGCAGCGGCGTCTCGAGCTGGTACTTGCGGCCCGACACGTCGTGGAAGGCGCAGTACCCGCCGACCTTGGAGCGCGCGTTCTCGAGCGTTGCCCGCGTGAACGTCTCGCTGAACACGATGCCGAGCTCGGCCTCGTAGTCGGGACGCGTCTCCTCGGGCGGCAGCACGATCGACTGGCCCGTCCCGATCAGCGAGCTCGGCCACTTCGCGAACACCACCGGTAGGTCGGGGATCGGAAGCTCGGACTCCTCGGCGTGATCGCGGTAGTTGAGGCCGATGCAGATGACCTTCGTCGGGGCGGACGACGCGAGGATCGTGACGTCAGCGGCGGCGTGCTTCGTCCCGGCTGCGGCGGCGATCGCGGCCCAGCCGGCGGCGTCCGGCACGAACCCGCGAGGGCCGTCGGGCGCGGCGTCGGTGATCTGGTCGCCGTCGAGGCGACCGATCCGGATCTCCCCGGACGGGCTGGCATAACGGACGGCGCTTGCGGTCACTGGTCCTCCTCGATGCGTGCGATGGGCGTGCCAACGTCGACGGTCGCTCCCGGATCGACGAGGATCTCGCGCAGGGTGCCGGTGGCGGGCGCCTCGACCTCGGCGTTGACCTTCTCGGTCTCGACCTCGCAGACGACCTCGCCCTCGACGACACGTTCGCCGACCGCCTTCAGCCACCGGGTGATCGTGCCGTCCGCCATCGCTGCGCCCCAGCGGGGCAGCGTCATGTCGACGATTGCCATCAGGCGCGGAAGCGTACTCGGATGGGCCGGTACGATGACGCGCCGTGGAGGACTACTCGCTGACCGCATCGCCCGGTCGTACCCTTCCCGTCGCCGTCCGCGGCGCCGGGCTCCGAATCTGGGATCGCGACGGCACGGAGTGGCTCGACGCCTGCGGCGGCGCGATGGTGATGAGCCTCGGGCACTGCCACCCGCGGCTCGTCGAGGCCGTGCGCCGGCAGGCGGCCGAGCTGACGTTCACCTACCGGTTCTCGTTCTCCAACGAGCCGATGATCGAGCTCGCGGGGCTGCTCCGCGAGGTCGCGCCGATGGATCGCGCGTGGAGCTTCTTCAACTCGTCGGGATCCGAGTCGGTCGAGTCGGCAATCCACCTCGCGGTCCTCTACTGGCAGCACCTGGGCAAGCCGTCCAAGATGGAGCTGATCTCGCGCTACCCGAGCTACCACGGCTCGACGCTCGGCGCCCTCGGCCTGTCGGGCTCGCGCTGGCGGCAGGCCTTCGAGCTGATCCTCTCCAAGAACGCGATCGCCCAGGCCCCGGGCGCCGACATCCGCGCCCGCCGATCACCCGAGGCAGAGCTCGAGTTCGGGCTGGCGCAGATGGAGGAGGCGATCGTCTCGCGCGGCGCCGACCACATCGCCGGCATCTTCATCGAGCCGATCTCCGGTGCCAGCGCAGCCGCCGTCGTCCCGCCGGACGGCTACCTGGCGGGTGTGCGCGAGCTGTGCGACACCTACGGCGTGCTGATGATCTGCGACGAGACCGTGACCGGGTTCGGGCGCACCGGAGCGTGGTTCGGAGTCGACCACTGGGACGTCAAGCCCGACATCGCGACCTTCGCCAAGGGCGTGTCGTCGGGCATGACGCCGATGAGCGGGATGGCGGTGGCCGGCCCCATCGCCGACGTCTTCGCCGCGACGCCCGACGGCTTCCCGTGGGGCCACACGTTCTCCGGCAACCCGCTCGGCTGCGCGGTGGCGTGCGAGGTCATCAAGACCATCCGCGACGAGGGGCTGGTCGAGAACGCCCGCGTGATGGGCGACCGCCTGCGCGCCGGGATGGAGCAGATCGCTGCATCGTCCCCGCACATCGGGCAGGTGCGCGGCCGCGGGCTCCTGCAAGGTTTCGAGCTGGTGACGGACCGCGACTCGCTGGAGCCGCTGCCCGGCGGATCGGGACGCTTGACGGCCTCCGCCCGCGAGCAGAATCTGATGATCTACTCGTGCCCGACGCCGCTCGGGCGACGGACGGTCGAGGCCGTGATGCTCGCCCCGCCGCTGATCGTCGAGGCGGCCGACGTCGACACGATCCTCGAACGACTCGCCGCCGCGGTTGACGCGCTCATCTTCTGACAACTTCTCCGTGACCGGACTGCAACGCTAGGTACCAGATCGTTTCGCTACCCTGCGACTTGTGACGGACGACTATCGAGGCGACTACGCCCAGGCGGTCCAGCAGGCGATCGACGGGCGAGTCGGCTTCTACCCCGACTTCGATCAGAAGCGGCAGGAGGAGATCTGGCGACTGCTCTCCACCGACCGTGATCGGCTGCTGACCTTCTGTCGGCGCCACGAGATCACGATCGGCCGTCTCGAGCTGCGCAAGACCCTCAAGAGCCCCAAGCCGCTGTACGAGCTGGTGGCTGTCGGACAGGACGCGGAGTCCGTCAGGCAGTACCTGGGGCTCGAGCGCGTCCAGCGCTGACCGGCGTCCGCACCACCGCGCTGGCCGCGGCGACCGAGACGCAGACCACGCCCGCCAGCTCGATCAACGCGGGCCGGTCGGACAGCAGCACGGCGCCGACCACGACGCCGATCGCCGGGTAGCAGGCCTGGAGCACGCTGAACGCGCGGGCCTCGAGACGTGCCAGGCTGAAGATCTCACCCCAGTACGCGAGCCCGCCGCCGATCGCGCCGCACACCACGATCGTGAGCACGGCCGTGCCGTCGCCGAACGGGAACCCGCCGACGGCGATACCGGCCGGCGTCAGCACGAGCGCCGAGACGGCGATGCACGCGACCGCCGCCTGCGCCGCGGGCATCGTCGGAGCCGCACGGCGGCCCGCCACGATGTAGGCCACCCAGCACGCGCCGCCGCCGAGCGCGATCAGCACGCCGACCACGTCGCCACCCGCCTCCCAGGGCCGCGCCATCGCGATCACACCGGCCGCCGCGAGCACGACGGCGGCCGCGTCGCGCCGGGTGTGGCCGAGCGTCGCAGCGAGGGCGATCGGCCCGACCAGCGCGAGGGCGACGGTCAGCCCCAGGCCGATGCGCGGCAGGGCGACGTAGAACGTCGCGTTGATGCCCGCGATCGCGAAGCCCATCAGTACCAGCGAGCGGTTCCAGCCCACGCGGCGGAAGCCCCGGGCGAGCACGGCGAGGGCTGCGGTCGCAACCACCATGCGCATCCAGGCGATGGCGATCGGATCTGCGTCGATGCGCGAGTTGAGCGCGGCTGCGGTCACGTTCGCCGTCGTCGCCACCAACCAGACGGCCGGTGCCGGCAGCTCTCTCATGCCAGTCCGAGCACGATCGCCTCGACCGCGCCGAACGGCGGCGTGACCGGCGCGTTCTGCGTCACCACGTCGTCCAGCGCATCCCGCGCCACCAGCGCCGCGACGGCGGGCGTGAGGCCACGGTCGGCGAGCGATACCGCGGTGCCGGCCGCCACCGACAGGGCGCGCACGGCGGCGATCGTTCCGGCGGCGCCCTCGGCGCCGAACGCGTGGGCGACACGCGCCAGGCGCTCCTCGCGCGCGCCGCGGTTGACGGCCAGCACCGGCGGCAGGGCGACGGCACAGGCCAGGCCGTGCGGCAGGCCGATGTGGGACGACAGCGCGTGGGCGATGCCGTGCGCGAGGCCGAGGCCGGTGGTCTGCTGCGCGTGGCCCGCGAGGTGCGACGCGAACAGCAGCTCGCCGCGCGCCTCGAGATCACGGCCGTCGGCCACGGCGCGCGGCAGGAACTGGGCGATCGTGCGCGCAACGCCGTGGGCGAGCGCCTCGGAGTACGGGTTGCCGTGGCGCGCGCACAGCGACTCGAGGGCGTGGGACAGCGCGTCCATGCCGGCCGCCGCCGTCGCCCCTGCGGACAGGCCGACCGTCAGCTCCGGATCGAGCAGCGCGGCGAACGGCTGGACGGTGGCGTTGCCCAGGTAGACCTTGCGACCGGTGTCCGGGTCGGCGAACACGCCGAACCCGTTCGTCTCCGAGGCCGTGCCCGCCGTCGTCGGGATGGCGAGCACCGCGAGACCGGGCGCGAGGTGCTCCGAGCGGTAGTCGAGCTCCCGGATCGGCACGTCGTTGGCGGCTCCCAGCGCGATCGCCTTCGCCGTGTCCAGGCACGATCCGCCGCCGAGCCCGATGATCACGTCGGCGCGCTCCGACCGGGCGGCGGCGATGCCGTCTGCCACGCATTGCAGCCCCGGGTTGACCGACACGCCGTCGAACACCGCGCAGCCACCGAGCGATCCGTGCACCACATCGAGCACGCCGGCCGCGATCACTCCCGCGTCGGTGACGACCAGCGGTCGCGCGCCGCGATCCAGCACCAGCGCGGCCACGCGCTCGACACAGCCGGCTCCGAAGATGGCGTGTGGACGGGGTGCGAGATCTGCGGTGAACGTCACGCGATGCGGTGCGCCTCGAGCGCGTCCAGATCGGGCTCCACGCCGAGCCCCGGCCCGGGCGGCGGTGCGATCGTGCCGTCACTCGCGATCTCGACCGGCGCCGGCAGCAGGAAGTCACGGCGCGCAGCCGACCAGGCGGGCGGGTCATGCGGCACCTCGATGAACGGGCACGTGGAGAAGGCACACGCGACGTGCAGGTTCGCCACCAGGCCGTAGCCGTTCGACCACGTGTGCGGCGACCACGTCCGGCCGTGCAGGTCGGCGATCGCGGCGATGCGCCGGTTGCCGGAGACGCCCCCGGTCAGCACCACGTCGGTCTGCAGCACGTCGATGCCGCCGCGTACCACGAGGTCGCGCGCCTCGGCCATCGTCCGGACCATCTCGCCCGCCGCGATCCGCAGGTCGGTGCGGCGGCGCAGCGCCGCGTACCCGTCGTAGTCCTCGCAGCGCAGCGGCTCCTCGAGCCAGTAGACCCCGAGTGCCTCGAGCTCGTTCGCGACTCGCGCAGCGGTGGCGACGTCCCAGCGGGCAGCACGATCGCCGGGCATCCGCCAGCCCTGGTTGGCGTCGACCATGATCTCGAGCCGGTTGCCGACCGCCTCCCGGACGCGGGCGATCACCGCCACGTCGTCGCGCCAGTCGGCGTGGTGGAAGCGGATCTTGGTCGCGCGGATGCCTGCATCGGCCAGCGCGACGGCGCGGCGGGCGCGCTCGTCGGGCCCGGCCAGCTCGCCGCCGGACGCATACGCACCGATGCGGTCGGAGCGCCCGCCGAGCAGCCGCCAGAGCGGCTCGCCGACGGCCTTGCCGGCGATGTCCCAGCAGGCGACCTCGACCGCCCACGGACGCCCGCCGTGGAAGTCGACGGTCTCGCAGATCTCACGCACGACCTCGCCCTGGCGCGGGTCGACGCCGACCAGCAGGCGCTCCAGCAGGGCGCGATCGGGCAGTCCGTCGCCGCCCGAGGCGTAGCCGGTGAAGCCGGCGTCGGTCTCGACGACGACCAGCGTCGCCTCTACCTGCGTGCGCGGCACCGGGTCCCAGGCAGCCCGGAACGGCGGGTCGAGCGCGATCCGGTACGTCCGCGCCTCGATGCCGGTGATCCGGATCGAGTCAGTCACCGTCGTGGTGCACGCCGTTCGAGCTCTGCTCGCCGGCGGCGACCGGTACCGCCGTCTGCAGCGCGCGGAGCTCCTCGAGCGGGATGTGGCACCGCATCTCGCGGGTCGCCGTCACGTTCGCCATCGGCGGCTCCTCCGTCTCGCAGATCCCGCTGTCGAGCTTGCGCGGGCAGCGCGTGTGGAACACGCAGCCGGAAGGCGGGTTGGCGGCACTCGGAATCTCGCCCGTCAGCCGGATCCGCTGGCGCGTGTTGTCGAGCGACGGGATGGCCGACAGCAGCGCCTCGGTGTAGGGGTGGTGCGGCGCCGAGAAGACCTCCTCGGCCGGGCCGATCTCCATCAGCCGGCCGAGGTACAGCACGGCGATCCGGTCGGACAGGTAGCGGACGACGCCGAGGTCGTGCGAGATGAACAGGTACGACGTCTGCTTCTCGCGCTGCAGGTCGGCCAGGAGGTTCAGGATGGCGGCCTGGACCGAGACGTCGAGGGCGCTGGTCGGCTCGTCGCACACCACGAGGCGCGGGTCGCCGGCGAACGCGCGGGCGATCGCGACGCGCTGTTTGAGCCCGCCGGAGAGCGCCGACGGGCGCACGCCGAGGTAGCGCTCCTGCAGGCGCACGCTGTCGGTCAGCTCGCGCAGGCGCTCCTCGCGCTTGGCACCGGACAGGCCGGCCAGCCGCGACAGCGCACGGCCGACCAGGCGCCGAACGGTGTGCGAGCGGTTGAGCGCCGAGTCGGGGTTCTGGAAGACGATCTGGAGCGCGCGCACGTCGTCGTCGGAGCGCTTGCCGACGTGCGCGGCGAGCACGCTGCCGTCGAGCTCGAGCGAGCCGCCCGCGTCGGGCGACGTGATGCCGAGGACCACGCGCGCGAACGTCGTCTTGCCCGATCCGGACTCGCCGACCAGGCCCAGCGTCTCGCCGGGCCACAGAACGGCCGACACGCCCGCCAGCGCGTGCACGTCGTGGCCGGCCTGCCGAAAGGTCTTCGCGACATCGACCGCGCGGAGGATCGGCACGCCGGCGTGCGAGACGGGCGCGATCGCGACGTCGGAGGGCGTCTGCCGCGGCAGCGACGGCGCTTCTTCGTGGTAGTGGCAGCGGCTGGTGCGGCCGGCGCCGATGTCGTAGGGCGGCGGCGGCTCGGTGCGGCAGCGATCGCGGGCGATCGCGCAGCGGTCGACGAACACGCAGCCGGGCAGGTTGGCGCCGGGCGGCGGCAGGAAGCCGGGGATGGAGTCGAGCCGGCCGTGGTCCTTGCGCTGCCCGCGCCGCGGGATGCACCGCAGCAGGCCGACGGTGTACGGGTGGCGCGGGTTATCGAACACCTCGCGCGCTGTACCCTCCTCGACCATCGAACCGGCGTACAGCACGCCAACGCGGTCGCACATCTTCGCGATCACGCCCAGGTTGTGCGAGATGAACAGCACGGCCGTGCTGGTCTGGACGCGGAGCGCTGCGACGAGGTCGAGCACCTCGGCCTCGACCGTCGCGTCGAGCGCGGTGGTGGGCTCGTCGAGGATCAGCAGCTTCGGATTGCTCGCCAGCGCCATCGCGATCACGACGCGCTGCGCCATGCCGCCCGAGAGCTGGTGCGGGTACCGGCGCAGCACGGAGCCGGGGTCGGCGATCTGGACACCGCGCAGCGCCTCCTCGGCGCGGTCGGCGGCCTCCTTCTTGCCGATGCCGGCGATCTCGAACACCTCGGACACCTGGCGGCCGACCCGCAGCGACGGGTTCAGGGCCCGGGTCGGATCCTGGTAGACCATCGACACCGTGCGCGATCGCAGGTCGCGCAGGCCCGATTCCGACAGGCCGACGAGGTCCTTGCCGTCGACGGTGATCGAGCCGCCGGCGATGCGACCGTTGCCGGCCAGGTAGCGCATCGCGGCCATCGCGGCCGTCGACTTGCCGCAGCCCGACTCGCCGACCAGGCCGAACGACTCGCCGGGCCCGATCGAGAACGAGATGCCGCGCAGCACCTGGCGCCACGTGCCGCGGACGCGGTACGCGACCTCGAGGTCCCGCACGTCGATGACGGGCGCGGCGCTCAGTTCTTCACCGCCTGCTGGATGCCGTCGGAGATCAGGTTGACGGCGATCACGAGGGAGGCGATCGCGACGGCCGGGAACAGCGACTCCCACCAGTAGCCCGCAGAGATGAACCGCGTGCCGTCGAAGATCTGGAGACCCCAGTCGGGCGAGGGCGGCTGAGGGCCGAAGCCGAGGTACGACAGCGTCGCGACGGCGAACACGGCGTAGCCGATCCGGACCGTGAACTCGACCAGGATCGGTGGCAGGACGTTCGGCAGGATCTCGGCGAACAGCACGTATGGCGGACGTTCACCTCGCAGCCGGGCCGCCGCGACGTATTCCAGCTCGCGCTCCGCGAGCACGGCGGAGCGCACCGTCCGCGCGATGATCGGCGCGAACACGACGCCGATCACCAGGATCAGCGTCGCCGTCGACGTACCGGTGGCGGCCAGGGCGGTGATCGCGACGATCACGAGCGGCAGCGCCAGCACGGCCTCCACGACGCGCGACAGGATGTCGTCGACGATGCCGCGGAAGTAGCCCATCGCGAGGCCCAGCGCCGTGCCCAGAATGGTGCCGAGCAGCGTTGCCAGCGGCGCCACCGTGAGGATGTCGCGAGCCCCTACGATGATGCGCGAGAAGATGTCGCGACCGAGCAGGTCGGTGCCGAACAGGTGCTCGGCCGTGGGCGTCTTGTGCTTGCCGATCGGGTTGACCTTGAACGGGTCCTTCGGGGCGATGCGCGATCCGATCAGGGCGCAGATCACCCAGATGCCGACGATGAAGAGCCCGATCCACACGGTCTTCGACCGGAGGATCTGCTGCATCGTCTCGCGGCGCACCTGCGCGACGGTCTCGCCGACCACCTGCTCCGGCGTGACGGGGGCGATCGCCGCGCTCACTCGGCCGCTCCGAACCGGATCCGCGGGTTGAGCACGGAGTAGAGGATGTCGGCGGCCAGTGTGGCGACCATGTAGACAACGCCGATGATGAGCACCGTCGACTGCAGTTGCGGGTAGTCCTTGTTGCGGGCGGCGTTCAGGATCAGTTCGCCGACGCCGTTGTAGTTGAACAGCCGTTCGATCACGACGAGGCCGCCGATCAGGTAGCCGACCTGGGTCGCGATCACGGTGATGGTGGGCAGCAGCGCGTTGCGCAGCACGTGCCGCCAGACGACCGTCCGGCGGGGCAGGCCCTTCAGCATCGCGGTGCGCGTGTAGTCGGCGTCGAGCGCCGCGACGGTGCCGGCCCGCGCCATCCGGGCGATGTACCCGAACAGCACCAGGACGAGCGCGAGTGCGGGCATGATCAGGTACTGGATCTGCCCGACGAGGCTGGTGCCCGGCGGCCAGCGGGCGGAGATCGGCAGCACGTCCAGCCACAGCCCGAAGATGATGATCAGCACGATGCCGCCGACGAACTCGGGCATCACGGCCGCCGACAACCCGCCGACGGAGATGATTCGATCGAGCGGTTTGCCGGCGTTCAGCGCCGCGATCACGCCGCCCAGGATGCCGAGCGGCACGACCATGATGAACGCCAGCAGCGCGAGCTTGGCCGACTGCCCCATGGCAGTCGCGATCAGGTCGCCGACCGGCCGCTTGAAGGCGAACGAGGTGCCGAGGTTGCCGTGCAGCACGTCACCGATCCACGTCGTGTACTGCGTCAGCAGAGGCTGGTCGGCGCCGAGGTCCTTGTTGAGCGCGGCGACTGCTTCGGGTGAGGCGAACGGTCCGAGCATCGACCGGCCCGGATTGCCCGGCAGGATGTGCGTCCCGACGAAGATCAGGACGGATAGGACCCACAGCGTGACGAGTCCGAGTGCGAGGCGGCGGGCGAGGAATCGGAACACGTGATGGAAACGGGCCCGGCGGTCGCGACCGCCGGGCCCGGATCGTCCTTTGTTAGGCGGGGAGACCGGACTGGTCGACCCAGACGTGGCTCATTGCCGTCGTGCGGACTCCCGTGACCCCGGCGCGCGTTGCCGAGAGGAAGTTGTAGAAGTAGGAGAAGATGATCGGCGTGTCGTCGAGCAGCTTCTGCTGGATGCCGCCGGCGAGCTGCTGCTGGGTCTGGAGATCGACCGCAGCGATGTAGTCGGCGACCATCTTGTCATAGTCGGGGTTCTTGTAGTGGGCCGCGTTCCAGGTGCCGTCGGAGAGCAGCGGCGCGGACAGGAACACGTTCGGCACACCGCGGTGGCCGTAGTCGACGAGGCTCATCACCGAGTCGAGCCAGTGCGACTTGCCGAACACGGCATCGCCGTAGTAGGTGCCACCGTCCTCGACGGTGAGCTTGATCTGGATGCCGATCTCCTTCGCGGCATCGACGACGATCTGCGCGTACTCCGGAACTTCCTGCGTCTGGAGGGCGACCAGCTCGGTCTTGAACCCGTTCGCGACGCCGGCGTCGGAGAGCAGCGCCTTGGCCTTGTCGACGGCCTTCGCCCGCTGGGCGATCGACGTGTCGGTCTGAGCGAACACGGGCGCGAACGGTGAGTCGTTGCCCAGGTCGGACTTGCCCTGGAAGAGCCCGTCGACGATGCCCTGGCGGTCGATCACGAGGGCCAGCGCCTGCCGCACCCGTGCGTCATCCCACGGCTTCTGGTCGGTGCGCATCGACAGCTGCCGGTGGGCGGACGACTGCAGCGCGATGATCGCGTAGGCCGGATCGTCCAGGATGGCCTGGGCACCGGACACCGACACCTGCTGCACGACGTCGAGCTGGTTGCCCTGCAGGGCGAGGATCTGCGCCGCCTCGTCGGCGGCGAAGGTGACCTCGAGCTTGTCCGGGAGGGCCTTGTTGCCCCAGTACGCGTCGTTGCGCGAGAACGACGCCGAGACGCCCTCCTGGTAGGAGTCGAGCTTCCACGGACCGGTGCCCGGGAACGACTTCGTGAAGTCGCCCGTGTACGCGGCCGGCAGGATGATCGCGTTGTAGTTGTCGCTCGACAGGTAGTACGGGAACGAGCCGTTCGGCGCTTCGAGCTTGAACACGACCGTAGCGTCATCGGGGGCCGTCGCGGCGTCCTTGGAGAGCACGCCGGTGAACGCCGACAGGGCGTTCGACTTGTTGGCGGGATCCGCCAGGCGGTTGATGGAGGCAGCCACGTCCTTGGCCGTCAGCGGCGTGCCGTCGTTGAAGGTGACGCCCTGGCGGATCTTGAACGTCCACTCGCTGGCGTCGGGGTTCGACGTCCACGACTCGGCGAGCCACGGCGTCAACTGCTTGTTCTCGTCGACGCTCAGAAACTCGCCCGTGAGCGCGAGCATCGCGAGGCCACCGGTGTCGCCGTTCAGCACCGGGTCGACCTCGGTGGTGGGCGTCGTGATGCCGAGGCGGATCGTGCCGCCCGCGGCCGGCGGTGCCGCCGTGGTCGCGCCGGCCGCCGTCGAACCCGCTGCCGGGGCCGTTGTCGCGGCCTTGTCGTTGGCGCCGCCGCAGGCGGCGATCAGGAACGAGATCATCGGCAGCGACAGGCCCGCCACCGTGCCGCGCTTGATGAACTCCCGCCGGTCGATTCGACCGGCCACGTACTCATCGATGATGTGGTTCTCGATGTCGTTCCGACGGCGCCGGAACATCCCCGCTCGGCGTTGAAGGTCGCTCATGCCATCCCTCCTCAGTGTCTCCACCCTCTCCGGTCGATTCCGCAGGCAACGGGCATCCTTCGGATAGACCGGAGCCGGGTTTATCCCATGCCTCCCGACGTGTGTCAAGCATCACAGCGGCGGATGGCATCCTCGTTCCGGGTATGGAACAATCGTCCGCATCGAGAACGTCGCTGACATTCACGAAGTAGTGCAGCGTAGCCCGGGAGCCCCCGGTGTGCAGGCCGCGTTGTCCGTGCTCGAGCTGCTCGCGGCGCGCGGAGCCGTCTCTCTGGCCGATCTGTCGCGCGAACTCGCGATCGCGAAGAGCACTCTGCACCGCATCTGCGGCGTGCTGGTCGACCGCGGCTGGGTGATCCGCGACAAGTCCGGCACGTTCGAGCTCGGCATCCGCGCGCTCGGGATGGCCGCCCGCTCGCCCGAGCTGCCGATCGCGACCGCGTTCCGCGGCGTCGCGGCCTGGCTGCTCACCCGCCACGACGAGACCGTGTGCCTCGCGGTCATGGACGGCGACTTCTCGGTGTTTGCCGCAAAGGAGGACACGTCGCAGCCCGTCCGCCTCGTGACGAGCATCGGCGCGCGAACGCCCGCTTTCGCGAGCGCGTCCGGACGCGTGCACCTCGCCAGCTGGCCGCCCGACGCAGTGGCGGCCGCGTTCGGCGGACGACCGCTGGTGACGCCCGTCGGCCGTCGCCTGAGCGGGCTGGCCGAGCTGGCCGAGATTCTCGCGCACGTGCGCGAGAACGGGTTCGCGGAGAACGACGAGGAGACGGCGACCGGGCTGTGGGCCGGCTCCGTGCCGGTCGTGAACGGCGTCGGCGTGGTGCTCGCCGCGCTCACCTTCTGTGTCCCGCTCGGGCGTATCTCACCCGATCGGCGGCTCGCACTGCTGCGCGACCTCCAGATCGCCGGCGATCGTCTGGCGGCCGACGTCGACTGGCTGCCGGCCTGGAACGCGAGGGGACCGAAGCCGTGAGGGTCGCGGTGGTCGGCGCCGGCGTGATCGGCGTCGCGTGCGCGTACGAGCTGGCGCGCGCGGGGGCGGAGGTGGTCGTGCTGGATGCCGGCCAAACCGGCGAGGGCGCCTCGAAGGGCAACACCGGCTGGGTCTCGCCCAGCTTCACCTACCCGCTGGCCGCACCGGGTGTGATCCGGCAGGGCCTGCGGTCCGCACTCGACGCCGACGGCGCGCTCGTGATGCGCCCGGCACTCGACGCGTCGTACCTGCGGTGGCTGTGGCGGTTCCGCGCGCGCTGCACCACGGCGCGATTCCGCGAGGCGACGGTGGCGCTGGCGGCCCTGAACGCGCGCACCCTCGACCTGCTTGACGACTACGCCGCCGACGGCGTCGAGTTCGAGATGCACGCCGGTGGCCTCGTCGTCGCGGCGCACACCGAGGCCGGCCTCGACGTCTACCGTCGCCTGTTCCGCGAGCTGCGCGATGCCGGCCACGAGGCCGTGCTCGACGAGCTCGACGCCGACGCGCTGGTGGCCGCCGAGCCGGCCCTCGATCGTGCCGCGGTGGCCTGCGGCCTGCACTGCCGCGTCGACCGGTTCGTCCGGCCAGAGTCGCTCGTCCACGGCCTCGCCGCCCGCGCCGCCGAGCTGGGTGCCCGGTTTCGCGAGGGCGTCACGGTCGACGCGATCCCACGCATCGGGTCGCAGCTGGTGGCCGGCGGCGAGCGCGTCGACCGGGTCGTCATCGCCACCGGCGTCGGCAGCGTCCCGCTCGCCGCAACACTCGGCGTGCAGCTGCCGATCCTCGGCGCGAAGGGCTACTCGATCACGGCGACGGGCGCCGGCACGCCGCCCTCCACCGCGCTCTACCTGGCCGAGGCGAAGGTGGGCATCTCCGGCTACGACGATGCCGTGCGCATCGCCGGCGTCTTCGAGCTGCCCGGCCGCGACACGACGGTGGAGCCGAAGCGGATCGCGTCGTTCGTCGGCCGCGCCATCGCCTACCTGGCCGACTGGCGCCCGGACGAGGCGACGATGTCGTCCTGGGCCGGCCTGCGTCCCGCCACACCCGACGGCCTGCCGCTGATCGGCGAGATCGCGCCCGGCGTGGTCGTTGCGAGCGGCCACGGCATGCTCGGCGTCACGCTCGCGCCGGCGACGGCGGCGCTGGTCGCGCCGCTGGTCCTGGAAGGTCGCACCGGCCCCGAGCTGGCGCCGTTCGCACCCCGGCGGTAGACGTTCGGGCTCGGAACGCTACCGGGCGGTGATCGTCGCCGGGCGGCGGCTCCGCTTCGCGCCGAGGCGGGCGAAGCTCGCCAGCAGCACGACGCCCACGGCACCGCCGTACGCTGCCAGCGCGAACGGCGACTGCGAGTCCGTCCCGGTCGAGAATCCGTGCACGAGGGCCAGCGCCCAGACGGCGTAGCCGAGCCAGTGGAACCCGCGCCAGACGCGCTGCGAGATCCACTTCGCCTTCCGGAGCCTGAACGAGAGCGGCAGTGCGATGCACAGCCACATCGCGATCGTGCCCGCGATGACGGACGGCCGCGAGTCGAGACCGACCAGCATCCGCGGGCTGACCTTGGCGTAGCTGTCGAGGAGCAGGGCCGTCACGTGGGTCGCGATCGCGATCAGGCCGAGGGACGACAGGAATCGGTGCGCCGCGACGGCCGGCGCCGCCGGCCGCGCGACGCGGGCCGCGATCAGCATCCCCCACACGATCACGAACGTATACGCCGCGAAGGCGATGAACGCGCTCGTCCGGGCGATCGACCAGAGCAGCATTAGGAGGTCTTCGACGCCGGGGCGGCCGCAGCCGGAGCGGGAGCCGAGGAGCCGCCACCGGAGGAGGAACCGCCGCCGCCCGACGAGGAACCGCCGCCCGTGTAGACGTACGTGACGCGCGCGGCCGCGGCGCGGCGCGACGCGGCGAGGACCGTGGCCCGGTCGGCCTTGGCCTTCTGGCGGACGACCCGCGCGGCATCGACGACGACCTTCTTGTAGCGCTTCACGAGCCGCTTGTTCTCGCGTACGACGGCGCGGTTCTGGCGCAGCACGTTACGGCTGGTCGCCCGCCACTGGGTGACCTCGGCCTACCACGCGGCCTTCTGCCGGACGGCGGAGTCGGCGCGGTTGTTGGCCTCGAGTGCGAACACGAGGCAGGCGCTGGTGATCAGCGCCAGCACCAGCGTGTAGATCTTCACGGTGCGAACCATCAGTCGTCTCCACCCTCATGGTCGTTCTGGTCGTCGTGGTGCTCCGTCTTGGGCGCGGCCGGCTTCGGGGCCGCCTTGCGCTGCGTGACGTTGGTCGTCGTGCGCCGCGCAAGGCGGATCACGATCACGCGCGGCTTCTTGACCGGCGGCACGACCGGGATCTTCGGAGCCTTCGGCAGGACCGGGAGCTTCGCCGGCACCGGGATCTCGCTGGCCGCGACATCCGCCGCCAGGCGCTCCCCGGCCAGGCTGGCGATGGTGGGATCGGCCGGGTGCGATGCATCGGCGAACACCGTCGACCCCCCGACGACCCCGACGGTGCCGACCAGGATGCCGGCGGCTATGAAGCGGAAGTCCATGGACGAACCATGGGTGATCACAACCAGATCATGGTGAGAGCAAGATGAGAAGGTTCTCAGCCGCGGCTCAGATAACGAGCGCCCGGTCGGGCGCGGGTGCCGGCAGGCGGATCACGAACGTGGCGCCGACGCCCGGGGGCGAGAAGGCCGCGATCGTCCCGCCGTGCGACT
>JBBQFB010000046.1:0-21108 GCA_038321545.1 Gaiellales bacterium
TCGATGGCCACCACGGAGGGCTCGGAGAGCACGATTCCGCGGCCACGGACGTACACGAGCGTGTTGGCCGTCCCGAGATCCACGGCCATGTCACGGCCTCCGAATCCCCGCAGCCATCCAAACATGTGAGGTGAGTCTACCCCGCCGTTGGCGGTTTCCCTGCAAGGGATGAAAATCCGATCGCCGCGAGCGTCTCGAGCAGCAGGGCGACGGGCAGTCCGACGACGTTCGGATAGCAGCCCGAGACGCTCGTCACGAGGCCCGCGCCGAGGCCCTGGATGGCGTAACCGCCCGCCCGGCCCTGCCACTCGGCGGCGGCCACGTAGGCGTCCAGCTCGGCGGGCTCCAGCGGGCGGAACCGCACGACGGTCTCGGCGTGGCCAATCAGGTCGCACCCGTCCGCGAGCACGGCGAGGCCGCTCAGAACGCGATGCTCGGTGCCCGCCAGCCGCGCGAGCATGGCCCGCGCGACGACGGCGTCTGCCGGCTTCCCGAGCACGGTTCCGTCCGTCAGGACGACGGCGGTGTCGACGCCGATCACCGGCCCGTCAGCGGGGCCGGCGGTGACGGAGCGCGCCTTGGAGAGCGCGTGGGTCCGGACGAGCTCGGCCGGTGTCACCGGCAGGTCGGGCTCGTCGTAGTCGGGCTCGGCGACGCGGAACGGCAGCTGCAGCTGCGTCAGCAGCGCGCGCCGCTGCGGCGATCGAGACGCGAGGACGAGCGGCGGCCGCGGGTCGTTCAGGGCAGCAGGCCGTCGCCGAAGAAGAGCGCCAGCTCGCGCTCCGCCGAGGCGGCCGAGTCCGAGCCGTGGATGACGTTCTCGGCGAGCGCGATCGCGAGGTCACCGCGGATCGTGCCCGGCGCCGACTTCTTCGGATCGGTGGTGCCCATCATCCCGCGGACGACCTCGATCGCCTGCTCGCCCGCGAGCGCGAGCGCCACGATCGGGCCGCCGGTGATGAAGTCCACGAGCTCGCCGAAGAACGGCCGCTCGGAGTGCTCGGCGTAGTGCTGCTCGGCGGTGGCGCGGTCGAGCTGCAGCAGCCGGATGCCACGAAAGTGCAGGCCGCGCCGCTCGAAGCGGCCGATGATGTCCGCGATCAGCCCGCGCCGAACGGCGTCGGGCTTCAGCAGGACGAGAGTGGTCTCCATGGCCGGAGGATACGAGTCCGCCGGCATCCGCGACGCAGACGTCGCTTCGGCGTGCGGGAGAGCCCTACGGGGACTGCGAAGCTTGCTGCTGACGCGAGCGTCTGCCCACTCGGGGCAGCACCCCGGTCGGCGCATCGCCGTCCACCGGCTCGTCGGAACGCACCTCGGTCTCGCAGTACGGGCAGACCTTCCAGTGCTGCTCGAGCGGCGCCTTGCAGCGACGGCACGCCGTCTTCAGCTTCGACGTGCACACCGGGCAGATCAGATAGCTGGCCTCGATCTCGGAGCGGCAGTACGGGCACCGCTGGTCGGCGCCGAGGCGTCGCTCCATCGCGCGGATCTCGAGCTCGCGCTCGCGCACGTCGTCGAGGTACTCCGGTGGGCGCAGGATCGTATAGATCAGCACGCCCACGAACGGGAACACGATCGCCGTTGCGACGGCGACCGCAACCAGTACCGGGTCGGCGATCCGCCGACGAGCGTCCTTGAACACGAAGAAGGCCGACGAGAGCCACAGCACGACGACCATGAAGCCGACCAGCTTCAGGATCGCATTGAAGGTGGTCGAGTCGAAGAAGTCGATGACCGGCTGAAACGGGTTGTCGTCCTTCGTGGACGTCGTCGTGACGTCGGCACCGGTGGTGACGCCCGTTGTCTCGCCAGCTAGGAGGGGAAGCCAGTCCATTACCGAGAGGTACTTCGATCCCTCACAACAGGATCCTGCCGACAAGGTATCCCACGGCGTACGACAACAAAACTACCGTGAGGATGATCGCCAGGGCGAACGCGACCACACCGAGCCCGCCCGGCTTGCGCGCCACGCTACCCCGCCTCCGCCGGCGGCACCAGTAACGGCGCCAGTTCCTCGAGCAGCGAGAGCGATCCACTGACGAGAACCGCACCCGCCGATCCGGCCTGCTCGCGAGCCCGCGCGAGCGCCGCCGACGGCGGCATCACGGCCTGGGCCTCGATCCCGCGCGCCGCGATCCGGGCGGCCAGCTCGGCCGCCGGTAGCGCACGCGCCGAGGCCGACTGCGTGGCGATCGCGGACTGCAACCGCGGCACGAGCGCGTCGAGCACGCCGTCGACGTCCTTGTCGGCGAGGATCGCGATCACGCCCACCAGCGGCCGGCGGCTGCCCACGGCGGCGGGCAGCTCCGCCGCCAGCGCCCTGGCGCCATGCGGGTTGTGGGCCCCGTCGACGAGCACCAGCGGGTCGGCGCCGATGGCCTGGAGCCGGCCCGGCACGACCACCCGGGCGGCCGCCGCGATCGCCGTCGCGCGGTCGAAATCGTCGCCCAGCAGCAGCTCGCACGCCACCAGGGCGAGCGCCAGGTTCTCGCGCTGGAAGCGCCCGCGCGCGGCCAGCTGCGGCGCGTCGGTCACGTTGGCGAGCGGGCGCAGCATCCGCACCGAGCCGGCGTGCCCGGCCAGCCGGCGGATGATGCGTTCCAGTTCCTCGTCGACCGACCCCGCCACCAGGTCGGCGCCCGGGACGACGACGGCCAGCTTCTCGCCGGCAATCAGCTCGCGGGTGCCGCCCAGCTGTTCCGTGTGGTCGAGCCCGACGTTCGTCAGCGCGACGACCGGCGCGTCGAGCACGTTGGTGGCGTCGTACCGCCCGCCGAGACCGGCCTCCACCACCACGACCTCGGCGCCGGCCGCCGCGAGTGCGACGAACGCCGCCGCCGTCAGCACCTCGAACTGCGTGAGCGGCTCGTCGGCGCTCGCGTCGACGCCCGCGGCAGCCTCCTCGACGCGCGCCACGGCCGCAGCCAGCACCGCTTCGCCGAGCGGCGCGCCGGCGAGCTGCACCCGCTCCCGGAACCCGTGCACGTGCGGCGAGATGTACGCGCCTGCGGCGAGTCCGTGCGCCTGCAGGATGGCGGCGGCGAACAGCGTCGTCGACGTCTTGCCGTTCGTCCCGACCACGTGGATCGCACGGAACGACCGCTGTGGCTCGCCGAGGGCGGCAAGCAGCAGCCGCATGCGATCGAGCCCGAGCCGCATGCCGAACGCGGCGCGGGTCGCGAGCAGGTCCTCGAGCCCGGCCACCTACCCCGCCAGCTCGGCCAGGCGCGCCTCGAGGCCCTCGACCTCGCGGCCGAGACGCTCGGCGCGATCGCGCTCCTCCGCCACCACGGCCGCCGGCGCGCGATCGACGAAGCCGGCGTTCGCGAGCTTGCCCTGCACCTTCGCGAGATCGCCGCGCGCCTCGGCGACGCGACGCTCGAGCTTGCCGCGGAGCGCGACGGCGAGCGCGCCGCCACCGACCAGCACCCGCGCGTCGCCGACCACGATCGGCACGCCGCCGGCGGTCTCGCCGACGATCGTGGCCCGTCCCAGGCCCGCCAGCAGATCACTCTGCGCCCGCAGGTGCGCCGCGTCGACGCCGCCGGACACGGCCAGCTCGAGCGGTTCACGCGGCCCGAGGCCCGCGTCCTGGCGCATCCGCCGCAGCTCGGTGACGACCTCGATCACGGCCGACACCGCCCGCGCCGCCTCGCCGTCCTCGGTCCCGTCGGGCACCGGGAACGCCGACTGCATCAGCAGCCCGCGCGGGCCCGGCAGGTACGGCCAGATCTCCTCGGTCACGAACGGCATCACGGGGTGCAGCAGCGCGAGCACCCGCTCGAGCACGTGCAGCGCGGTCTCCGACGCCTGCCGGCGCGCGACGAGATCGTCGCCGTAGAGCCGGATCTTGAGCCCCTCGAGGTACCAGTCGCAGACGTCGTTCCAGACGAAGCCGTAGAGCTCCTTGACGAGGTTCGAGAAGTCGAACGCCTCGTACTGCGCCGTCGCCGTGCGCGTCACCTCGTTCAGGCGCGTCAGGATCCAGCGATCGATCGGCTCGGCGCCGGTGGGCGCCGCGACCGCCTCGGGATCGGCGCCCAGCAGCACCAGCCGTGAGGCGTTCCAGAGCTTGTTCGTGAACGAGCGGCCCTCGTCGATCATGCCCTCGGCGAACCGCACGTCCTGGGTCGAGCACATCTTCAGCAGCCCGTAGCGCGTCGCGTCCGCGCCGTATCGCTCGATCAGGTCGAGCGGGTCGACGCCGGTGCCGAGCGACTTCGACATCCGGCGGCCGTCGGCGGCCTGGATGGTCGAGTGGATGTACACGTCGGTGAACGGGATGTCGCCCGCGAACTCGATGCCCGTGAAGATCATCCGCGCGACCCACAGGTTGATGATGTCGCGGGCGGTCGACAGGACGTTGCCCGGGTACCAGCGCCGCAGCGACGGCGTGTCCTCGGGCCAGCCGAGCGTGGCGTACGGCCACAGCGCCGACGAGAACCAGGTGTCGAGCACGTCGGTGGACTGCTCCCAGCCCTCGCCCTCGGGGCGGTCGGCCTGCACGACGAACGATCCGTCGGGCGCGAACCAGACCGGCAGCCGGTGGCCCCACCACAGCTGGCGCGAGATGCACCAGGGGCGGATCGCCTCCATCCAGTCGAAGAAGATCTTCTCGAGCCGCTTCGGGTGGAACGTGATGCGCCCGCTGCGAACTGCCTCCATCGCGGTCTCGGCGAGCTCGTCCATGCGGCAGAACCACTGCAGCGACACGATCGGCTCGACGCGCGCGCCGGAGCGCTGGCAGAAGCCGACCGAGTGGTGCAGCGGCTCCTCGGCGACGATGCGCCCCTCGGCGCGCAGCTGGGCCAGCGCGGCGTCGTGGCCCTCCGCGAGCGAGAGCCCCTCCCACTCCGGCTTCAGGTCGCGCAGCCTGCCGTGCTCGTCCATGAACAGCAGCGTCTCGAGGCCATGGTCGCGCCCGATCTCGAAGTCCACCGGGTCGTGGCCCGGCGTCACCTTCAGGCCGCCCGTGCCGAACCCGAGCTCGACGCGCTCGTCGGCCACGATCGGCACCGGCCGGTTGACGAGCGGGATGATCGCGGTGCGTCCGATCAGGTGGTTCCAGCGCGGGTCGTCGGGGTGCACCGCGACGCCGGTGTCGGCCAGGATCGTCACCGGGCGCACGGTCGCGATCACGATCTCGCCGCCGCCCTCGACGTCGTAGCGCACCGAGTACAGCACGTCGTCGACGTCGCGATGCTCGACCTCGAGGTCGGAGATGGCGGTCTGGAGCGGCCACGACCAGTTCACGAGCCGGTTGTCGCGGTAGATGAAGCCGCGCTCGTGCAGGCGGATGAACACCTCGATGACGGCGCGCGCGTAGTCGTCGTCCATCGTGAAGCGCTCGCGCCGGTAATCCATCGAGGAGCCGAGCCGCTTGTACTGCTCGATGATCACGGAGCCGGTCGCCGCGCGCCACTCCCACACCTGGTCGACGAACGCCTCCCGGCCCATCTCCTCGCGGTGCAGCCCCCTGGCCGCCAGCTGGCGCTCGACCACCGTCTGCGTGGCGATGCCGGCGTGGTCGGTGCCGGGTTGCCACAGCACGTTGCGGCCCTGCATGCGCTTCAGGCGGATCAGCGCGTCCTGCACGGAGCCGTTCAGCGCGTGGCCCATGTGCAGCGAGCCCGTCACGTTCGGCGGCGGCAGCGCGATGCAGTACGGCTCGCCCGGCGCGTCCGGCTCGGAGTCGAAGGCGCGCGCGTCGGTCCAGCGCGTGAAGATGCGCGGCTCGGCGCCCCCGGCGTCGTACCGCGTGCGCTCGTCCAGCACGGCTCGCAGCTTCGCGTCCATCAGAAGGGCAGTCTACGAGTCGGCGTCAGACGACTGCGCGCACGGCCGCCAGGGCGGCCGCGTAGTCGGGCTGGTCGTCGATCTCCGGGGTGATCTCGGCGTACACGACGCGGCCGTCGCGGTCGACGGCGAACACTGCGCGGCACAGCTCGCCCGTCTCCTCGACTAGCACGCCCCACGCGTGGCCGAACGAGCGCTCCGGCCGATAGTCGGACAGCGCCGTGAGGTTGGCGATCTCGGTGCCGCGGCAGAACCGGCCGGCGGCGTACGGCGTGTCGACGGAGACGGCATAGGCCGACACGGCATCGCCGAGCGACGCCACCTCGGCGTCGAAGCGCTGCGTCTGCCGCGAGCACACCGGCGTGTCGAGCGACGGCACCACGCTGTACAGCCGCACGCGGCCCGCCGCGTCGTCGAGGCCCACCTCGCGCATTGCCCACGAGCCGTGCTCCTGCACGATGCAGGCGAACGCCGGGGCCGGGTCGCCGACCGCGACCGGCGTCCCGGTGAGGGTGACGGGGGCGCCCCCGTCGGTAACGAGGCCGGGACGGCGAGTGCTCATGCCGGAGAGGCTACAGACCCTTCTGCCGGGGCACGCCCAGCACCTGCAGCGCCTTCGCGGTGGCCGCGGCGAACACCGGTGCCGCTGCCTCGCCGCCGTGGTAGTGGTCGCCGTCGGGATCGTCGACGATCACGAGCGTCATCACGCGGGGATCGCGCGACGGAGCGAAGCCGGCGAAGAACGCGACGTACTGCGTGTCGGAGTAGGTTCCGTCGATGACCTTCTGCGTGGTGCCGGTCTTGCCGGCCACGCGGTAGCCCGGGATGGCGGCCAGCTCGCCGGTGCCGCCCGGCTTGACGACGTCCTCGAGCATCCGCGTCAGCTGTGTGGTGACGCGCTTCGGCAGCTGGCGCTCCGTCTTCACGTCGACGGGCTTGTCGTTGACCCGCGCGACGACGTGCGGCTGGTGCCAGACGCCGCCGGCGGCGAGCATCGAGTAGAACGCTCCCAGCTGGATCGGCGACGACGCGATGCCCTGGCCGAACGGGATGTTGCCGATCGTCGTGCCCGACCACTTGGCGTACGGCGGCACCTCGCCCTTGGTCTCGCCCGGCAGGTCGATGCCCGTGCGGCGGGTGAAACCGAACCGGTCGATGTACGGCGCGAAGAACTCGCCGTGCGCCGCCTCGCCCTTGCCGGACAGCTTCTGGTACGCGATCTGGACGGTGCCGACGTTCGACGACACGCGCAGGATGTCGGCCACCGACATGGTCAAGGGGCCGTGCGGCTCGGCGTCGCAGATGCGCCGGTCGTAGAGGTTCATGCAGCCGGGAACGACGAACTTCGAGCGCGGCGAGATCACCTTGCGGTCGAGGCCGGCGGCCATCGTGACCGGCTTGAACGTCGAGCCCGGCTCGTACTGGTCGGCGATCGCGCGCAGCCGCACCTGGTCGGCCGACGCGTCGCCGTACGGCGTTTCGAGCGCGCCGGGCGCCGACGCCATCGACAGCACGCCGCCGGTGCGCGGATCGATCTGGAGGATCGTGACGGTCTCGGCGCCGGTCTTCTCCAGCGTCGACTGCGCGAGCTTCTCGGCGGCGGCCTGGATCTCCATGTCGAGCGCCAGCTCGAGGCGGCGGCCGTCGTGCGGCGCGTCGAGCGTGATCGGCGACAGCGTCATCTGGGTGCCCGCGGCGCCGCCGGAGCGGATGAACACCTCGTGACCGTCCGTTCCGCGGAGCGACTTCTCGTACGTCTTCTCGAGACCGGCGAGGCCGTTGCCGTCGATGTCGGTGACGCCGACGATGGCCGTGCCGGTGCCGGCCGGGTACACGCGGCGCTCCTCGCGCACGAAGGTCAGGCCCGGGATCTTCAGCGCCGCGAGCTTCCTGGCGGCTGCCGGATCGGCCTGCCGGACCACATCGATGTGCGTGTTCGGCTTGAGGTCGGGGCTGGAGAGCTTCGCGTAGACCGACGTCAGGTCGAGGTCGAGCGCGGCTGCGATCGCCTTCGCGGCGGCGGCGGGGTCGGCCAGCGGGATGTCGGCGCCGACCGTCGTCGCCTGGTCGGAGACGGCCAGCTCGTGCCCGCGCCGGTCGACGATGTCACCGCGGCTCGCGTGCAGCACGACGCTCGAGCGGTGCTCGCCCGCGGCGAGGCCGACGTAGTGGCTGTGGTGGATCACCTGCAGGTACACGGCGCGCACGGCGACGGCGCACAGCAGCAGGCCGCACCACAGCAGCAGCAGGCGGATGCGCCGGCTCGGGTTGGGCGCGCGGTACGGGCGGGCGCGACGCCGCGCGGGTGCGGGACGGCGGGGCGGTGGCCGGCGGGAGCGGCCTCGGGGCGGCGCGGCAACGCTCACCGGGCGCGCACCCGCACCGTCTGGTACGCGTCGACGTCGGGCCGGATCATGCCGGCCTGCTTCGCGAACGCCTCGACCTCGCTGCGCGGGTGCGCCTTCGCCAGCGTGGCGCGCAGGTTCGCGGCGTCCGTGATCACCGTGCGGCGCTGGGCGTCGAGCTTGCCGGCGTCGATGTTGGCCTGCAGCGCGCGGATCTGCAGCGTCACGATGCCGCACAGCAGCAGCCCGACGATGCCGACGATCACGTAGCTCGAGAACGACGCGGCGCGACCGGCCGCCCGCGTGCGTTCGAGACGGGGCCGCGCGACGGCGGGACGCGGACGGGCGCGCGGCTTCTCGCCGCGGCGGCGGCGTTGCGGCTGGGCAACCGCGCTCACAGCGGGAGCTCCGCCGCGGTGCGCTCGGCGACGCGGAACCGCGCCGACGCCGACCGCGGGTTGTCCTCGACCTCGATCTCGCCGGGGCGGATCACGCGCGGCGTGAGCACGCGCAGCAGCGGCTCGCGACCGCAGCCGCAGATCGGCAGGTCGGGCGGGCACACGCAGCCGCGGGCGCCGTCGCGCATGAAGGTCTTGACGATCCGGTCCTCGAGCGAGTGGAACGAGATGACGCCCATCCGGCCGCCGGGGTTGAGCATCTCGAGCGCGTGCTGGAGGCCGTCCTCGAGCGCGCCCAGCTCGTCGTTGACGACGATGCGCAGGGCCTGGAAGACGCGCTTGGCGGGATGGCCCTGGCCGAACTGCGCCGGGGTCGGGATCGCGCGCCGCACGGTCTCGACGAGGTCGCCGGAGCGGGAGAACGGCTCCTTTGCGCGCCGCCGGACGATGGCCCGCGCGATCTGCGACGCGTACCGCTCCTCGCCGTAGCGGTGGAGGATGCGCGCCAGCGACCGCTCGTCGAGTTCGTTCACGAGGTCGGCGGCGGTGCGCGGCTCGGACGGATCCATGCGCATGTCGAGCGGCGCGTCGGTGGCGTACGCGAAGCCGCGATCGGTCTGGTCGATCTGCATCGAGGAGAGGCCGAGGTCGAGCAGGATCGCGTCGGCTCTCACGCCCGTCGCCACGAGGTTGCGCAGCGCCAGCGCGAAGTTGCCGCGGACGAACCGCGTGCGCAGGTCGGGATGGTCGTGCGAGAAGGCTGCGAAGTGGCCCTTCACGCCGGGATCGCGGTCGATCGCGACGTAGCAGCCGCGGCCGTCCATCGCGTCGGCCAGCAGCCGGGCGTGGCCGCCGGCGCCGAAGGTGCCGTCGACGACGGTCATGCCGGGTGCGACGTCGAGCCACGACACCACCTCGCGGTGCAGGACCGGGACGTGGGGGCTGTCAGCCCTGGGGTTCACGCGCGAAACGCTCCGCAACATCTTCCATGCTCCCTTGTGACTCGCTGACGACGCCCGCCCACTTGTCGCGATTCCAGATCTCGAGGTGCTCGCCGGTGCCCGTGACCACGATCTCGCGGTCGAGCTCGGCGTGTTCCATCAGTGACGCAGGCAGCGCGACGCGTCCCTGCTTGTCGAGCTTGGCCTCGTGCGCTCCGGAGAAGAAGAAGCGCCGCATCGTCCGGGCCTCCCGCGAGAAGCCGTCCAGCCGCGAGCTCTGCTCCGTGTGGAACCGATCCCACCCGGCCTTCGTGAACGCCCACAGACAACCGTCCAGCCCCCGCGTCACGACGATGTCCGGATTGAAGTCGGCGCGAAGCCTGACCGGCACGGTGAGCCGGTTCTTGTCGTCCAGGCGCTGGGTGTATTGGCCGAGGAGCACGGTCAGGTCGAGAGGGTCGCAACGTCCCACAGGGGTTCCACCTGCGGTCCACTGCTCCCCACCATATCCCACCGTGCCCCACTTTGCAACTCGTCCAGTGTGATACGAACACGTGTTCGTGTGCGCTCGGGCTAGGCTCTCGCCGATGACGCCGTGGCACCTCCAGGCACTCGCCACCGCATCGCCCACGCCGTACTGGCTCGACCGCGCCGATGCGCCGCCGCCCGCACCGAGCCTGGTGGGACCGGCCGAGGCCGACCTGCTGATCGTCGGCGGCGGCTTCACCGGCCTGTGGGCGGCGATCCAGGCGCTCCAGGACGACCCGTCCCGGGACGTCGTCGTGCTCGAGGGCGATCGCGTCGGCTGGGGTGCGAGCGGCCGCAACGGCGGGTTCCTCGAGGCATCGATCACGCATGGCGAGGAGAACGGCCGCAGCCGCTGGCCCGAGGAGTACGAGACGCTCCACCGTCTCGGCAACGAGAGCTACGCCGGCCTCCGCGAGACCCTCGACCGGCATCGGGTCGAATGCTCCTTCGAGGAGACCGGCGTGATCGCGGTGGCCCGCGAGCCCCACGAGGTCGACTGGCTGGTCGACGGCGCCGCGGCGGCGGCGAACGTCGGCGACGAGGCCGTCTGGCTCGACCGCGACCAGCTTCGCGCCGAGGTCGACTCCCCCACCTACCTGGGCGGCCTGTGGGTGAAGACCGGCCGCGCGCTGGTCGATCCCGCCCGCCTGGCGTGGGGGCTACGGCGCGTCGCGGTGGAACTCGGCGCGCGGCTCCACGAGCACAGCGCCGTCACGCGCCTGCGCGACGACGGCGCGACCGTGCTGGCGGAGACGGCGCTCGGCCACGTCCGCGCCCGCCGCTGCGTGCTCGCGACCAACGCCTATCCCCCGCTTCTGCGGCGCATCGGCGCGTACGTGGTGCCGGTCTACGACTACGTTCTGATGACCGAGCCGCTGACCGAGGCGCAGCGCGACCAGATCGGCTGGCGCGGTCGCCAGGGCATCGCCGACTGCACGAACCAGTTCCACTACTACCGCCAGACCGACGACGGCCGGATCCTGTGGGGCGGCTACGACGCCGTCTACCACTTCCGGAACGGCTTCGGGCCGTCGTACGAGCAGCGCGCCGCCACGCACGAGCTGCTCGCGCAGCAGTTCTTCGACACCGTCCCGCAGCTCGCCGGCAGCCTCCGCTTCAGCCATCGCTGGGGCGGCGCCATCGACACCTGCAGCCGGTTCAGCGTCTTCTTCGGCACGGCGCACGGTGGCAAGACCGCGTACGCCGCCGGCTACACGGGGCTCGGCGTCGGCGCCACGCGGTTCGGCGCGCGCGTGGCGCTCGACCTGGCCGACGGACGCGAGACGGAGGCCACGCGCACGTCGTTCGTCCGCTCGAAGCCGGTGCCGTTCCCGCCGGAGCCGCTGCGCTACGCCGGCATCACGCTGACCCGGCACGAGCTGGCCCGCGCCGACCGCAACGCCGGCCGGCGGGGCCTGTGGCTGCGCGCCCTGGACCGCGTCGGGCTGGGGTTCGACTCCTAGACCTGCCACGCGTTACCGCGCAGCAGCGGCGTCGCTGTGCCGCTCGCAGCGAGGCCGTCGACCTCGACCTCGGGGCCGCCGATCATGAAGTCGGTGTGCACGCTCGACACGTTCAGGCCGGCCTCGTAGCGCTGCTGCTCGGTCAGGTCGGCGGCGCCGGTGAGGGTCGTCGGGTACCCGCCGCCGTACGCGATGTGACACGCCGCGTTCTCGTCGAACAGCGTGTCGTTGAACATCAGGCCGCTCTGGTACACGCCCGAGTCGCCGCTCACGAGCGCGACCTCGCCCAGCTGCGCCGCGCCCTTGTCGCGCGCCACCTGGCCGCGCACCGGCTCCGGGTGTTCGTCGGCGTCGACGCGGACGATCTTGCCGCCCTTGAACTCGACCTCCAGGCCCTTCACGAGCACGCCCTCGCAGCTCAGCGGCAGCGTCGCGCGCACGACGCCGTCGGCGCGCCGCCGGTCGGGGGCCGTGAACAGCTCCTCGGTCGGCATGTTGACGACGCACCGCACGCCGGAGCGGGTCGTCTCGGTGCCTCCCTTCCAGACCGACCCGGCGTGCAGGCCGATCGTGAGGTCGGTGCCGGGGCCGCGGAACCGGATCGCGTCGAACTGCCGCGCCGTGAGGTCGTTGCCGCGTTGCTCCAGGGCCGCGAGGTGCGCCTCCCACGCCGCCACCGGGTCGGGCTCGTCGAGCCGCACCGCGGTTGCCACGGCGTCCCACAGCCGGTCGACGTCCGGCGTGCCGAGCACGCTCCGGGCCCAGCCCTCGGTCGGGTAGCAGCAGATGTTCCAGCACAGCGTGCCCTCCCGCTGGCCCTTCCGGATCACCTGGTTGACCGGCATCGGGTCGAGCGCCGCTCGCGCCGGATCGGCGCCGGAGAGCACCGTCGGGTCGGGATCGCCCTCCACGCGGATGTACGCGCCGCCGTCGGCGACGGCGCGGGCGCGCTCGTCCAGCCAGGCGGGCGTCTGCGCCAGCGAGTCGACCGGCGCGTGCTCGAGCCGCGAGCGCTTCACGTGCGGATCCCAGTACCAGACGTCGACGTACCGGGCACCGCGGGCGTACGCCGCCTCGGCGAGCGCGCGCGCGAACGGCGCGTGCTCGACGTACGCGTTCACCAGCACCGTCTGGCCCGGCTGCACGTTCGCACCGATGCGGACGATCAGCTCTGCGTAACGCTTGGTGCGCTCGGCGTGGTCAGTCATGCGGCGAAGCATACGGCTCGCCGTAGGCCCCGCGCCGCGTCATCGCAGCCGCTCCGGCACGCGCTCCGGCGATGACCGCGCCGGCGATGCCGACCCCCGTTGCGAGCGCCCCGGTGAGCGCCGCGTGGAAGCTGTCGCCCGCGCCGTAGGCGTCGAGCGCCGGGCCGGGCAGCGCTACCGACGACCAGGTGCCGTGTGCGCCGTCGGCCGCGTGCCAGCTGCCGCCCTCGGCGCCGCGGGTCTGCACGATCACCGCCGGAGCGACCGGCAACGGAACCGCGTCGATCTGCTCGCCCGGATCGATCGCCGACCCGATCAGCACGTCGGCCCGCACGCCGCTCTCCGCCAGCGCCGCGAGCCGGCGGGCGGTCACGACCAGGCACGGCGCGGCGCGGGCCGCGACGACGGTGGCCGGGTCGCCGCCGGTGAAGTACACCGCGTCCACGCCGGCCAGATCGTCCCAGCCGAGGTCGTCGCTGGCCTGCGGGTGCAGGTTCTCTCCGATCACCATGATCGTGCGCTCGTGATCGGGCGACAGGATCGTGAGCGCGCAGGTCTGCGGGGCAGCGCGCTCGGCCGCCCGCACCTCCACCCCGCGTCCCTCCAGGAACCGGCGCGACTCGCGCCCCGCGTCGTCATCGCCGAGGGCGGTGAAGAACACGACGTCGAAGCCGTCGCGGGCCAGCTCGACCGCCACCAGCGCGCCGGCGCCGGCTGCGGCCCGGAACGGGCTCTGAAGCAGGCTGATCTCGCCCGGCGCGGGCACGGCGCCGTCGGCGAACGTGACCCACTCCACGTGCCCGACCACCGCCACCCGCGTCATGCGGGCGACTCTAACGGAGACGGGCCGCGGCTTTCGCGAGCTTGGAGCGGTTGCCGGCCGCGTCGATGGCGCGCACGGAGATCGTGACGCGCTTCCCGCGCTTGCCGGGCAGCTTGACCGTGGCCGCGCGCTTGACGGTCCTCAGCACGACCTTGCTGCCGACGACGACCTCGTAGCGGGTAACGCCCACGTCGTCCCGCGACGCCGCCCAGGTCAGGTGGACGCGGCGCTTCGCGAGCGCCTTCACCTTCAGCGACCTCGGCACGGTCGGAGCGCTCAGGTCGACGTCGGGCGGGGTGGCGGACAGGCGCGCCCGCGCTCCCTCGTTGCCGGCGGCATCGATGGCGGCCACGCCGTAGACGTTCATGCCGACGTGCACCAGGCCCGGATCGACGTACGTGAGCGCCGCGACGGTCTTGATCAGCACGGCGTCCCGGTACACGCGGTAGCCGGTGACGGCCGCGTTGTCGGTCGCCGCGTTCCAGGTCAGCGTCGCACCCCAGGGCGCCGCGTGCACGGCGACCTTGAGTCCGGTCACCTCGCTGGGCGGCGTGCCGTCGGAGATCGCGACCGGCAGCGGGTCGGACCGGGACGATGGGTGCCCGGCGGCGTCGAGCGCCGCCACCGAGTAGACGTAGCTCTGGCCGCCGTGCAGCCCCGTGTCCTGCGCCGACGTGGCGGTCGTCGTCTTCAGGACCGCGCCGTTGCGGTACACGCGGTAGCCCGTCACGCCGACGTTGTCGGTCGACGCCGTCCAGGTGAGGGTGACTGTGGTGCCGGCGATCGTCGCGGAGACGTTGGTCGGCTGGGTCGGCGCGATGAAGTCGCCGATGGAGACCTGCGGCGCGGCGCCGACCGGGCCGACGAGGCTGTCGGTGTCGACGGCGGCGACGCTGTAGTCGAAGACGCCGTTCGTGACGGCGTCGTGGTAGCCGAGCGTTGCGACGGTGCCGAGCAGCGAGCCGTTGCGGTACACGCGGTAGCCGGACACACCGACGTCGTCGGTGGCCGCCGACCAGGCGACATCGACGCCGTTTCCGGCGGGCACGGCGGTCACGTTCGCCGGCGCGCTCGGGGCGCTGCCGGCGCCGGGCATCGTGACGGACACGACGGCGCCGCCGGCGGTGATCGCGGTGGTGGTGATCGTGACGCCCGAGACGGGATCGGTGACCGACTGGCCGACGGCGAGCGCGGCGTCGTTCCACGCCGACGGGCCGGCCGTGTTGGGCGTGGTGTCGACGAGCGACGGCTGCGAGCGGTTGTACGCCGAGGGGCCGGTGCGGATCATGACGCCGCTGACCGGGCTCGATCCCGGCGTGAAGTTGTCGAAGTACGTTCCGTACTGCTGGCGCACGTCGACGTACAGCGCGCCGCCGGTGCGCGGGATCCGCAGCAGCTGCGTCGACGCCGTGTCCAGCTCCGAGGCGGCGATCGTGTACGAGCCGCTGGAGGTGACGGTGTAGGTCGAGGTCGGCTGGAGCCATCCCAGCTCGCCCTTGTGGAAGGCCGGGAACTGCCGTGTCGACGCGCTGCCCATGATGCTGAACGGGTCGCCGTACTCGGTGCTGACGCAGCTCGCGGCGGCCGCCAGCGCGACGCGCGTGCCGCTGACGTTGCAGTCCAGGCTGTTCGCGTGGTGGACGCCGAAGTTGTGGCCCAGCTCGTGGGCCATCACGCGCAGCTGCACGTAGCCGTTGATCCACGTCTCGCCGCCCGGCATGTCGCCGAGCCCCGCCCACGGGCAGGAGGCGATGGTCGGGAAGATGTACATGACGTTGCTGTAGCCGTCGATGGCGCTGCCGACCTTGGCCTGCGCCTGGCTCGCCCACAGCTGGAAGTTCGCGTCGCAGTCGGTGCTCGGCGCGGCGATCGTGTACCAGCCGAACACCGTCCCGTTCAGGCCGGTCTTGCCGTGCGACTGCTCCGTGAAGTACGCGGCGACGCCGTTCGGGCTGTTGAACAGCGCGTTGGAGACGGTGGTCGGCGTGAACGGCTGGGACGTGTTGTCGGAGAAGTTGATCAGCACGACGGCCAGCTGCGGCGACGAGGGTGCGGCCTTGACGACCGGCGCCGCGCGGGTCACGAGGCGGCGGGCGGCCGTGGTGGACGGTGTCAGCCGACGGACGCCGGTGACGCGCAGCAGCGCACCGCGGCGGGTGCCGCGGACGCGGACGTAGCTGCCGGGCGTGAGGGACTTCGGGCCGGCCAGCCGCAGCGCGACGGCGCCCGTGCTGGTGCGGAGCGAGTAGGAGTAGCGGGACGGGCCACCGGCCACCTTGGAGTCGGCGTGCTGCAGCTGCACGACGCCGGTCAGCACCGTGGTGCGCGCGAGCGCGGCCGGCGCGACGGCCAGGGATGCGGCAACCGCGACCAGCGCGGCGAGGCAGCGGGTCAGGCGCCGCATGTCAGGCGTAGAACCGGCTGTGCATGCGGTCGGAGAGGCCGCGCAGCACCTCGGCCGACTCGCCGCCGTCGACGAGCATCGCAGCGATGCGGACGCTGGCCGCATCCGCGCCGCCCTGGCGGGCGGCCGACTCGAGGGCTGCATGGAGAAGGTCGGGTTCATCGGCGTCGGGGGCGATCACGGCGAACCCGACCTCGCCGAGCGCCACCACCCGGTACAGCGCATCGGCAGGACCGAGCACGCTCCCGAGCGAGCCGGCGAGCGCCTCGACCGCGACGGCGCCCGTGTCGTCGGGCACCGAGCACCCGGCGACCGCGATCGTGAGCGGCAGCGCGTCGGCCAGCGCCAGCAGCCGGTCGAGGTCCTCGCGGAAGCAGCGCTCGTCGCGCAGGCCGGTCAGCGCGTCGGTGCGGGAGTTGCCGATCGCGCGGCGCGCGGTGCGGCTGCGGCGGATGCCGGCGCGCACCGCGTCGGCGAGTTCCTCGGGGTCGAGCGGCTTGTGGTAGACGGCGTCGGCGCCGGCGTCGGTCGCGATCTGCGCGTACTCGCGCTCGCGGCGCCCGGTGACGAGCACGATGTGCGCCAGCGCCAGCTCGGGATGCTCGCGGGCGGCGCTGCACAGCGAGATGCCGTCCAGGCCGGGCATCAGCCAGTCGACGACGATCGCGTCGGGCTGCGACGCCGTCGCGCGGGCCAGCCCCGCGCGCCCGTCGTCGGTCGTCTCGACCTCGAGGCCGACCCGGGTCAGCGCCTCCTGCAGCAGCAGGCGCATGGCCGGATCGTCCTCGCAGACGAGGACGCGGCCAGGCGGCTCCGGGTGCGGTGCGCGAGATCCCACACTGGGGCTATCGGCGGCGGGTGACCGTGGGGACTCACCCGGCCGGGGGGTCAGGCGGCGGTGAGCGTGCGGGCGAACGCGGCGAGCGTCTCGAGACGCGCGCCCTGATCGGCCTCGGTCCACGGCGGCGGCGTCTTGCCGCTGGCGCGGATCAGCTGATCGAGCTCGGCCAGGCGGTGGCTCGTGAACAGCCGGCCGGCCAGCAGCAGGGCCTCGTCCCGGGTGGCGGCGTGCGCTTCGACGGGTGCCTGGATGGCGTCGCCGCCGTCGCGGATCGTGACCCACCAGCCGCTCGGCCGGTCGGGGCGCAGGAACAGGTGGTAGCCGTGCGCGGCGAGGCGCGCACGCAGGTCGTCGAAGGGGCTCGCAGTTGCGCTCACAGCCGCCAGCTTACCGTGGTCGGTGCTCGTCGAGCGCGCGGTCGAGGTAGACGGCGGCGGACACCAGCGAGAGGTGGGTGAAGGCCTGTGGGAAGTTGCCGAGCGCCTCGCCGGACGTGCCGATCTCCTCGGAGTACAGCCCGAGGTGGTTGGCGTAGGTGAGCATCTTCTCGAACGCCAGCCGCGCCTCGTCGAGCCGGCCGGCGCGCGCCAGCGCTTCGACCCACCAGAACGAGCAGATCGAGAACGTGCCCTCGTCGCCGTCGAGGCCGTCGAACGCGGCGTGCCCGGCGGCGTAGCGGTAGACCAGCGAGTCGGACACCAGCTCCTCGCCGATCGCGTCGAGCGTCGAGAGCATGCGCGGGTCGGTCGGGGCGATGAACCGCACCAGCGGCATCAGCAGGTTCGAGGCATCGAGCGCCTTGCCGTCGAGCGTCTGGACGAACGCCTGGCGCTCCTCGTTCCAGCCGCGCTCCATGATCTCGTGGAAGATCTCGTCCCGGGTCTGGAGCCACTGCACGAGTGGTCCGGGCAGGCCGCGCTGACGGGCCATCCGCGCGGCGCGCTCGAACGCCACCCAGCTCATCAGGCGCGAGTAGGTGAACTCCTGCTTGCCGCCGCGCACCTCCCAGATGCCCTCGTCGCGCTCGCGCCAGTGGTCGGTGAGGTACTCGAGCAGCTTGACGATCACCTTCCACAGGTCGTACGAGATCGGCGCGCCGAACTTGTTGTAGAGGTAGATCGAGTCGATCAGCTCGCCGTAGATGTCGAGCTGCAGCTGGTCGGCGGCGCCGTTGCCGATGCGCACGGGCTTCGAGCCGCAGTAGCCCTCGAAGTGGTCGAGCTCGATCTCCTCGAGGTCGTGCCGGCCGTCGATGCCGTACATGATCTGCAGCGGTGGCCCCGATCCGTGCTCGTACTCGCGGGCGCGGTCGCTCAAGAAGTGCATGAAGGCCTCGGCCTCGCGCGAGAACCCGAGCCGCAGGAAGGCGTACAGCGTGAACGCCGAGTCGCGGATCCAGGTGTACCGGTAGTCCCAGTTGCGGACGCCGCCGATGCCCTCGGGCAGGCTCGCGGTGGGCGCCGCGATGATCGCGCCGGTGGGCACGTAGGTGAGCAGTTTCAGCACCAGCGCGGAACGCCGCACGGTCTCGCGCCAGCGGCCGCGGTACGTGCAGCTGGACAGCCAGGTGCGCCAGAACGCGACGGTGGCGTCGAACAGGATCTGCGACTCCTCTTCGGTCACGGTGCGCGCGACCTGGGTGCCGTCCGGCGCGATCTCGAGCACGAACGTGAGCATCTCGCCCGGCCCGAGCTCGAACGTGGCCTGGGCGGTGCCGTCGACGGCGGTGAGCGGCACGGGCGAGGACAGCGACAGCGTCAGCAACGGGGTGGAGAAGACCGCGCCGGTGTGCCCGACGCTGATGCGGTGCTCGGTGCGGGCGTAGTCGAAGGCCGGCGAGCAGTCGAGCTTGAAGGTCATCGCGCCGCGGACGCTCATGACGCGGCGGACGATGCGCTGTGGCGCCTCGACGTCCTCGTGGATCGGCATGAAGTCCTGCACCTCGCCGACGCCGTTGGCGGTCAGGAAGCGCGTGATCAGGACGTTCGTGTCGGGCAGGTAGAGCTGCTTGACGTTGCCGCCGCCGTTGACGGGCGCGATCTGGAAGCGGCCGCCCTTGTCGGCGTCGAGGATGCTGCCGAACACGCTCGGCGCGTCGAACCGCGGCGGGCAGAACCAGTCGATGGTGCCGTCGGTGGCGACGAGCGCGACGGTGTGCATGTCACCGATCACGCCGTGATCCTCGATGGGGGCGTAACGCATTCCCCTCACTCTAGTGAGGGATGTCCTGGACGCTGCCAGGACGACGACGGCGCGCCCGTGGGCGCGCCGTCAGCGGTACTGCGGTGGGTCGCCGGTCAGCCGGCGTGACCCTCCAGGTTGAGCTCGCGGACGAGCCGGTCCTTCGGCTTCGCGCCGACGGACTGCTCGATGACCTCGCCGCCCTTGAACAGGACGATCGTGGGGATCGACAGGACCCCGAAGCGACCGGCGAGGCCGGGCTCGGCGTCGACGTCGAGCTTCGCGACCTTGATGCGTCCGGCGTAGTCCTCGGAGATCTCGTCCACGACCGGCCCGACCATGCGGCACGGTCCGCACCACTCGGCCCAGAAGTCGACGAGCACGGGGACGTCGGACTCGACGACCTCGCCCTGGAAGTTGGTCGATGTGATCTCGAGAGCTGGCATGGCTGGGAGGTTCCTCCTTGGGGCTCGACAACGCTACACGGCACTGCGGTCGGCGCGTCTTCGAGCGGGTGTTCTATAGCAATAGACGAAGCTGGTGAAGAGTTCATTCCCGCATCAGGGTCGGCCGAACCCGTCGATGTCGGCGATCGTGCGCCACGCCGGGTACAGCCTCTGCCGGACGCCATCCGAGGCGTTTCCCTCGATCGTGAGCAGGCTCGCGCCGCGCGCGGCCACCACGATCCCGACGTGGCTGTGGCGGAAGTAGACGACGTCGCCCGGCTGCGGCTGCGCCGTGGGGCGCGGGAGGTACCGGCCACGGGCGGCGAACCACGCCCGGACGCCGCCGGCGGCCGCGAGGCGCCACCCGCCGGACTGTCCGCCGGTGAACGGGCGCCCCGCGAGGCGGAGCACGTAGGAGACGAAGTCGGCGCACCACGCCTCGGCGTTGCCGTCGGTGAAGGTCGCGATCCAGGGCCCGCTGTTGGGGCCGGTCTCGCGGATGCCGAGCGCGAGCAGCCGGGCGGCGATCGAGACCGCCGCCGTGTCGCTGCCGGTGGGCAGCGTCCCGAGTCCCGGCGGCAGGATGACGCCCACCGGTGCCTGCGCGACGCTGCCGGCTGCGAGCGCCGATGCCGGTCGCGGACCTGCCGCGCGGATCCCCCCGAACAGCGCGATGCCGGCGACGGCCAGGACCGCGGCCACCAGCACGACCTCGGTGGATGCCTGCCCGCGCGAACCGCTCACGGTGCGCCCCGGATGGTCTGGACGACGGACAGCAGCTCGGCTCCCACCACGAGCAGCAGTGCCGCCGGCGCCAGCAGCCCGGCGACGACCAGCGTCATGCGCGGTCCCGCGGCGGCCGCGCGCAGGCGCACCTCGCGGCGTCGCCGTTCGCGCTCGTGGCGTGCGAGGCCGCGGAGGGCGCTTGCGAGCGGGACGCCGAGGTCCTCCGACGACGACACCAGCGCACCCAGCGCCCGCAACGCCGGCTCGCGCGCCAGCACGGCTCCTGGTCGCTCGCTGGCGGCGCCGTCGGCTGCGCGGCGCAGCTCGGTGGAGAGCGGCGGGCCGATGTGCGCGGCGACGGCCGTCAGCGCACGCTCGACCGGCGCGCCGCCGTCGATGGCGGCGGCCAGCAGCTCGAGCGCATCGGGAAGCTCGCCGCGGAGGGAGCGCGCCCGGACGATGGCCCGCTGGCGCACACGCCGTGCGCCGACGAACCGTGGCAGGGTCGCCGCGCAGACCAGGAGCGCGGCCAGCGTCAGCAGCAGGCCGCTCACCGCTCGACTCCGCGTGCGATGCGGCGCAGCAGCACGATCGCCGCCAGGTCGAGCAGCGCGCTGGCCACGACCAGGATGCGCCCCGGCGCCGTCGTGACGAGCGGCAGGACGGCGGCCGGGCTGAGCACGCCGAGGAGACCGAGCGCGAGCAGCGGCACGGCCGGCACGACGCGCGCGGCGAAACGCGCCTGCGCCGTGGCGACGGCGATCTCGCCCCGCAGCCGCTCGCGGTCGTCGAGGCCGTCGGCGAGCGCCTCCAGCGCCTTCACGAGATCGCCGCCGAGCTCGGCGTTGACGGCGATCGATCCGCGGATCAGTCCGCCTCCCGGGGCGCTGGCGAGGGCGAACAACGTGTCTGCCGGTACCCGCCCCCGCTCGGCTTCGAGGCCGGCGGTGCGGAGGATCGACGCGGCCGGGTCGTCGAGGCTCTCGGCGGCCCTTCGGCACGCCG
>JBBQFB010000047.1:0-20997 GCA_038321545.1 Gaiellales bacterium
CTTCTGGCACGTTGCGTTCTGGGGTCTGACCCCCGTGGCCGGGCGTTTCGGGGTCAGACCCCGCTCGCTGGACCTGCACGCCTTTGTCACGGAATACACGGCTACGGACGCGGGGCGAGCGCGTTGTGCAGGCGGTCGAGATACTCCTCGGCGGAGATCTCGATTGCACCCAGGCGCTCCAGGTGCGGGGAGAGCATCTGGATGTCGTACAGCGTGAAGCCCTGCTCGCGCAGGTGCACGGCCGACCAGGCGAGCACGAGCGAGCCGGCGCCCGGACTGGTGTGAAACATCGACTCGGCCATGAACGCGCGGCCGATCGTGACGCCGTACAGGCCGGCCACCAGGTCGGCGCCTCGCCACGCCTCGAACGAATGCGCGAAGCCGTCGGCGTGCAGCGCACCGTACGCGGCGCAGAGGCGCTCCGAGATCCACACGCCCGACGGATCCTCCTCCCAACGTGCGCAGCGACGCAGGACCGTGTCGAACGCCGTATCGATGCGCAGATCGAACGGGTGCGAGCGCTGCCGCCGCAGCGTGCGGTCGATCCGCGATGCGTCGAGCGGCAAGACCGCGCGCGGATCGGGCGCGTACCAGCGCACGCGTCCCTTCGACCGCTTGCCGTGATCCATCGGGAAGTAGCCGGCGGCGTACGCGCGGAGCAGGAAGTCCGGCTCGAGCTCGTCGTCGCGCACTAGTAGGGCATCCAACGGGCGTCGGGGTCGTCCAGCTGCGTCAGCCGCTCGGCAGCAACGTCGAGCCGGCCGATGCTTGCGACGAAGCCCACCGCCAGCACCTCGCGCAGCGCGATCAGCGGTGGCAGCCGGGGATCGTCCGGATCGGCGCCGAACGCCGTCGCGAACGTCCGGAAGCTCGCGCGATCGCCGCGGAACCGCCGCTCGGTCACCTCGAGAGCGGCCAGGTCATACAGCGCCGGCCCCGCCGCGACCTGCTCGAGATCGACCAGCACGGCCCGGCCGGCGGCGACGCGGAAGTTGCCGGCGTGCGCGTCGGTGTGGAGCAGCACCGGCGGTCCCTGCAACGCGCTGACAAGGCGCTCGGCCCGCTGCAGCACGCCACCGTCGATGCCCCGCGCGGTCAGCCACGCGAGCGGATCCCACGCCGGCACCCGGTCGAGGAAGTCCCCGCCGACGCGGTGGAACTCGGCCAGCGCCCTCCCCATCGCGGCGGGATCGAACGAGCCGTCGGCCGGCGCCTCCTCCCACATCGAGACGATCCAGCCGTCCTGCTCGAACGGCCCCTCGATGGGCGCCGCGATCGGCGCGCCGGCGGCGGCGAGGTCGTACGCCAGCTCGACCAGCTCGCGGCCCCCCCGATCGACGCGGACGATGCCCGCGGGCGACCGGTAGACCGCGCCGCCGGAGGCGCGGAGCAGCACGAGCGGCCCCGACAGGCCGAGCGCGGCCCGTGCGATCGGCGCCAGCTCGCTCATGTGTAGATCACCGTCACACCTCCATCGGCGGCCTCCAGGGCGCCGTGCGTCGCGTCGCGCAGCGCCTCGCGGAACCGCTCCGCCGACTCCGCCGGCAGCGTGAACGTGCAGGTCACGGCGTCGTCGTAGGTCTGGTCGAGGTCACGCCCGGAGTAGGCGGCGATCGTCCGCAGCACGGGCGACGTCTGCTCGTGTCCGTAGCGGATGACGAGCCGCACCGCGGGCGTCGCGACCCGCACGGGAGCGTCCTCGAGCGCCCGCCCCAGCGCGCCGGAGTACGCCCGCACCAGCCCGCCGATGCCGAGGTTCGTGCCGCCGTACCAGCGAATCACGACCGCCGCGACGTCGGCCAGATCCGAGCCGCCGAGCGTCTGGAGCATGGGCGCTCCGGCCGACCCCGCGGGCTCGCCGGCATCGCTGGCCCACGCGGTGCCATCGTGCAGCCGGAACGCCGGCACGACGTGGGTCGCGTCGCGGTGCAGACGCTGCTGCTGCGCGAAGAACGCCTCGGCCGCAGCGCGGCCGGTGATCGGGACGGCGTGGGCCTGGAACCGCGATCCCCGCTCGCGAATCTCGGCCTCTACCGGACCGGCGAGCGTCCGAAACGCCTCCACGGCGGCGACAATACCGGCATGAGCACTCTCGAAGGACCGATCGCCGCGGCAACGCGTACCGAGATCGGCGGCGTGGTCGTCGACGAGGTGCCGGCCGGCATCGGGCGGATCAAGCGGGTCCTGTACCCTCCGGGCTGGCGCTGGACGACGCAGATGGGGCCGATCACGCACACCGACCGCTGCATGCACGCCCACGTGGGCTTCCTCGTGCAGGGCCAGATGGTGGTCGAGTACGCCGACGGCTGCCGCGAGGAGTACACCGCGCCGAGCCCGATGGTGATCGCCCCCGGGCACGACGGATGGGTGGTCGGCGACGAGACCGCCGTCCTCGTGCAGTACGACTGCGGGCCCGGCACCTGCGAGCGCATGGGCCTTCCGACCGAGCACCTGCACTGACCCGCCGTTTCCACGACCGGGCCGGCGTCTCGTCCGGGCTCGCCGACAGCTACGCCGCGGTCCGCGAGCAGCTGCACATCGCCGGTCCGTTCGCCGCCGACGTCGAGGAGGCGGCGCGGGCGGCCGCCGAGCGCGGTCCGGCTGTGGCCGACCGGGCAGACCGCACCGACCTCGAGCTCGTCACGATCGATCCGCCGTCCAGCATCGACCTCGACCAGGCGCTCTCCCTGGCCGAGCACGAGGGCGGACTCCGCGTGTTCTACGCGATCGCCGACATCGGCGCATTCGTGGAGCGCGGCGGCATCGTCGAGGCCGAGGCCTGGCGCCGCGGCGTGACCGCCTACGGGCCCGACTACAAGACGCCGGTCTACCCATCGGTCCTGTCGGAGGGCGCAGCGAGCCTGCTGCCCGACGGCCCGCGGCCCGCATTCCTGTTCACCGCCGACCTCGACGCGACAGGCGAGACCGTCGCCTTCGCCGTCGAGCGTGCGACCGTCGAGAGCCGCCGAAAGCTGTCGTACGCCGACGCACAGCGCGAGGGCATGCCGCTGCTGGAGCGGCTCGGCACGCTGCGCGAGGCGCGCGCCCAGGCTCGCGGCGCGACGCAACTCGACCTGCCGGCGCAGGAAGTGGTGGCCGACCCGCGCAACCCGTGCGGGTTCCGGCTGCACTGGGAGGAGCGCCTGCCGATCGAGGACTGGAACGCCCACGTCTCGCTGCTGGTCGGCATGGGCGCGGCGGCGCAGATGCTGCGCGGCGGTCTCGGTCTGCTGCGCGTCATGGACTCGCCCGATCCCGAGCGGCTGGCGGCGGCGCAGGCAGCCGCTGCGAGCCTGCGCGGCGTCGCGGCGCTGACCGCGATGCGTCACGCGATGGGACGCGCGCGCTACGAGTTCTTCGACGGCGTTCCACCGGACCCGGCCACCCACTACGCCCTGGCAGCCCCGTACGCGCACGTGACGGCGCCGATGCGCCGGCTGTGCGACCGGTACGTGCTCGAGCTGCTGGCGGATGGGCCCGACGATGCGCTGCGCACCTCGCTGGCAGCGCTGCCGAAGGCGATGGCCCGGGCCGACGCGCGGGCCGGCCGGCTGGAGCGCGAGCTGATCGACGCGACCGAGGCCGCCACGCTGCAGTCGCGGGTCGGTGAGCGGTTCGCGTCGGTCGTGCTGGCGTCCGACGAGCGCGGCGCGCAGATCCAGATCGAGGACCCGCCGATCATCGCCCGGCTGGACGGCCCAGCCGAGCCCGGAGCGCAGCTGGACGTGACGCTGGTAGCCGCCGACCCGGCGACGCGGGCAATCACGTTCCGGGTCGATGCGCCGAAGTCCTAAAGCTCAGGCAGGATTCAGCCGATTCAGCACGAGCAAGTCCGCCGGAGCACACGCGTCCCCCTCGCTCCAGTTGCGCTCCGGCGTTCGGGAAGCCCAAGCCCTTCCCCCATCCCCACCAGAGGCCGGCGCGTCGCCCCCACGACCGCCGGCCTCGGCTTGTCCTAGGTCGTGAAGACCGGGCGGAGCGCGTCGTAGACCGCGCGGTAGCGCGTGTAGGCCTCGTCGTAGACGGCTGCGTTGGCCGGGTTTGGCTCCAGCGCGTCCCCGCCCTGCCGTGCCATCGCGGCCGCTGCGGCGGCGACGGACGGGTAGGCGCCCGCGCCGGCCGCCGCCAGCATCGCGGCGCCCCGGGCGGTCGTCTCGACGTCGGCGGCCGCGGCCACCGGCAGCCCCGTCACGTCGGCGCGGATCTGCCGCCACAGCTGGGAGCGGGCACCGCCGGCGACGCAGACGATCTCGTGCGGCTCGAGCCCGGTCGAGCGCATCGCGCCGAGGATGTCGCGCAGCGCGTAGGCCGACCCCTCGAGCAGCGCCCGCAGCAGGTGCGCGCGGGTGTGCGCCGGCGTCAGGCCATACCAGACGGCGCGCGCGTCGGCGTTCCACTCCGGCGCCATCGCACCCATCAGGCACGGCAGCCAGATCGCGCCCTCGCTGCCCGCCGGGGCCTGCGCCGCGAGATCGTTCAGCAGCTCGTAGACGTCGACGCGCTCCTCGCCGGCGCGATCGAGCTCCTCGCGACCGAGGTGGTCGCGGAACCAGCGGTACGCGCCGCCGGACACGAAGCCCGGGTTCTCGAGCAGCCACGTCTCGGGGTCGGCGTGCGGGTGCAACTCGACCAGGCGCGTCGGGTCGAACACCGGCTCGGGGGTGACGGCGCAGATCGGCTCCGCCGTCCCGATCACGTCGCACACGGCGCCGGGATCGACGACTCCGGCGCCGAGCGTGGCGGCCATCTCGTCGCCGCAACCGCAGACCACCAGCACCTCGGCCGGGAGCCTGGTCGCCTCGCGCAGCCAGGGCGCGATCGTGTTCAGCACGCCGTGGGGCGGGACGATCGGCGCGAGCCGCGCCAGGTCGATGCCGAAGCCGTCGCAGATGCCCTCGTGCCACTGCCGCGTGCGGACGTCGACCAGCATCGAGCTGGACGCGTTGGACGCGTCGACGCCGTACGCGCCCGATGCCGCCAGGGCGACGAACGACCCGGGCAGCAGGAACCGCGCCGTGCGCTTGAACAGCTCGGGCTCGTGCTGGCGGATCCAGGCGATCTTGGCACCGACGTGGCCGCCGTCGAGGTTGCAGCCGCTGGTCGCGTAGAGGTGGTCGGGGTCGACCCGATCGGCGATCGCGCCGCACACGTCGTCGCCGCGCCGGTCCATCCAGATGATCGCGTCGCGGAGCGGCTCGCCGTGCTCGTCGACGCACACCAGGCCATCCAGCTGCGCACCGAACGACAGCGCCGCGATGCGGGAGCGGTCGACGCCCGCCGTCACCTCGGCGACCGTCCGGCTGAGCGCCGCCAGCCAGGCGCGGGGATCCTGCTCGGCCCGGCCGGGGCGAGGGTAGAGCACGTCGTAGCCTTCGTAGGCCACGCCGAGGAGCTCCCCCCCGACGTCGATCAGCTGCGCGCAGGTGCCCTGCGATCCGACGTCGATGCCGAGCACCAGGTCCTTCATGCCGGTCCCCGGCGGTAGACCGTGAAGTCGAACGCGTCAGCCACGTGGTACTCCTGCGCGGCGGCCAACGCCTCCTCGGCCTCGTCGTAGTCGACCTGCCGCAGCTCGAGCAGCGGCGCGCCCTCCTCGACTCCGAGCGAGTCGGCCAGGAACGGGTCAGCGGTGACCGGGCGCAGCGTGGCGACGCCATGGTGGATGGTCGCGCCGAACGCGGCGTACAGCGACTCGCCGTCCACCGGCGTGCCCGGCCGCACGTAGTCCACCGAGTACACGACCGGACGGCCGTCGGCGGTTCGCACGCGGCGCACGACCAGCGCCCGCTCGACGCCCAGCGCGTCGGTCACCCAGGGCGGCGCGGGCTCCTCGGCCACGGTCCGCTCGCGCGTGCCCGGCAGCTGGCCGTAGGACGCGATCACATCGGTCACGCCGGCATTGCGCTCCAGGTTGTTGCGCAGCATCGGCCGGCCGGTCACGTACGTGCCGGAGCCGTGCACGCGCCGGACGAGGCCCTCGTCCTCCAGCGCCCGCAGCGCGTCGCGCAGCGTGGGTCGCGAGATGCCGAGCTCGCGTGCCAGCTCGGGCTCCGACGGGAGTCGCTCTCCCGGCGCCCGGGTGCCGGCGACGATCGCGCTGCGCAGCTCGCCGACCACCTGGCCGACGGCCGTCATGGCTCGACGACGACCTTCAGGACCTCGCCGGCCTTGATGCGGTCGAACGCCGCGGGGGCCTCCTCGAGCGGGATGATCTCGCTCACCACGCCGCGGATGCCGCCCTCGTCGCGGGCCAGCATGTCGAGCGCCTGCACCTGGTCGCGGTAGCGCGAGGCGTACGAGCCGTGCACCTGCACCTCCTGGTAGTGCAGGATGTTCGACGGGAAGCGCATGTGCGTCGTGCCCTTCGGCAGGCCGCCGAAGAACAGCACGCGAGCTCGCGGCGCGGCCATCTCCATCGCCTGCTCCTGCGCCTTGTCGGAGGAGCACGCGACGATCACGACGTCGGCACCGAAGTCGTCGGTGGCAGTGCGGACGGCGGCGATGCCGGCATCGCCGCTCACCTCGAGGTACTCCATCCGGTCGCTGCCGAGCACGCCGTCGGCGAGGGCCAGGCGGTTGTGCGCCGTCTCGAGCAGCAGCACCTGGGAGGCGCCCTGGGCACGCGCCAGCGCGCAGTGGGCGATGCCGACCGGGCCGGCGCCGATCACCGCGACGGTCTGGTCGAGGCCGATCCCGATGTCCTTGTGGCCGCAGATCGCGTCGGACAGAGGGTCGGTGAAGGTCGCGTGGGCGGCCGACAGGCCCTCCGGGATCTTGAACAGGCCCTTGCACGCCATCTCGGGGATCGCGACGTACTCGGCGTAGGCGCCCTGGAAGTCGAAGCCCATCAGCTTGTAGTGCAGGCAGATGTGCTCGTTGCCGCTGCGACACAGGCGGCAGCGGCCGCAGTACAGCGTCGAGATGCAGTGCACGGAATCGCCCACGGCGACGTGCTGCGCGTCGTGGGCGTCGGGGCCGATCTCGAGCACCTCGCCGGTGATCTCGTGCCCGAGCACCCATGGCGCCTCGATCCGCCGGTCGCCGTTGAAGAACACCCGTACGTCGGTGCCGCAGATGCCGGTCGCGATGACGCGCAGGAGCACACCGTCGCTGGGGCACACGGGGTCGGGGACGGTGCCGATGGTCATCGTGCCGGGGCCTTGCCAGATCGCTGCGCGCAACGTTCAACTCCAGTTGTCGGACAACTTCCCGCCCGGCACATTACACTCTCCGGCATGTCCGAGTTCATCTTCATGCTCACGCGCAACGACACGACGCTGTCGGATGCCCGTGCCATCTACGCCTCGATCGCCGGCACCGGCCTCCGGCACGTCGGCTGCAAGGACGTCGGCCTGCCGCAGGACGAGCTGGCCGAGTTCATGGACGAGATCCGCGCGAACGGCCACACCTCGTACCTCGAGGTCGTCTCCGAGACCGAGGAGGCCACGATCCGGTCGGCCGAGGTGGCCGCCGCGATCGGTCCGGACTACCTGATCGGCGGCACGATCATCGAGCCGATCCAGAAGATCCTGGAGGGCACGTCGATCAAGTTCTTCCCGTACGTCGGCGAGATCGTCGGCCATCCGTGCCTGCTGCGCGGCTCGATCGAGCGCATCTGCGACGACGCCCGGAAGGCCGAGGCGGCGGGTGTCGACGGCATCAACCTGCTCGCCTACCGGTACGACGGCGACGTGCCGGCGCTGGTGCGGGCCGTGTCCGAGGCGACGACGCTGCCGCTGATCTGCGCCGGCTCGGTCGACTCGGTGGCGCGTATCGAGGAGCTCCGCGACCTCGGGGTCTGGGCCTTCACGATCGGCACGGCGGCGCTGGACGGCGTGATCGTCGAGGGTGCGCCGCTGGAGGGCCAGCTGGCCGCCACGCTCGCCGCCGCGAACTAGCGCTCCGGGGCGGCGGAGCCTGGCTCCGCCGCCCCGTCGGCGATGGCTAGTGGTGGAGGTGGAACGTGAACAGGAACGACGTCGCGTCGATGGCGTGCAGCTCCATCGTGCCGCGGGCGTCGCGGTACTTGCCGGTGCCGCCGGTGATGGCGAGCACGGAGTCGCCGGCGTCCAGGAACGGGCCCTCGACCGTGATCTGGCCACCCTTCAGCGAGTTCGTCCAGGTGCACTCGAACGCCACGCCGACGGTCGTGCGGACGCAGCTGCCCTGATCCGTGCCGACCTTCGTGGTGTTCGTCTTGTCGAACAGCTCGTTGCCGAACGCGAGCGTGTCGCCGATCGAGTCGCCCACCGGGGCGTTGTCGACCGCGGTGTCGGTCGTGGCACGCTCGACGACCGTGATCTTCTTGGCCTGGCGGTCGTTCTCGTTCCCCTTGTGGCCGCTGGCGACGGCCACCGAGCCGGCTGCCAGTGCGGCTGCGCCGGCCAAAAGCAGGCCGAGCACGATGGTGCGCTTGCTCTTCATCGGTCCCCCCTAAAGGTCCGTGGTGCGGGACGACTCTACTCCCGTTCCGGCCCTCCGTCGAGAATTCAGGCGAATATCACGTGCGTGACGCCCGGGCCGTGCATGCCGAGGATGAGCTTCTTCTCGATGTCGGCGGTGCGGCTGGGGCCGCTCTGGAACGCCGCCATCGACGTTGCAGGCAGGCGCCGGAGCGCCTCGGCGAGGCCGCCGACGAGCTGATCGGACGCCACGACGCAGACGTGCAGCGGGGCGATCAGCGCCGCCGCCCGACCCGCGGCCGAGGTGGTCACGATCGAGCCGGTCGCCGCCACCGCGAGGGCGCAGCCGGTGACGGTCGCCTCGAGCGCGCCGAGCTGCTCGCGGTCACCCACCACGTCGGCATAGGCGACGGCGGCGATGCCGGCGGCTGCAAGGGCGGCGCGGACGGGTTCCAGCCGGGTGCCGAGGTCGCCGGCCAGGGCGACCCGGCGGACACCGCCGAGCGCCGCCACCACCGCCGCCCCGAGCCCGTCCGGAGCGACGCGCTCGCAGGTTCCCTGCACCGACTCGAGCTCGTGCTGGAAGCGGCCGAAGAGCTCGTCGCCGGGCCGCAGCTCGGTGTGGACGGCTGGCAGCGCGGTGAGGTCGGGCTGCGCCGGCCCTGGCCGCGCCGAGGCGAGCCGGGCGAGGAAGGCCGCGCGCTCCATCAGCGCTTCCGCCAGGGCAGCAGCAGGTCACGGCCGCGCGTCCACCGGCCGAGGAACCCCGGTGCGCGGTGCAGCACGCCGGAGCGCGCGATCAGCCGCAGCGGCGCCAGGCCGAGCCTCCCGCTGACCCGGTAGAGCAGCGGCCACGACCAGGCGTACGACCAGGCGCGGTAGGCGCCGCGCTCGAGACGGCCGGGAATGCGGCGCTCGGCGCGGTCGCGGCGCAGGTCGAGGAGTAGGTCGTGGAGCGGAATCTCGACGGGACAGATGTCGTCGCACGCGGCGCACAGGCTCGAGGCGTGCGCGACCTCCATGCCCTCCGCCTGCGGCTTGAAGAGCGGCGTCAGCACCGCGCCGATCGGACCGCCGTAGACCCAGCCGTAGGCGTGACCGCCAACCTGGCGGTAGACCGGGCAGACGTTCTGGCAGGCGCCGCAGCGGATGCAGTGCAGGATCTCCTGGTAGCCCGTGCCGAGAATCGACGAGCGGCCCCCGTCGACGATCACGACATGCATCTGCTCCGGCCCGTCCACCTCGCCCGCGCGGCGCGGCCCGCTGACGAGGCTCAGGTACGTCGAGATCGCCTGGCCGGTACCCGACGCGGCCAGCAGCGGGATCAGCACGCTCAGGTCGGCGAGGCGCGGCACGAACCGCTCGACGCCGATCAGCGCGATGTGCACCGGCGGCAGCGACGTCGTCAGGCGGCCGTTGCCCTCGTTGGTCACGAGCACCACGGTGCCGGTCTCGGCCACCGCGAAGTTGCAGCCGGTGATGCCGACGTCGGCCTTCAGGAACGACTCGCGCAGCTGCGCCCTGGCGAACGCCGTCAGATCGGCGGCCGTGTCGTCCAGCTCGTAGCCGGCGATCTTCGAGAACAGCTCGCGCACCTCGCCCTGCGTCTTGTGGATGATCGGCGCGATCACGTGGCTGGGACGGTCGCCGTCGAGCTGCACGACATACTCGCCGAGGTCGGTCTCGACCACCTCGATGCCGGCGGCCTCGAGCGCGGGGTTGAGCTCGATCTCCTCGCTCAGCATCGACTTCGACTTCACCGCCAGCTTGGCGCCCACGTCGTTGCAGATGCGCGTCACGATGCGGTTGGCCTCGGCGGCATCGGCGGCGAAGTGCACGTGCGTGCCGGCAGCCTCGCACGCGTCGGCGAACTGCGCGACGAGTTCCGGCAGGTGCGCGACGGCGTGCGCGCGGATGTCGCGGCCCAGCCGGCGCATGGCCGGCCGGTCGTCGGGCGCGAACCGGTGCCAGAGGTGGGCCACGGTGCCGTCGGTGGCGCTCGGAATCGCCTGCCGCTGGAACGGCTTGACCAGCTGCTCGGCGGCGCGCTGCTCGAAGGTGGTGCCGGTCAGGTGGTCGGTCATCCGAGCGCCTCCGCGAGCAGCGACGCCAGGTGCATCGTCTTCACCGGCGAGCCGGTACGCGACAGCCGCCCGCCGAGATGCAGCAGGCAGCCGCCGTCGACCGACACGAGCGCGTCGACGTTCGCCGAGGCGACGTCGGCCAGCTTCGAGTCCGCCATCGCGACCGACACGTCCGGGTACCGGACCGAGAACGTGCCGCCGAACCCGCAGCAGCGATCGGCGGACGACAGGTCGACGAACTCCAGACCCTCGACCGCCGCGAGCAGGTTGCGCGGCGCCTCCTTGACGCGCAGCTCGCGCAGGGCATGGCACGAGTCGTGGTACGCGACGCGACCCTTCCACGCGAGCGGCGGCAGCGGCAGCTCGGCAACCAGCGACGACCACTCGGTGACCCGGGCGGCGACGGCTCGGGCCAGCTCCTGGTCACGGTCGCCGTGAAACAGCTCGCGCCAGTGCACCTTCATCATCGCGCCGCACGACCCGGACGGGACCACGACGGGCCCGGTCGTCCCCGCCAGCGCGCGAAGCGTCGGGCGGGCGACGCGGCGTGCCTCGGCGTCGAAGCCCGAGTTGAACCCGGGCTGCCCGCAGCACGTCGTGCCCTTCGGCGTGCTGACGTCGCACCCGCACGCCTCGAGCACGCGTCGCGCGTCGGCCACCGTCCGGGGCGACATCAGGTCGCCCAGGCAGGTGGCGAACAGCACGACGGGGAGGCGCCCGGCAGGCGCCTCCCCGTCCTTGGACTCCGTCTCGGCCATCTGGCCGGAGAGTATTACGCTCCCTGGTTGATGAAGCGGCCGAGGACCTCGTACTTGCCCGGGTTCGCGCTGCGCAGGGCGAACGCGTAGAGCAGTCCACCGAGCGGGACGAGCACGCCGATGATGCCGAGCAGGTTGAACTGCATGGCGACCGACGACCCCGCAAACAGGGTGAACCGCTCCTTGACGTAGACGTTGTTCGCGGCCGAGGCCAGGAAGTACAGGTTGTGATACAGCAGACCGAGCACGAAGATCTGCGCCAGGAACCCGATCCACGGCGCGGCGATCGTCTTCCACCAGTGATGCTCGGACTTGTAGTACTTGTTGAAGAAGATGAACGTCGACAGCGCGGTCAGCGCCTGGACGAGCACGATCCAGATCACGCCCTGCACGGCCAGCCAGCCGTACATCGCGAGCGGGCCCTGATTGGTGAACCAGAATGTCAGCACCAGGGCGGCGTTCAGGATGCCCATCGTCATGATCGCCACGTGCGGCGTGCGGTGCTTCGGGTGCGTCCGGCCGAGGGCGCGGGGCAGGATGCCCTCACGGCCGAGCGAGTACCAGTAGCGGAGGCCGGCGTTGGTGAGCGCCGAGGCGCAGGCCAGCGCGCCGGTGATGATCAGCCAGTTCGCGAGGTCAGCCCAGAAGGGCGAGACGAACGCCTCCATCGGCGAGAACACGAGATTCGTCGCGTCGACGGGCACCGTCTTGCCGTTCATGGTGGTCGTTCCCGCTGCGAACGCCGCGTCCATCGCGCCGCCCTTGCCGTAGGACGATACGACCGCCCACATCATCAGCGTGTAGAGCAGGCCGACGCCCACGCAGGAGAAGTACACGGCGATCGGGATGGTGCGGTGGGGATCCTTGGACTCCTCGGCGTAGTTCGGCGCTGCCTCGAAGCCGACCCAGGACCAGAATGCGAAGAACACGCCGATGCCGGGTGCAACGCCCTGGGTCAACCCGTTGATGGGCGACAGCGGGGCGAGTTCGAGACCGCTGTTGCCACCCTGGATGAGCACTGCCACGAGGAACACGGTGATCACGATCAGCTCGCCGATCAGGGCGACGCCGAGGATCTTCACCGAGATCTCGACGTCGAAGTACCCGAGCAGCACGACCACCGCGACCGCGAACAGCGCGAAGTACACCCACGGGATGTTCGTATCGAGGTACTTCCGGAACGCGTCGCCCGTGAACTGCGCGAAGCCGCCGATCAGCGATGCGCCGAACAGCGTGTAGGCGATCATCAGCGAGAAGCCGGCGGACATGCCGAGCGGACGGCCGAGACCGAGCGAGACGTAGGTGTACATGCCGCCCGCCGCGCGCACCTTCAGGCACATCTGCACGTAGGCGACGGAGAAGATCGTCAGCACGATCGTGGCGAACAGGAACGCGCCCGGCCCGCCGTAGCCCGAGCCGAGCGGCCCGAGGTACGGCGTGTTGAAGAGCGTCACGGCGAGCGGTGCGGAACCCGTCACACAGAGGAAGAGGACGGCAACCAGACCGACGGCCGAGCCCTTGAGCATGTGGACGTCGGTCTGCGTCGAGACGTCCACCGTCGTAGCGGTGCCTTCATGGTGCATCTCAGTCAATGTGGCCTCCCAGCCTCGTACCCCACTTCTACCCCGGGTAGATCTTGCACACCTGAAGCCCGCGCTGCAAGGAATCCGCCACCAGGTTCGCCAGCACCCTGCATTCCCCTACACTCGCGGCGTGCCCGACGATCGCGAACTGCTGCAGGAGGCGCTCGCTGCGGAGACCGAGGGCCAGCGCCTCCTCCTGGCCGGTACGCCCGCGCCCGAGCCGTTCGCGCGAGCGGCAGCGGCGTACCGGGCGTCGTGGGAGGCAGCGCCACCTGACGCCTACGGGCGGCTCGCGGGGCTCGTGAAGGCGGCGATCCTCGGCGACGACGCGACGGGGGCGGCCGCCTACGTGCTCGGCCAGGTGCCGGCCGACACCACGTCGCCGGTGGCGGGCTACGCGTTGGCGGTGGCGCTGCTGGTGCAGGGCGACGACGCCGCGGCAGGCCCGGCTGCCGTCGCGATGGCGGCCGGCGGTGACGCGTTCGAGCGCACGGCAACGGCGCTGCTGGCGCTCGCCGAGCGCGATCAGGCGGCCTACACCGGCGCGCTGGCGGCAATCGTCGCCGACTTCGAGGAGCGGGACGCGCACCTCACGGGCGTCGCGATCGCCGACACCGCGGTGATGCTCGAGCGGCTCGCCGCCGCCCGCGGGATGCAGCTGCGCCCGGTGTCGCCGGTGATGCCGCCCGCTTAGGCGGGCACGGCCGCGCGGACGGCCTCGCCGATCCGGCGGATGCCCTCCGTGACGTCCTCGGCCGCGGCAGCGAGCGAGATGCGCACGAGCCCGGCGCCGCCCGGGCCGAACGTGTCGCCCGGTGCGCACGCCACGCCGTGCTCGCGCACGAGGTGCTTCGCGAACTCGAGCGTGTCCGAGCTGGCAGCGGACACGTCGGCGAAGACGTAGAACGCGCCTCGCGGCTCGGCCACGAACAGGTGCTCGGCGCGCAGCGCGGCCACGGCCAGGTCGCGACGGGAGCGGTACGCGTCGCGCATCTCCCGCACGCAGTCCTGCGGCCCCGACAGCGCCGCGACGGCCGCCCACTGCGCGGGCGCGGTCGGACACGACACCTCGACTTCCGGCACCTTGGACAGCGCGCCGACCAGCTCGGGCGGCGCAGCCAGGTAGCCGATCCGCCAGCCGGTCATCGCGTAGGTCTTCGACAGGCTGTACACCGTCACGACGTGGTCCGGCGCGAACGGTGCGGACGGCACGTGCACGCCGTCGAACGCCATCTCGTCGTAGACCTCGTCCGAGAGCACGTAGAGGCCGTTGCGGACGGCGATGTCGACCGTGGCGGCGACCGCATCGCGCGACCAGACGGCGCCGGTCGGGTTGGACGGCGTGTTCGTGATCAGCACCTTCACGCCCTTGCGCGCGGCGAGGGTCTCCAGCGCGTCCAGATCGGGCTCGAAGCCCGTCGCAGCGGGCAGCGGGTAGCGCACGATCTCGAGGCCGAGCAGCGTGCAGATACCGACGTAGTTGGGCCAGCTCGGATCGGGCACGAGCACCGCGTCGCCGCGATCGGCCAGCGCCGCGAGCGTGCTGAAGACGCCCTGCACGCCGCCCACCGAGGCCACGATCTGGTCGGGGGAGACGTCGTGGCCGGCCCGGCGCGTGATGCTCGCGGCGGCGGCGTCGCGCAGCTCGGTGATCCCGCGGCTGGCCGTGTATCGCGTCCGGCCGGCGCGGGCGGCCGCGCCGGCGGCCTCGACGATGTGGGGCGGGGTGTCGAAGTCGGGCTCGCCGAAGCTCAGATTGAGCGTGCCTCCACGCTCCATCGCGAGCTCCATGATGGCGCGGATGCCGGACCGCGGCAGTGCGGCCATGGCGGCGCTCGGCGCGGGCAGTCGCGGTGTCACGCCGGCAGGCCCGAGGTCAGGCGGTTGCGCTCCGGCGCCCACCGGTGCGCCAGCCGGGCGTCGGCCAGGGAGAGGTCGAGGTCGGCCACGGCCACGCCCACCGCGCCGTACGGCACCTGCGTGACGAGCGACCCGTCGGGCGCGACGATGCACGTCGCCGAGCCCTGGTCGGCCCCGGCGTTGTTGGACTGGGCGACGTAGACCGTGTTCTCGAGCGCGCGGCACATCAGCGCCTTCTCGTTGTACGGGTTGGTCGCGTCGCACCACCGCTCCGGCAGCGGGCCGCCCTCGGTTGTCACCCAGTGCGGCACGAACACCACCTGCGCGCCGTCCAGCGCGAGCGCGCGGCTGATCTCGGGATAGCGGAACGCCTCGTGGCAGATCGCGATGCCGAAGGTGAGTCCGCCGGTCGTGAACGTGCGGCGCCCGCTGCCGGCGACGTAGGCCGGCTCCTCGGACGGGTCGATCTGCGTCTTGACCTGGTCGCCGAGCCGGCTCCCGTCGGCGTCCAGCACCACCGAGAGCATCTCGACACCGGCCGCGGTCGGCCGCTCGGTGCCGACGATCGTGACCACCCCGGCGCGTCGCACCGCCTCCGCGATCTCGTCCAGCGCGCCGTCCAGCTCGGCCTGCGTGACGGCGGGCACGGGGCGGGGTTGCAGCCGGTGGCCCGGCACGTCCGTCTCCGGCAGGCACAGCACCTGCGCGCCGAGTCGTCCGGCCTCCTCGATCGCTGCGATGGCCGCCGGGACAGCCTCCGTCAACGTGGCGGTGAGCGGCGTGGAGGCGACGGCGATCCGGATCATGGCCACAGGCTAGCTGCGGAACGGCATCGGGCAGGCCGAGATCTTCGGCACCTTCACCCGCGCGATCGCGCTCGCCGGCGACGGCTGGCAGGCCTGCGCGATGCCGACGTCGCACGCGACGGAGAGGAAGATGAACGCGTCCTCGATCGTGAACTGCCAGTGGTCGACGAGCAGCCGCGCGGCCTCCTCGCAGGCCAGCTCGATGGCGCCGCCCAGGTCGCCCAGCGTGGTGCCGTGCGTGACCCAGCAGTCCGCCAGCTCGGTCACCGGCCAGATGCCCTGGGCGCCCTTGTGGAGTCCGACTCTGATCACGACCTCGCCTTCGATCTCGACACCGGTGCCCGACACCTCACCGTCGCCCATGCACGCGTGCATGTCGCCGATCGCGAGCATGCCGCCGGGCTGGCGGACGGGCAGGTAGACGGTCGAGCCGGGGCCGTGGAGGTGGTTGTCGAGGTTGCCGCCGTGCTGTCCGGCGAGGAAGTTGATGCACTCCTCGCCGCCCGTGGCGCACCCGATCACGCCGACCATCGGCCGGATCGGGAACCGCACCCGGTCGTTCATGTGGATGGTGCCGTCCGCGACCCGGAAGATCCGCGTGACGGGGCCTTCCACGAGCCCGCTCAGCTGGCCGAAGCCGGGGATGATCATCGCCGCGCCGCGCGGGCCGGGGTTGATCTCGAGCAGCTCGACGACGAGCGAGTCGCCCGGTTCGGCACCGCGCACCGCAATCGGCCCGGTCGCCGAGTTGAGGCGCTCCAGGTCGAGCGCCGTGAACAGGTCGGTCTCCTTCGTCACCTGGCCGCTGAAGCAGTCGTTCAGCTCGAGCCGGATGACGGCCCCCGGATCGACCTCCAGCACCGGCGTCATCGACGGGCCGAAGGCCCAGACGTGCTGGTCGCGCGTGATCAGGTGGTCGATTGCGAGCGTTCCCATAGCGGCCATCATGCCAGCCGTGCAGGGCTCAATCCAGGGCCTTCGCCGGGTCTCCGCGGAGCACGAGGAACACGCCCAGCGCGGCCACCGCGAGCCCGGCGATCGCGAGCACGTGCAGCTCCTCGCCGAACACCAGGTACGCCTCGAGCGCGGCCAGCGGCGGTGTCAGGTAGAGCAGCGACGCGGTCTGCGCGGCCGAGCTGCGGCGGATCACCAGCATCAGTAGCGACACCGCACCGATCGACAGCACGAGCACCATCCAGGCGAGGCCGCCGATCACCTTCGGCGTCCACGCGATGTGGGAGTCCTCGATCGCCAGGCTGCCGATGCCCACGAGGGTCGTCGCCGCGGCGTACTGCACGACCGCGGCCGGCCAGATCGGCATGCCCGTGCAGAACCGCCTCTGGTACATCGTGCCGGCCGTGATGCCGGCCAGTGCGACGAACGACAGCGCGACGGCCGGCAGGCCGATGCCGCCGATCGTGAGTCGTTCCCAGAGCACGAGTGCAATCCCGACCAGGCCCGCCCCGAACCCGATCCACTGCAGCCGCGCGACGCGCTCGCCCAGCAGGGCACCGACCAGGCACGCGGTCACAACCGGCTGGAGCCCGACGATCAGCGCCGAGACGCCGGTCGGCATTCCGTCCGCCACCGACCAGAACACGCCGCCCAGGTAGACGCCGTGCAGCAGCAGGCCGACGACGGCGACGTGCCCCGCCATGCGCCAGCCCATGAAGCGGGAACGCGTCACGAGCACGATCAGCAGCGCGCACGCGCAGGCCAGGGCGAACCGCACCGTGAGCACGGCGAGCGGGTCGGCCTCGCCGACGACGAGGCGCGCGCCGATGAAGCCGGTCGACCACAGCAACACGAAGACCCAGGGCACGACCGCCACGGCGCCGAACCGTAGTGGTACCGTCACCGCCGTGACCCTGATCGAACGCGATGCGCGCGCCATCGCCACCATCGAAAAGCTCCGCTTCTTCGACCTCGCCGCCGTCGGCGGCCACGGCAGCCGGCTGCGCCTGGAAGATGGCCGCGAGGTGCTCGACCTGGCGGCCTCCTGGGGTGCCGCGAGCCTCGGCAACGCCCACCCCGAGGTGGCCGCAGCGGCTGCCCGGGCCCTCGGCGACATGGCGGGCGCGAGCATCCTCTCGCTCGTGAACGGGCCGGCGGTCGAGCTCGCCGAGCGCCTGATCGCCACGTTCGACGACGGCGTCGAACGGCGCGTGTGGCTCGGGCACTCCGGCTCCGACGCCAACGACACCGTCGCCCGCATCGTCACCGCGGCGACCGGCCGCTCGCGCGTGATCTCGTTCGCCGGCGCCTACCACGGCGCGCTGACGGGTTCGATCGCCATCTCGGGACACCCGTCGCTGGAGGGAGGCGCGAAGGCCGCCGGGCTGATCCAGCTGCGGTATCCCGACCCGCGCGACGGCGACGAGGCGGGCGACGACGTGCTGGAGGAGCTCGACGCGCACCTGGCGCGGCACGGGGAGGAGGTGGCGGCGCTGTTCGTGGAGCCGATCCTCTCCGACGGCGGTCTGATCGTGCCGCCCGCCGGCTTCCTGCGCGGCCTCGGCGAGCGCTGCCGCGCACACGGGGTGCTGCTGGTGTGCGACGAGGTCAAGGTCGGCCTCGCGCGCACCGGCACCCTGCACGCGTTCCAGGCGGAAGGTGTCACCCCCGACATCGTGTGCCTCGGCAAGGGCCTCGGCGGCGGGCTGCCCTTGTCGGCCGTGATCGGGCCGGCCACCGTGATGGACTCGACCTCCGCGTTCTCGCTGATGACGACGGCGGGCAACCCGGTCTGCGCGAGCGCCGGCCTGGCGGTGCTCGAGGTGATCGAGCGGGACGGCCTGGCGGCACGGGCCGCCGTCGCGGGCGAGCGGTTGCAGGCCGGCCTCCGCGCGCTCGGCTCGCCGCTGGTGCGCGACGTCCGCGGCCGTGGTCTGGCCGTCGGCGTCGAGCTGGCGGCGCCCGGCGCGGGCGCCAAGGTCTGCCTGCGCGCGGCCGAGCTCGGCGCGGTCTTCTACTACGTGGGCACCGACGTGCTCGAGCTGACACCGGCGCTGACCATCTCCGATGCCGAGCTGGACGAGGGCGTCGACCTGATCGGACGGGCGCTCGCCGACGTCGCCGCCGGTCGCGTCTCGGGAGCCCGCGCCTACTCGCCCTGGTAGTTCAGGCTCGCGACGAACGCGGGGTCGAGCGTGGGGTACGTGCCGTCGTGGACGATGACGCGGTAGCAGCGCCGCGCGCCCGCGGCGAGGGGGAAGTAGTCGGCCGCGGCGTCGACGTGGCCGGGCGTGAGCGCGTCGAAGTGGATCGTCCGCCGCCTTCCCGTCGGCGCCTCGCACGTGCCGTTCACGGCCTCCACGTTGACGCGCCAGCCGGCCGGCGCCTTCGGATGCGTGAAACGCACCACGCCGGCCGTCACGCCCATGCCGATCCGCGCGGCCTCGGTGCGCGCTCCGTGCTTGACGATGACCGTGCGGGGGTGCGACCAGCGTCCGCCCGCCGACACGCGCCAGAGCCGGTAGCACCACGAGCCTGGAGTGGCCTGCGCGGCGAACGCCGGCACGAGCGGCACACCGGCAGCGGCGTAGAAGTACGTGCCGTTCCGGTCGATCGGCGAAGCCGGGCAGGCACCCTTGCGTCGTCCGACGATGATCGCGCGGCCGCCCGATCCGCGCGCCCAGAGGCTCGCGGTAGCCACCGTGCCGGCCGGGTCCGGCACCACGGCCAGCGCGCCCGGCGCGGCCGGCGCGCGGTCGGTGCAGGCGGCGCGGGTGGTGCGCGTCACCGACGCGGCCCGGCCGCCGTAGTACCGCACGACCCCGTGGATGTCGTCCGGTTGCACGACCCGGCAGCGTCGCAGCCACGCGGTGCCGCACCGCCGCTCGCCGACACCGTGCGACGACACCATCGTCGAGCAGTGCCGATTCTCGTGCCCGAGCCCGAGCGCGTGTCCGATCTCGTGCGCCGTGATCTGCTGGAAGAGGCCCTGCGGCCGGCAGCCGGTGGCGACGCGGACCTCGGCGGCCATCAGCCTGCCGCTGCCGTCGCCCGGCGCGCCGGTGGAGCCGGCCACGCCAACGCATGCGACGCCCCCGGTGCCGTGCCGGAAGGCGCGGATCTGGATGTTCGCCTGTGGCGACGGCGCCGGGACGAGGAGGACGCGCATCCCGGTCGAGTTCCACGCCGCGATCGCCATCGCCGCAGCGCCGCCGTAGGCGCCCGCGGTGCGATCGCTGTAGGTGACGACCGGCTCACGCCAGATGCCGTCTCCGCTCGCCCGGTAGGCGTTCGCAGGCATCGGGGCGAACAGGCTCACGCACAGCAGTGCGAGGAGCGTGCGTCGCATATCCCGAGAGTAACCGAGCCGCGGACGGGCGCCGGCAACCCTCTACGCTATGCAGGTGATCTGGCCGCCGCAGCCCCCGCTGGCCGATGACGTCGTGGTGCTGCGCCCCTTCTCGCTGGCCGACGTCGACCGTGTCACGGAGGCCTGCCAGGACCCTGACATCCAACGGTTCACGGCCGTGCCGGCGCCGTATCGGCGGGATGACGCGCTGGAGTGGATCTCCGGCCACGAGGCGGAGCGCGCGGCGCGCACCGGCCTGTCGCTGGCGATCACGGACCCGGCGGACGAGGTGATCGGCTCGATCGGGTTCGTCACGATCGACTGGGCCAACGACGCGGGCGAGATCGGCTACTGGGTCGCGCCGTGGGGCCGCGGGCAGAACGCGGCCGGCAGGGCTACGCGCCTGCTCGCCGGCTGGGGCGTACGCGAGCTCGGGCTGATCCGCGTGGAGCTGAAGATCTCGACGCACAACCAGACGTCGCAGCGCAGCGCGGAGTTCGCGGGCTTCCGGTGGGAGGGCGTGCTCCGCTCCGCCCTGTCGCACCGAGACGAGCGTCACGATCTCGCGGTGTTCTCGCTGCTCGCCGGCGAGACCTGAGGCTTTGGCTAGGCGCCGTGGCACTTCTTGAACTTGCGGCCCGAGCCGCAGGGGCACGGGTCGTTGCGTCCCACGTCCTTGCCGAACACGTCGCCGAGCGACGGTAGCCCCTCGAGATCGTCGCCGACGCCCTCGGTGGTGCGGGCGGCCCGGAGGCCCTCCAGCTCGCGGAGGTCGTCGTGGTCGAGGGTCAACACCAGCTCGACCGACTCGGGTGTGACGAGACGCGGCGGCGAGCCGGCGACCAGGCCGAGCGCGTCCAGGATCGCGTAGCACTCCTGCGCGGTCAGGTCCTCGGCGGTCTGCGGCACGTCGACCCGTGACGGAGCGACGAGCCGGAACCGCTCCCATCGCTCCGCGGCGACGTCGTCGGGCGCGGCGGCGAGCCGGTCCCGGAGCGCGCGCCGAGCGGGTGCGCCGCCGACCAGCGCCTCGAGTGCGGCGGCGAGCTCGAGCGGCAGCCAGGCGGCCCACCCGGAGTCGATGAGTCCGTTCACGGCGTGCAGTTTGCCCCAACGGCCTGCAAGAAGCGCCCGGGGTCTGACCCCGAAACGCCCGGCCACGGGGGTCAGACCCCAGAACGCAACGTGCCGGAAGGCGCGC
>JBBQFB010000048.1:0-20933 GCA_038321545.1 Gaiellales bacterium
CCGCAGAGGTGGTCGCGCGCGACGAGCAGCGAGCAACCGGTGTTGGTGGTCAGGAAGTGCTCGTTCGTCAGGTACGTGATGTCGAGGTCGGGAAACCGCTCGCCGATGTAGCCGCGGATCGTGGTCTCCATGAAGCCGCAGACGACGACGTACGACTCGATGCCGGCGCGCAGCAGCTTCGTGATCATGTGCTCGAGCACGGTGCTGTCGCCGATCGGCAGCAGCGACTTCGGCGAGTCGATGGTGAGCGGGTGGAGGCGCCGGCCGGCGCCCGCCAGGAGAATGAGTGCCTTCATGACGGTCGGTCCTCTACTTGCGGAGTGGATAGGTCAACGACTCGGGGCGGCTGACGAGCTGGCTGCCGCGGCCGACGAAACGCACGAGGGCGATCACGATCTGCCCGACGCCGAACACCCAGCACCACAGGTCGGGCCGGTGCAGAAGCGCGGCCAGTGCGCCGACGGTGATGTGCTCCGCCTCGTCCAGCGCGAACACCGCCCGGTGCCGGAACCACAGCCATGCGAGGCGTTGTCGAACGGTCTTCGGCGCTGCCCGCTCGGCATCGAGGGTGGCGTACAGCTCCCGCCGACGGACCGACGACTTCGCCAGGTACTCGGCGTCGCGCTGCATCGCCCCGAACATCGTCTCGAGCTTGATGTAGTACCGGAACAGGAACCCGAAGCACGACGCGAAGCCGAGCACGAAGTAGTAGGCCTCGCCGGTCAGCCGGTAGGCGGCGACCGCCATCGCGAGGTTGATCACGCCGACCTTCAGCACGTCGAGCGTCTTGTCGAGGTAGTCGCCGATCGCCGACGTCTGCGCCGTGTAGCGGGCCAGTTGCCCGTCGAGGCAGTCCAGTACGTACGAGAGCGGCAGCAGGATGGCCGCGACGACGCTCCACCAGCCACCGGCCACGATCAGGCCGGCGGCAGCGATGTACAGCGCGAACGAGCCGAGCGTCACCATCGTCGGCGTCAGACGGCGGATGCGGCTCGCGGTCTCCAGCAGCAGCGTGTTCGCGAGCCGCGGGTACCAGAGATCGCCCCAGTTGCTGAAGTAGTTCGGCTCGACCACCGTCCCGCGCGCGGGTCGCGCCTCACGCGACGCCATGGACCGCCGCCTGCGCGTCTCCGATCACCGGGCCGGCCACCGCGACGCGCGCCGAACCGCGCAGTAGCTTCCGCAGCTGGCGAATCGCGTAGGCCGTGTCCGTCGGGCGCAGGGCGCCGATGTGCGCGACCTGGAAGATCCGGTCCTGCAGGGCGCCCTTGCCGTTGTAGATGACGATGCCCTTGCGCTTGAACTCGCGCGCCAGTTGCGCAAAGGAGAGGTGCTCGGGTAGCTCGATGCAGGTGATGACGTTCGAGTTGGCGCCGTCGTAGTCGGCGTACGCCAACCCCATCCGGGTCACCTGGCGGCGCGTGTAGAGGGCCCGCTGGTGGATCGTCTCCCGGAACCGGACGACTCCCAGCGCGGTGATCTCCTTCAGCGATGCGTGCAGCGAGACGAAGACGTGCACGGCCGGCGTGTTCGGCGTCTGCATGAAGTTGCGCATGTAGTAGAAGTGGTTGTAGAGGTCGAGGTAGTGGCCGGCCGCCGACCGCTCCGTGAGCGTGTCGAGCAGCTCGCTCCGCACCACCAGGATCCCGACGCCCGGCATGGCGGACAGCGCCTTCCCGGACGCGCCGACGAGCACGTCGACGCCCCACTCCCGGGCGCGGATCTCCTCGGCGCCGATGCTGGAGATGGCGTCGACGGAGACGATCGCGCCGTAGCGGTGGGCGAGGGCCGTGATCTCGGCGACCGGGTTCAGCATGCCGGTGCTCGTCTCGTGGTGGACGAACGCCACCATCGAGTACGCCCGGGATTCCAGCATCCCCTCGACTGCGGTCAGGTCGATCTGCGCCTGCCACGCGAACTCGAGGTGGTCGACGTCCGGATTGTGCAGCTTCGCGACGGCGAGCAGGCGCTCGCCGAACTCGCCGTTCGAGACGACGAGCAGCGGACCGCGGCTGCCGAGACTGGAGATGACCGTCTCGTTGGCGGCCGTGCCCGACCCGGTGATGAGCGCAACCTCGTAGGTCTCGTCGATACCGACGATCGGCCGGAGCAGCTCGGTGCTCTCGACCAGGACGGCGGAGAAATCGGCCTCTCGATGGCCCATGTTCGCGCGACCGACAGCGCGGCGGACGGCCTTCGAGAGCAGTACCGGCCCAGGGCAGAGGAGGACCGTCCGGGGCTTGTTCGTCTTACGCATGGCTCGCCGTCCTTGCAATTGCATGGGGAGCGGCAGTCGGGCTCAGGCCGGGCCTGTCCCGCTACCGAAGATGGTTGGTCGTTGCGAGAATCGCTCCTCCTGAGGCGACTTGTTCGCGTGTCATGCCGCGGGGTCGTCGACCCTGCGGACGCACCGTGATCACGGGCGCGACGCCCACGCAGCCCCCCTGATCACGTTCGTTCGGCCGCGACCCCGGGGTGGGTCCGACCGTCGGCCGTCGGCGGCACTGAGCCCGCAACGTACGAACTCGGCCTCCGTGGGCCGATGTGCCATCGGCCAGCCGTTTCCGCGGCTCTACGGACGCCGGGGACGGGCATTCTTGCATCGTTTGTTACATTCGTCAAGGCGACAACTGTCGCCCTGCCGGGTGTGGCTAGGACGCGAAGTCGGGCACGGCACCGCGAACCGCGTCGCTGCGCCCCTTCGGCTCCTCCCAGTCCTCCTGCCGACCGAGCGCCGTCAGGTCGAGGAAGTAGTACGAGCCGCCGGTGCTCTCGAGGCCGCGCGCGTACTGCGAGTAGGTGTGGAAGATGCGCCCGTCGGTCTGTAGGAAGCAGCTGTTACCCGGCATCTCACCCAGCGGGAACCCTGCGCCCATCGCCTCGTACTGGTCGCGCGTGCGAAAGTTGTACGACGGGTTCGCCTCGTCGACGGTGACGCCGAAGTCGTGGTTGAAGTCGCTCTCGAACGACGAGTACCACGGGACGTTCCAGCCCTTCTCGGCCTTCCACCGCTCCAGCTTCGCAAAGGGTGCGCGCGACACCATCGCGTAGCTCGTGCCGCGGGTCGCAAGATGGTCGAGCAGGCCGTCGGACATCTCGTCGGTGCCGGCGCTGCAGCTCGCACACCCCTTGTCCCACTCCGGGTCGAACATGAAGTGGTAGATCAGCAGCTGCGGCCGGCCCTGGAACAGGTCGATCAGACCGACCTGACCCGTGGGGCCGAGGAACCGGTAGTCCTTGACGACCTCCACCATCGGCAGGTTGCGCCGCTGCGTGTTGACCTCGTCGCGGAAGTCGGTCAGCTCCTTCTCGCGGGCCAGCAGCTCCTTGCGGGCGGCGAGGTGCTCCTCGGGGGTGGCGATGCGGGGCAGGCTCATCTGCGTCTCCTTCTTCCGGTACCGGGTGTGGACGAGCGCCGACGCGGAAACTCATCGGCGACGACGCTCACCGATCGGCGTCGAGCGACGCCAGACCCGTGGCCGGACCGGGCGCCGGCATCCGCATCACCAGCTCGTCAGGCCGATCTCAGCTGTGGCATCACCCGGTCGTGGATCAGCTGCAGCTGGTCCTTCATGTGCGGCACACCGACGTAGTTGCCCGGCCGCCCGAGCCAGTGCTCTGCCAGCGTCGGGTCGCAGAGCGCGAGGATCACGTGGTTCGATCCGGTCGGGATCACGTTCTCGCGGATCTGCTCGACCACGTCCTCGGGCGTGCCGGAGAACGACAGCTTCTCGACCAGGTCGGGCGTCGTCAGCTCGATCGCCTTCTCCACGTCGCCGCTCGCGAACGCGTCGAAGATCGGCTGCGTCTGCTCGACCGCGATGCCGTGCCGCAGCACCTGCTCGACCGGCATCGCCGGGATGTAGAAGGCCACCAGCACGCGCACGCACTCCCGCGCGGCGGCGCGATCCTCTGCCACGCAGGCGACGCCCCAGGCGCCGATGTCGAGCGTCGTCCAGTCGCGGCCGGCGCGCTCGGCGCCGATGCGCACGTGATCGGCGGCGTACTGGACGGCCTCGCGCGAGTACCCGAGCGCCTGGTGCATGCCGTCGCAGACCTCGCCCGCGAACTCGAACGACTTCGGACCGCGCATCGCGCCGATCTTGATCGGCATCCGCTCCTGCACCGGCCGCGCCGACGTGAACATGCCGGTGCAGGTATAGAACTCGCCCTCGTGGTCGAGCACGCCCTCGTCGAGGAACGTCCGCATCATCCCGTGGGCCTCGCGCATGCGCGACAGCGAGCGCTTCGCGGCGTCCTTCAGGCCGTACTGCTCGAGCATCGCGAAGTTGCCGATCGAGTAGTTCAGTTCGGTGCGTCCGCCGGTCAGCTCGTCGAGCGTCGCCATCGCCTGCACGACCATCGTCGGGTCGCGGAGGATGACGTGGGTCACGTCGGGTGCCAGGATGATGTTCTTCGTCCGAGCCGCAGCTGCGGCGAAGATCTGGAAGCAGTCCTTGTGAAACGTCTCGTCGGCGCCGTACACGGCGTGGAACCCGAGCCGGTCCGCGACATCGATGGTGTCGAGGATCTCGTGTATCGGGTGGTCGGGCAGCAGTCCGAAACTGATCTTCATGTCCCGGAGGCCTCCTCAGCCTCGATCTCGGCCAGGAGCTCCTCGCCGGAGACGCGTTCGTCGGCCCAGTGATCCTGGACCCAGTACAGGTAATCGAGGCGGGCATCGACCATCCGGTGCGTGTCCCAGGCCGGAATCGCCTGCTGCCGCACGTGCTCGGTCATCAGCGCCGGATCGACCTCGTAGACGTGGTCGTGCCGCATCACCACGATGTCGGTGATGCGCCTGGCGTCGGGCGGCTCCTGCGCGCCGCGCGTGTAGCCCTCCATGTCAGCCGTCCTCGTAGGCGGAGTCGAGCCCGTACTTGCCGGGGTTCATGACGTTGTTGGGATCGAGCGTGCGCTTGATGGTCTGCATCACGTCATAGGCGCCGCCGAGCTCGAGCGGCACCAGGTCGACCTCGCCGGCCCGCGCCGAGCCGTGGGCGGCGGAGATGGTGCCGCCGACCTCGATCGAGGCCCGCGCGATCTCGCGCTTCGCGTCCACCCACGCGCCCCACGTCTCGTCGTCCAGGTGCTGCTCCCAGATGCCGACGTCGATCTCGCACAGCATGTCGCCCCACGGCTTGTTGGGCCCGTTCGTGTAGGCGAACATGCCCCAGTCGTCGAACACCGGGTGGCGCTCGATCAGCCGGTCGACGATCGCATGCCACCGCTCGCGAATCTCCGGCACCTTCGGGAACGGGATGCCCGCGTCCTCGCAGTGCCACGACATCGGCGCGACCTGGCCGTTCGGCGTCCGGCCGTGCAGGGGCGTCGCGTAACGGTCGTGCCGCGCCGACCAGTCGAGCTGGGCGATCTCGTCGCCGACGTACTCCCCGCCCGAGGCCTTCGCGATGCGCATCATCTCCTTGGCCGCCGGACGCACCTCGGCCCGGTTGCCGTAGAGCGCGAACGCGACCACCGACGTGGCCCAGTCGGGCTGCGGGATGTACGCCTCGTCGTCGCGGCGCAGGTAGGAGACCTTGCGCTCGTCGAACAGCATCACGCCGGCGATCGTGGCGAAGCCGGAGCGCATCAGCTCGCCGCCGGTGCGCCACGCGGTGTCGAACGAGCGCTGCATCCAGAACGCCGAGAACTCGGCCTCGGGGCGCTTGACCAGCTCGAGCGTCGCCTCGGTGACGATGCCGAGGGTGCCCTGCGCGCCCATGAACAGCTCCTTCAGGCGGTAGCCCGACGAGCTCGACCGCGTCTTCTTGCCGCCGCCCTCGCCGACCCGGATGATCTCGCCGGTCGGCAGCACGATCTCGAACGAGATCACGAGGTTGCGCACGTGGCCGAAGCGCGAGCCGAGCAGCGACCAGCCGTTCGTGCCGATCCGCCCGCCCACCAGCGCGCAGGAGTACGACGCGGGGTTGTCGGGGTACATGACGCCGTGCGGCCGCAGCAGCTCGTTGAGCTTCAGCATGTTGACGCCGGGGCCGACGGTGACGGCGCGCTCGTCGAGGTCGATCTCGAACACCGTGTCCATGCGCTTGATGTCGACCAGGATGCCGTGGTGGAGCGGCACCGCGCCGTCGACCAGCCCGGTGCCGCCGGCCCGCGGCACGACCGGGATCCGTTCGCGGTTGGCGAGGCGGATGATCTCCGACACCTCCTCCGCCGTGGCCGGCAGGACGACGACCTGCGGGACGTGCTCCTCCCAGCGGTGAACGGCGAACATGGACGGCGTGCGGGCGCGGTTGATGCGGGCGGTCTTCGACGTCAGCACGTGCTGCGGGCCGACGATCTGCGCGAGCTCGTCCAACACGCGGTCGTCGAGCGCCGCGACCGTGGCCACGTCAGCCGGCTCCGGCCGGCAGGTCGATGCCGGGCAGCGCCTGCACGCCGGCGGCGTGCGCGACGAGCTCCATCAGGTCGCAGACCTCGATCGCATGCGGGACGGCCTGCTCGGACAGCGGGCGCTCCGACCACACGCAGGCCGACACCAGCAGGTCGACGTCCAGCTGCGCCGCCTGTTCCATCCGGCGCGCGCTGATGGCGGCGGTAATGTCGGGCCGCTCGATGCCGAGACCGGCGCCGGCACCCGAGCAGTAGCCCCACTGCGTCACGTGGTCGACGTCGTGGAACGTCAGCCCCGGGATCGCGCGCATCAGCTCGCGTGGCTCGCGGTGGATGCCCTTGCGCTTGTTCAGCCGGCACGGGTCGTGGTACGTGGCGCGCCGATCGACCGGGACGGTCAGCTTCAGCCGCCCGTCGCGGACGAGCTCGGCGAACAGCTCGATCACGAGCACGATCTCGAAGTCGTAGTCGTCGCCGAAGTACTTCGGGTAGTCCTCGGTGAACGTGATGTAGTCGTGCGGGTCGAGCACGAGGATCCGCTTCGCGCCGACCGCCCGCCAGTCGGCGACGTTGTGCTCGGCGAACCGCCGCGCCTGGTCGACGTAGCCCATCTCGGCGGCCGGCCCGCCGCAGCACCACTGCTCCCGCATCAGGCCGAACTCGACGCCGGCGGCGAGCAGCAGCTTCGCGACGGCTTTCGGCTGCGACGTCCGGTAGAAGGCCGCCTCGCAGTCGCAGAACAGGACCGTCTCTCCGCCGACGGGAAGGTTCAGCTCCGCCGCCCAGTCGGCCACGCGCTCCTGCGAGACCCCTTCCAGCACCGGCTCGTTCTTCAGCTCGTCGGTCTGCAGGTTCCAGCGCTGCCACCCGGGCTGGTGGATGCCGTTGTCGACGGCCAGCGCGCGCATCGCCTTGACGAGGTCCACCGTACGCGTGCGGAAGCGGTAGAAGTCTCCCGCGAAGATCGTGTTCGGGCACCGCAGTTCGCACGCTCCGCACTGGGTGCAGTTGACGTAGTCGGAGGCCACGTCCGCGATCGTCAGCAGGCCCTTGTCGATCGCGACGACATTGGCGTGGAACGCCGTCGGGCTGTGCGTCTCGTCGTGCGTCACCTGCAGGACGGGGCACACCTCCCGGCAGAACTTGTGCCCCGAGCTGAAGCAGTTGTAGGCGGCGTTCCGCCACTCGTCGACGACTCGATCGGTCGAGTCCGACGCACCGTTTCCGTCAGCAGTCACGCGCACCTCAGGTCCGTCGTTGGCGAGGGCGCGGCGAGCATAACGCGGGGCCGTCGCCGGCGCTAGAGAGCCGGCTGACGCTCCGGCGTTGATTGCGGCGGCGGGCGAGCGGTGGGATCATGGCCCGCCTATGCGCACAGCAACGAACCCGTTCGAACCGATCGCCGCCGCCGAGCTGGTGGCCCGAAGGCTCGCTGTCGCCGACCACCTCGCAGCACGGGGCATGACCGGCGCGATCGTGTCCGACCCCGCGAACGTCCGGTACCTGGGCGGCTTCGCGCTCCACCAGCCGTGGGCCAGCCGCACGCGGCCGACGGTGTGCATCCTCACCCCCGACGCCCAGCTGCTCGTCGTCACGTCGCCGGCGGTGACGCTGGACGACCCGCCGGTCGACTCCGTGGTCACCTATCGCGACCCAGCCGAGATGCCGGCCGCCGTGGCACAGGTGCTGGCCGGCGCCGGACTGGCCGGCGCGGCAGTGGGAGCGGAGCGCGGTGACGAGCACCGCGTCGCGATGACCGTGGACGAGTTCGGCGAGATCGAGCGTCTGCACGGCGCCCGCTTCGCAGACGCCGGACGGTCGCTGTGGGCCGCGCGGATCGTGAAGAGCCCCGCTGAGGTCGACCGGATGCGCGAGGCGTTCGCCGTCGCCGACCGCGTCTACGCCCGCCTGTTCGGCGGCGAGCTGCGTGCCGGCGAGAGCGAGCGCGCGCTTGCGATCCGGATCCGCCGCATGATGCTGGAGGAGGGCGCCGACGAGCCCGGCTGGGTGATGATCACCGCCGGCCGCGGGGCGTACGACCGGCTCCTCTCGAGCCCGCGCGAGCGACACCTCGAGCGGGGCGAGCTGATCTGGCTGGACATCGCGTGCCGCCTCGACGGGTACTGGTCGGATCACTCGCGGGCGGCGGTGATCGGCGCGGCGCCCACGGCCGAGCAGGTCGCGCTCCAGGACCGCGTCGTCGCGGCGACGCATCGGGGCATCGCCGCCGTCGTGCCCGGCGCCACGCTGGGAGCGGTCGCGGCGGCGGCGGCCCTCGACGGCGAGCCGACGCCGGGGCGGATCGGCCACGGCCTCGGGCTCGGTTCGACCGAGCCGCCGGACGTCGTCCCCGACTCGATCGTGCCGGTCGAGCCCGGCATGGTGTTCACCGTCGAGCCGCTCGCGGTCCGCGAGCACGGCATGTACCAGGCCGAGGCGGTCGTGGCGGTGACGACCGCCGGCTGCGAGGTGCTGACCCGCGCGCCCGAGGCGATCTCGACCGTCTGAGCCGCGTGCCGGAGTCGAACGCCTTCATCCCGGTGTCTGACGGCGTCCGCCTGGCCGCGACGCTCTACCTGCCGGACACGGACGGCCCGTGGCCGGCGCTGCTCGAGGCGTACCCGTACCGCAAGGACGACCTGTCGGTGTACGCCGATAGCTACCGCCGGCTGCGCGACGAGGGCGACTTCGCGGTCTGTCGTCTCGACACGCGCGGGACCGGCTCGAGCGAAGGCGTCGCGACCGCCGAGTACCCGCCGCAGGAGGGCGACGACCTGTGCGAGGTGATCGCCTGGCTCGCGCAGCAGCCATGGTGCACGGGCGCGGTCGGCATGTTCGGGACGTCGTACTCCGGGTTCAACTCGCTCCAGACCGCGATGCGGCAGCCACCGGCGCTGAAGGCCGTCACCGCGATCTTCGCGACCGACGACCGCTACACCGACGACGTCCATTTCGGCGGTGGCGTCCGCAAGGCGATGGAGTTCGGCTACCCGCTGTTCATGGTCTCGATGAACGCCCTGCCGGCGGTGCCGTCGCTGGCCGGCCCGGGGTGGCGGGAGCGGTGGCTGCAGCGGATCGACGAGCTGGAGCCGTGGTTCGGGTCGATCGAGGAGCAGAACGACGGGCCGTTCTGGCGGCAGGGCTCCGTGCGGCCGGGCTACGACCAGATCCGCGTGCCGACGATGATCGTCGCCGGCTGGTCGGACGTCTACCGGACGGCGCTGCCGCGACTCTACGAGCACCTGACGGTGCCGAAGCGGATGGTGATCGGGCCGTGGAGCCACATGGGGACGGACGCGTCGATTCCCGGTCCGCGCGTCGACCTGACGCCCGAGCTGGTGCGCTGGTTCGACCGGTACCTCCGCGGCACGCGGAACGGCGTCGAGACCGAGCCGCCGGTGACGGTGTTCGTGCGCCGCTCCACCCGGCCCGAACCCGACCTCGACGCGTACCGCGGGAGGTGGCGGCACGAGCCCGAGTGGCCTCCGGCGCGCGGCCGCGACCGCGTTCGCGAGGCCGCCGTCGCCGGCCGCGGCGGGCGACCGGAGCACGACGGCACCGAGACACTCACCGTCCGCGGCGATATCGGCACCACCGCGCACATCCGCGGCACGTACTACCCGCCGTACGGCCTCGCGATCGACCAGCGCACCGACGACGTCCACTCGCTCACCTACGACTGGCCCGTCGCGGTAGACCTCGAGATCCTCGGTACGCCGGTGCTCGAGGCGACCGTCCGCTCCTCGCAGCCGGTTGCCTTCCTGTCGGCGAGGCTGTGCGAGGTGCTCCCCGACGGCACGTCGGTCCTCGTCAGCCGCGGCCTCCTCAACCTCACGCACCGCAGGTCGCACACGGCACCGGAGGCGCTCGTTCCGGGCGAGCTGTACACGGTCGCGGTCGAGCTCGACACGACCTCGTGGGTGTTCGAGGCGGGCAACCGGATCCGGCTCGCGATCGCGGGTGCCGACTGGCCGGCCTTCTGGCCACCGCCCCGTGCGGCGGAGCTGACGATCACGGTCGACCAGACGCGCCTCGTGCTCCCGGAGATGCCCGGACCGGATCCGATCGAGACGCCGCCCGCCCTCCTCGCAGTCGCGGACGAACCGGGGAAGCCAACGACGCGCGAGAGGGCCATCAACGGCGCGAGCTGGCGCATCGAGCACGACGTCTACGCGCGTGAGACGCGTGTTGTCGTCGACCAGGACTCGTTCACGGAGCTCCCGGACGGCTCGACCGCACGCATGACCGACCGCGTCCGGACGGGCGTCGATCCGGCGCACCCCGGCCACGCGTGGGTGGAGTCGACCAGCGAGTGCGAGGTCGTCTGGCCCGAGCTCACGGCCCGGACGGTCGCGCGGCTGGGTCTGCGATCCGATCCGGCGACCTGGAACTTCGATCTCACGCTCGAGGTGTTCGAGAACGGCGAGCCGATCGCGTCCCGACACTGGCAGGCCGTCACGCCCCGCGCCCTGCAGTAGCGCGGCTGCAGGCCATGCCCGATACTCCCCGGCATGAAGCAGCGCATCGTGATCCTCGGGGCGGGTTTTGGTGGGATGGAGGTCGGGACGATCATCTCGGAGTCGGTTGGCGACGAGGCCGAGGTGACCTTGATCGACCGCGCCGAAGGCTTCGTGTTCGGTTACTCCAAGCTCGATGCGATGTTTGGCAAGACCACCATCGACGCCGAGCGGCTGCCGTACGCGGAGTTCGTGAAGCCCGGCGTCAATCTCGTGCGTGACACGATCGTCGCGATCGATGCCGAGCGCCGGCGGGTGACGACCGAGACCGGCAGCTACGACGCCGACATCCTCGTGATCGCGCTCGGCGCCGAGTACGACTACGAGGCCACGCCCGGCCTGACCGTGAACGACGAGTTCTACTCGGTGGAGGGCGCGGAGCAGATGCGCGGCCGTCTCGAGGCGTTCCAGTCGGGATCGGTGGTGATCGGCGTCTGTGACGCGCCGTTCAAGTGCCCGCCGGCGCCAAGCGAGTGCGCGCTGCTGCTGCACGACTACCTCGTCCGGCGCGGCATCCGCGACCGGAGCACCATCACCATCACGCTGCCGTTCATGACGCCGGTGCCGCCGTCGCCCGAGACATCCGCCGCACTGGTGACGGCCTTCGCCGAGCGAGATATCAAGTTCGTCAAGAGCACGAAGGTGGCCTCGCTCGACCACGACCGCAAGGTGGCCGTCTACCGGGACGGCAGCGAGATCGCGTACGACCTGTTCCTCGGCGTCCCGAGGCACCGGGCACCCGAGGTCGTGATCGCGAGCGGCCTGACGGTGGACGGCTCGATCCCGGTCGACAGCGCCACGCTCGCGACCAGCGTGCCCGGCGTCTACGCCATCGGTGACGTCTCGACGCAGGGCACGCCAAAGGCCGGGGTGTTCGCGGAGGGCGCGGCGCGGGCGCTGGCGGCGAACATCGTGGCCGAGGTCCGCGGCACCGGCGAGACGGGCCACCACACCGGCAAGGGCTCGTGGTACATCGAGTTCGGCGCCGGTCGGATCGGTCGCGTCGACGTCGACTTCCTCTCCGGCCCGTCACCGACCGGCGCGTTCCAGGAGCCGTCCGAGACGATGCGCATCCTGAAAGAGGAGTTCGGCTCCACCCGCCGCGCCCGCTGGTTCGCACGAACCGGTTGAGCTCCCACCGCGGAGGCTGTTCGAGCGTGCCGGCCGCGGGCGACCGCCGGGCGATCAGTCCGCGCCGCGCAGTGCCCGCCAGATCTGCTCCGGCGTCAGCGGAAGCTCGAGGTGGCGGACGCCGAGGTGCGCGAGGGCATCGACCGCGGCGTTCCACACCGCCGGCGTCGAGCCCACCGCGCCGGACTCGCCGATGCCCTTCGCACCGAGCGGATTGAGCGGGGTCGGCGTCTCCATCCGGATCGTCGTGAACGCCGGCAGATCGGCCGCGGACGGGATCCGGTAACCGGTCAGGTCGGCCGTCAGCGGCGTGCCGTCCGCGTCGTAGGAGACCCGCTCGTACAGCGCCTGCGCGACGCCCTGGGCGATGCCGCCGTGCACCTGGCCCTCGGTGATCAGCGGGTTGACGATCGTGCCCGCATCGTCGACGGCGGCGAGGCGGATCAGGCGGAGATCGCCGGTGTCGGTATCGATCTCGACGACGGCCACGTGGGCGCCGAACGGGAACGTCGAGCCGGCGGGCGCGAAGTCGTGGTCGGCGTACAGGCCGCCCGCCTCGGTCGCGACCTGCGCCAGGCTGAGCGACCGCGACGGCGCGCCGCGCACGTGGTAGCGGTCGCCGTCACGAACCACGTCGGTCGGCTCGGCCTCCAGCATGCCGGCCGCCAGCAGGCGCGCCTGTTCGTCGACGTCACGGGCGGCGACCACGACCGCAGACCCGGCGACCTGCAACGAGCGCGACGCGAACGTCCCCAGGCCGCGGGCGACGCGAGCCGTGTCGGAGTGCACGACGCGGATGCGGTCGGTCGGGACGCCAAGCGTCGCCGACGCCACCTGCGCGAAGGTCGTCTCGTGGCCCTGGCCCTGCGGCGAGACGCCGACCGCGACGTCGATCGAGCCGTCGGTGGCGACGGTGACCGCGGCGTGCTCGGGACGGGCGAAGGTCGTGATCTCGACGTAGCAGGCGACACCGATGCCGAGCAGCCGTGCGTCGCCGCGCCGGCGGCGCTCCACCTGCTCGCGCCGCACGCCGTCGTAGTCGGCGAGCTCCAGCGCGCGATCGAGCGCCTCCTCGTAGTCGCCCGAGTCGTACACGCTGCCGACGGCAGTGGTGAACGGGAACGCCGCGCGGTCGATCAGGTTGCGCCGGCGGACGGCAACCGGATCGAGGCCGAGCTCGGAGGCCAGCAGGTCGACCGAGCGCTCGAGCAGCGCCGCCGCCTCGGGACGACCGGCGCCTCGCAACGGTGCGGTCGGGGTCGCGTTCGTGACGACGCTGCGAATCCGCGCGCGGATGGCGGGGATGGCGTACGAGCCCGACAGCATCGGCAGCGTCATCGAGCCGACGTTCGGTGACAGCGGGTAGGCGCCGAGGTCGACGAGGATGTCGACGTCGAGACCCGTGATCGTCCCGTCACGGCGCGCGCCGATCGCGACGTGCTGCACCTGTCCCCGCCCGTGCGCCAGCGCGAGCATCGACTCGGTGCGCGTCTCGACGTAGCGAACGGGACGGCCGAGGAGCCGCGCGGCGTGTGCGACGCAGACGTGTTCGACGAGGGTCTCGAGCTTCGGTCCGAACCCGCCGCCGACGTCGGGCGCGATCACGCGGATCGACGCCTCGGGCATCCCGAGCGCCGACGCGAGGGCCGCCCGCGCGTCGAACACCCCCTGCGTCGAGAGGTGGACGAGCAACCCGTCGCCGTCCGGTTCGACCAGGATCGCACTGGTCTCGAGGGGCACCGGCGCAAGCCGCGGATGCTCGATGCGGGCGCGCACGACAACCTCCGCCCCGGCGAGCGGATCGGCCGAGCCGTGGAGCACCTCGCGCGCGACGTTGCTGCCGTGTTCTTCGAACAGCAGCGCGCCGCCGGCCGCCGCATCCTCCACGCGGATCGCAACGGGCAGCGGGTCGGCGTCGAGCGCGATCATGGCCGCCGCATCGGCTGCGGCGTAGGCGTCCGAGGCGACCACCATCGCGACGGGCTCCCCGACGAATCGGACGCGGTCCCGCGCGAGGTACGGCTGCGGATCCGCGAGTGCGAGCTCGACGCCCACGAGCGAGCGCTTCACGGGAAACACGCCGAGGCCCGCGACGTCCGCCGCGGTCAGTACCGCCACCACGCCGGGCGCTGCGCGCGCCTCGTCCAGCCCGTCGAGACCGTTCAGCGCCGCGTGCGCCCAGCCCGAGCGCACGAACACCGCATGCAACGCGCCGTCGCAGCGGATGTCGGACACGAACCGCCCCTCGCCGCGCAGCAGCGGCCCGTCCTCGCGCCGCAGCAGCGACGCGCCGAGCTCAGCTGCGCGGGATGACGGCATAGGCGACGTCGCGCGGCGTGCAGTCGATGCCGTTCAGCTGCACCGGCGGCAGGTCGTGCGGGCAGGCCGACAGCGCGACGATGCAGTCCATCTCGGCCTCGAGCAGCACGTGGTCGCCGGGCTTCGAGACGGGCGCGACGATGCGGATCTCGCCGTTCGACTGCAGCACCACGTTCATCCACAGGTTCACGGCGTTCGGCACCGCACGCGGGGGCTCGACGCCGATCGCGCGCAGCGCACCGTGGAAGTTGTCGGTGCAGGAGCCGTGGTCGGCCGGCGCGCCGAGCTGGAGGTAGCGCGCCGTGTCGCAGGACGGGATCAGCGTGTCGTGCACGCCGGGCGACGAGTCCTCGAGCAGCTTCAGGATCGGGCGTCGCATGTTGGTCGCCAGCGAGTCGCCGGGCCGCGGCGCCAGCCGGTACCAGGGGTTGCGCGAGTGTGGCATCGACATCGATTCGAGCACGTCGTCGGCCACCATCGCCCACAGGTCGACGACCTGCGTCCCGTGGGTGTTGACGACACGGATCTGGTCGCCGGTGACGAGCCGCATGGCGACGCCGGTGCGGGCGGGCAGTACCTGTTCAGCGATGGTCATGGCGGCGAGAAGCTACCACAGCCGAACCGCTCCTCTTGAACGGACGACCTCGTCATGATATACATCTTTATGTATATGCATGAAGATGTCTTCATCACGCTCGCCGACCCCACGCGACGCCGCATCGTCGAGTCGCTTCGCGGCGGCGAGCGCGCCGTGAACGACATCGTGTCCACGGTCGCGATCCAGCAGTCCGGCGTCTCGCGGCACCTGCGGATCCTCGAGCAGGCGGGCTTCGTTGCGTGCCGGCCCGACGGCCCGCGGCGGCTCTACTCGCTGCGGCCGGAGCCGTTCCACGATCTCGAGGCATGGCTGAACGGCTACCGGGCGCTCTGGGAGGCCCGCCTCGACCGCCTCGGCGACGCGCTCGGCGAGCCGACGACCGCACCACCGAACTCCGAAGGAGACACCCCATGACCGACCAGGCGACGCAGATCACGATCGAGCGGACGTACCCGTCGTCGATCGACCGGGTCTGGGAGATGTGGACGACGAAGGACGGCATCGAGTCGTGGTGGGGGCCGGCGGGGTTCACCGTCGCCGTCCGGGAGCTCGACCTCCGCCCCGGCGGCCTGCTGCTGTACGCGATGACGGCCACCGGCCCGGGGCAGATCGCATTCATGGAGCAGGCCGGAATGCCGCTGAAGACCGAGGCGCGGATCACGTACCGCGAAGTGTCCGCGCCCCGGCGGCTGCGGTACGTCCATGCCGCCGACTTCATCCCCGGCGTCGCCCCGTACGACGTCGCGACGACGCTCGACCTCGAGGAGACCGGCACCGGCGTGCGGCTCGTGCTCTCGTTCGATCCGATGCACGACCAGCTGTGGACGAAGCGCGCCGTCGCGGGCTGGGAGAGCGAGCTCGGCAAGCTCGCCGACGCGCTCGCCGCCTGACCGCGCCGATCCGCAGGTGCGAGGCGATCGCGATCGTGAGCGTGCTGACGCCGAGGAAGGTGCCGCCGAAGAACGCCGCCGAGGCCAGGGCGGGGGCGACGCCGCCGACCAGCGCCGGTAGCGCGATCCCGACTGCCTGCACCAGTGGGTTGGGCGCCGGCCCACGGGAGGTCGCGCTGGGGCTATCTCGAACGGCCGGAGCCGTGGTAGCTTGGCCGTCAGGCTCCGCGCTCATCCCGATCGTCGCGAGCATCGGGAGGTCGTCGCCGTGCGAGGTCTGTCCGTCTATCGGCTTGTCGTCGCGCTCGCGGCCGCGGCCGCGCTCGCCCCGTCGGTCGCGTCCGCTGCGGCGCCCGCCTGGGGCCCGCGCGAGTCCGTGCCGAACATCGGGAACGTGCTGCGCGTCGAGCCCGACCCGACCGGGCACATCGTGGTCTCGACCGACGAGCCGCTGTTTCGCGGCATCCCCAAGTTCCTCCTCCGCAACCCGGGGCCGAACCAGTTCTGGAGCCAGTACAACGCCGCGGTCGCCGTGGCGGCCGACGGGACGCGCGCCGTCGCCAACCCGGCCTTCGGCTCGCTGACCGACCTCGTGGCGCACCGAGAGACGCCCGACGGCACCATCATCGGCGCCGTTGCCCGGATCACCGCCCCGCACACGCTGCGCGGGCTGCGCGTCGCGGCCGACGGCGCCGGCAACATGCTGGTGGCGTTCTCCACGGTCGTGGCGGGCGGCCAGGCGCTCGAGGTGTCGTTCATCCCGGCCGGTGCCGGCGCCGGCACGACGCCGGTCACCATCGCCACCGATCCGAGCGCGATCGACGCGGTCGGGGTGGCGCTGGATCCGGGCGGCACCGGGGTCATGGTGTGGACGTCGAGCACCGGCGGCACCCAGCAGTCAACCACGCTGAAGGCCTCGCTCGGTGCCTGGACGGCGCCCGCGACCGTCGGCTCGTTCCCCGGCTCGAACGGCGCCGCCCTCGTCCGCACCGCACCGCTGCCCGACGGGCGGCTGTCGATCGTGCTCACGGTTGCCTATCCGCAGAGCGCCAACCCGGCGCTGACCCAGCAGCAGCTCGCCATCGCGCGCCGCGTTCCCGGCCAGCCCTTCGGACAGCCGACGTTCATCGCCCCGTACGGGACCGGCGCGAACACCTATCAGACCGTCTCCTCCGTCGCGGTCAACCTGCGCGGCGACCTGGTCGTCTCGTGGTGGGAGCAGAACGGCGCCATCAGCGGCGACAACTGCCACACGATCCGCCCGAAGGAGCACGCGCGGGACGCCCTGTTCGCCGCGGCCGGTGGTGCGCCCATCGTCCGCACCTTCGAGGCGGCTACGGACTTCATCGCCTCCGGCGTCGGCCCTGACGGCCGCCGGCTCGCGGCCTGGGACACGCCGAACGACCCGCCGGCGAACTGCTTCAACAGCAACGGCGCCGTCTACAACTCGCTGTTCCAGGATGGGAAGGGCCTCAGTCACGGCGATCCGTTGTGGACGCCCACCGGCGCCAACACGACGACGACGGTCAACCCGCTGGCGATCGGCTTCCTGCCGAACGGCGACGCGTACTTCCTCACGCAGATCGACGGCGCCGGCGCGGCGCTCCCGTACGTGTCCGGCGTCCCGGTCGTGAAGGCGCCGCCGCCGGTGGTCCCGAAGCCGACGCTGGGCAAGCCGAAGGTGAACAAGAAGACCGGCGGCCTGTCGCTGGCCCTCCGCGCGAACGTCGCGGGCACCGTCAAGTTCCGCCTCCTGGCGAAGAAGTCGCTGCTCCGCGCGGCCGCCGCCCCGGTCACGCTCTCGACGCTGCGCGGGTCGCTCAAGGCGGGCGTGTCGAAGACGTTCAAGCTGAAACCGGGCAGCAAGGGAACCAAGGCGCTCAAGAAGCACCACAAGCTGAAGGTGACGATCGAGCTGACGTTCACGCCCACCGGCGGCGGCAAGGCCGTGGTCGTCAAGAAGGCAGCCACGCTCCAGCTCACCTGAGCGTCTACCGGTGGCGCCCGCCGCCGGTCACGGAATCCACCAGCCACGCCCGCGCTCGGTCTGCACGTACTCCGGCCAGCGCAGGTTGATCGGCGGCTCGAAGTCGGCGTCCAGCAGCGGCGGCACCCACGCGGTGCCGCCGATGCCGCCGCCCGTGCGCTCGGCGAACTCCGCCTGCGCAGCGGCCAGGAGGTCGGGCTGGGTGAGCAGATCGACCAGCGTCAGCCCGACCGTCCGGGCGGCCGTCCGCACCGTCGGATCGATGCACGGCGAATGCCCGCCGATCGCGTTCGACACCCACGACGGGTAGCGGGCACCGTCCGGATCCGACGCCAGCGCGCAGCGGCCGATGTACAGCCGCACGGTCGGCGTGTGCCACGTGTACTCGACGTAGTCGTCCGAGGTGTAGTTGCGCTGCCACGGCGGCAGCTGCTCGCGGGTCGCGGCCTCGGCGGCGTCGGGCGTGATCAGCTCGGCCATCGTCGGCTCCAGCGGATCGGCCACCTCGCGGAGGCCGAGCGAGGCGCGGATCGCAGCCGCGAACGCCCGCGCATCGTCGCCCCACGCCGGCGGCCCGGCAGCCTCCAGGTTCGCGTACGTGGCCCGCGCCAGCACGTCGTTCGGCAGGCCCGGCCGGGTGCGTGACACCCACGTCCTTCGCTGGCTGCAGGCCGTCAGCCCGGCCACGTGGAGCGCGTTGCGCTCCAGCCCCTCTGCGATCCGGTCCGACATCGCGAGCGTCGGCACGCGCCACGAGAACTGGATCTGCGAGATGTCGGGCGGCAGGTTGTCGGCTGTCGACTGGCCGGCGACCAGGATCGCCTCGTTCATCGACCACGAGCCGGAGTGCGACAGCAGGCTCTCCCGCAGGCCGCGCGACAGCGAGTACATCAGCGTGACGGCGTCGATCGCACCCGGGGCGCGGGCCGCCGAGTGCGCCTCGGGGATCGGCGAGCCGGGCCGCGGCGCACCCCACAGCTCGGGCTGGTCGGGCACGAAGGTGTACACGCACGAGCCGTATGCGCCGCACTGGGTATCGAGCCGCGTCGTGTTCGTGTACGGCTGCACGTACGCCGGGTGGAAGCTGATCGCGGCGTCCAGCTCGTCGTAATAGCCCTTCGCGGCGTGGACGGGCTTCGAGCCCTGCACCTTCTCGGCCGGCTCGCCGAACACCACCAGCGTGCCGGGCAGGTCGTGGCGCTCCATCGCCGCTTTCGCTGCCAGCGCGCCGCCGAGGGCACCTACACCGAGCGCCGAGTGTGGATCGGTGTGCCCCGCGGCGTGGCGGGTCGTGCCCTCGCGTGGCGCCTCGTAGGGAACGGCGGCCTGCGAGTTGCCCGGCACGGCGTCGTACTCCACGTACGTCGCGACGACCGGCGAGCCCGCGCCGAACGAGGCCCGGAACGCCGTCGGCATGCCACCCGTCCCGACCTCCACCTGGAAGCCCTCGGCGCGCAGCAGGGCGACGTACAACGCGGCCGACCGGTACTCGCGCCAGGCCGGCTCGGCGAGCTCCCAGATGGCCCGCGTCCAGCCCGACAGATCTGCCATCCGCGCGTCGACGGTCGCCAGCGCGGTGTCCCTAGCCTCGTGTCCCATGGCGGGAGCGTGTCAGACGCCGCGCCCGTGCGACGATGCCGCTATGGCGCCGCTCGAGGTCGACACTCCGCACGGCCCGGCAAACGTGCACCTGCACGTCGTGGACTCCCCACGGGCAGCGCTCGTGCTCGGCCACGGCGCGGGCGGCGGCATCGCGGCCGCCGACCTGACGACCGCCTCCCAGGTGGCGCAGCGGCACGCGATCAGCGTGGCGCTCGTCGAGCAGCCGTACCGCGTCGCGGGACGGCGTTCACCCGCGCCCGCCACGCACCTCGACGCGGCGTGGTCGGCGGTCCTCGCCCGGCTGCGCGGGCACGAGCTCGCCGGCCTGCCGGTGATCACCGGCGGCCGTTCGTCGGGCGCCCGCGTCGCCTGCCGCACGGCGGCCGCCACCGGAGCAGCCGGCGTCCTCTGCCTCGCGTTCCCGCTCCGGCCGCCGCGTCGCGAGGGAGCGCCCGAAGCGCCCAGCCGGCTGCCCGAGCTGGAGGCCGTGACGGTGCCGACGCTGGTCGTGCAAGGGGTGCGCGACCCGTTCGGCATGCCACCGGCCGGGTCGGATCGCACGGTCGTGGAGGTCGTGGGCGACCACAGCCTGCGCGGCGATCTGCCCGCCGTGGCGGTGGCCATCGACGGGTGGCTGGTGGACGCGCTCGGACTCTGAGGCCGACCGCTGGCAGCTCAGGCGGATCCGTCACCGGCCGAAGCTGGCGGCGGCGTCCGCCACCCCGACCTCGGCGTCCGGATCATCACCTCCGGCTGAGCCGAATCGGACCGGCGCTACTCGGCTGCGGAGGCGCGGATGAGGCGCGTGAAGATCGTCGCCAGCGTCGCCACCTCGTCCGGCTCGAGCTGGTCGAAGAACGCCGATTGGACGAACGTGTACAGCCGGTGCTGGGCGCGCTCCGTGACGGTTGCACCGCGCTTCGTGAGGGTGATGTTGGTAGCCCGTGCGTCGGACGGGCAGGCTCGCCGCTCGACGAAGCCGCGCTGCTCGAGCGCGTCGACGAGCCGCGAGACGCGGCTCAGGCTGAGTCCCATCGCCTCGGCCAGGGCCGTCTGGCGCAGCGTCGCCTGCTCGGCGCGCGAGAGGCGGCCCATGATCCCGAGCATGCTGACGCCGAGGTCGTCCTCGTCGGCCAGCGCAGCCTCGGCGCTCCGGCGGAACCGCCGGTGGACCTCGACCAGGCCCTCCCACGCCATCGCGTCGACATCGCTGAACGAGCGCTCCGCCTGCGGGCCCATCATGTGGAAGGCCCGCGCAGCAATCCGGCCGAGCTCGTCGTCGCCGACCGGCGACGAGGCGACGGGGGCGGGGTCGGTGCGGTCGGTCACGGCGAGGACCCTACCGACACGGCGACCGCGTTGCCCGCTGGATCGGTGAAGGTCAGCGCGCCCGCGTCGTCCGTCGAGGAGGAGACGCCCGCGTCCGCCAGCCGCCGCTCGATCGCGGCCAGCTGCGGCGCGTCCTGCACGGCGAGCTCGAACCCGCGCAGGCCGGCGGTGCCAGGCGCCGGCTGGCGGGCCGCCGGGCCGTG